>CACBAM010000001.1 GCA_902537215.1 uncultured Alphaproteobacteria bacterium
ATAGGTATTTTTGGGCAATCAGGCGGTGCGCAAGGAGAACTAGATAATTGTGGGATAAAGAGGGGAGATCTCTTTTTATTTTTTGGTTGGTTTAAGAATTATCATCGGAGAGGCCCTGATCTGCATCATCTTTTCGGGTGGTTACAAGTTGAGAAGATAATCAAAGGAAACGATGAGATATTCAATTTTTTATTAGCGGATGGAATTCTACATCCTCACGGCACGAAGGACTCAACGCAATATAAAAATAATACTATTTATATTGCATCAAGAAATTTAACTTTTTCCGATAGTGTTAGAGATCTAAAGGGGCATGGTAGATTTAAAAAAACTGCCAAAGAGTTGATATTAACCGAAAAGGGTAAAACTCGATCGAAATGGAGCTTCCCCAAAGAGTTTTTTTCGGATACAAAAAATTTATTCCGTAACAGATTAAAATGGAAAGATGAAGAAAATTGTTTAGTGGATTGTATTGGTATTGGTCAAGAATTTATTTTGAACGCTAATGATAATCCTTCAGTGGTGGATTGGGCGTCACACCTTTTAAACATGTATGGAAGAGACTAGATCACTTACTGATTTTTTTGGTATTGGAGAAATAGGAAAAACTTTTTTCGAGTGTAAGAATATCAATTATTATCTAAATCTTAGACATTACGGTAGTGCAAAGGCTTGGACTTTTCTCAACAAAAATTTTTAAAGTCTGATGTTTCTTACTGGGCGATGATATAAATAATAAATAATATTACTGCCGATACAGACAAGGTTTGTTGGTAATGGCTGGAAATGTCACTAACCAACAAACCCTTCCGATGACAGTAGGAATGCCTACTGTTATAATAAATAGTTCGATAAATAGTATTTAAAGAGACGTTTTATCGCAGTAGGTATACTCAGTGATATTAAATTTCAGAGAGAAAAATAGAACATAACAAGTGAATAAGTACTTTTTCAGCCTAATCCTCAAGCATGCCGCACACTTTTATTAAATTAAAGCTGTTCAAGCTTTCGCTACTCGATGCGTTAAGGGCTGGAATTATAATAACTCTTATTGCAAGAGACATGTGTAAGAATGAAAAAAGGAGGAAGCAAACGAATAAATGCGTTTATTTAAGCTAGTATAGTCTAGATGGGCTAAGCGCGTGCATTACTAAAGATTTATTCGCATTATGATCTATAGCTGGACTCCTAACGCATTGTGTGAGATCGTTCGAGGGATTTTAAAGAGACAAGAAAGTAATATGGTTTTAATTTTAGTTGCTGCTGAAAAAGAACTCAGTTCAAAAGACCTACCAAACTTCCACATCCAATATACTGGCGTAGGAAAGATTAACGCCGCGATCAAAACGTTAGAAATAATTAAAGACTATTCTCCAACTCAAATAATCAACTATGGTACCGCTGGCAGTTTAAATAAAAAATTAGAGGGATTGGTGGAAGTTACTAAATTCTTTCAAAGAGATATGGATGCTTCGCCACTAGGTTTTAAGATTGGTCAGACCCCATTTGATGACATTCAAGAGATAGTGTTTGGAACTAGTGGGTATAGCTGTGGTACAGGAGATTCTTTTGTTACTTCTACACCTAAATTGAAAACAGATCTCGTCGATATGGAGGCATACGCTATCGCAAAAATTTGTTACTTGAATGATATAAAGTTTCGATGTTTCAAGTATATCTCTGATAATGCTGATGGAGATGCAAATACCGACTGGGTAAAAAATATCTCTAGAGGTAAGAAACAATTTATTAAAAAGATGAGAGATTTAGAGACTGATTAAAATTGTAAAAAGGATATAAAAATTTGTACGGTGATTACCCCAGTATTGTTTTTTATATTTTATTACTCTTGATGCTTTCAGGGGGTATTGTTTATATTGCGAGGCAAAGTCCTCAGAGGTTCATTATGCAATTGCTTATATGGGCGATAATTTTTTTAGGAGTGTTTGGTCTGATCGCTTTTCTGACAAATTCGTCTTAGAAAAACACAAAGATGGTAGCTAAAGCTTTTCATGATAATCCATTGGTAAGGAGGTCTACCGAATGCAATATTTGTTGCAATAGTTCTAAAAAGGAAATATTGGCTACAGAAGAATATTTATTTTGCTGCAATTTTTTTGGAAACTCGTATTTGGAAAAAAATTTAAATAGCTTTTTTGTTAAACTTACTAGTGATCATATAGACAAAAATGGGCATGTATCAGAAGCGGGTTATCTAACTGTTGCTAACCTTGCGTATTGGAAGATATGCGAACAAGTCGGTCTCTTAAAACTCTGTAGTAAATACAAAATTAGTGGAATTGTCTTTGATACCTATATGGAGTTCAAAAAAGAGGTCTTTGAAGGCGAAGAGGTGATTATAAATCTTAGATTCAATATAACCAATGATACCAGAAAGATTGTGAGGCTTTTAGATATTTATGACAGAGAAAATCGTTTGGTAGTTAAGATAACATCAAATGGTGGCTTTTTGGATCTCGAAAAAAGAAAAATCGTAGAGCCACCAAAAAAGATATTGGATACATGTCTCAAATATTTGAGATAGTAGGATTTGCTATATTACAATATCGATGCTTAAAAGCTTTTGAAGGATGCGAGGTAATCAGCACTTTTTAGGTTAAGAAATGTATATTAGTATTATCGCCAGCATTTAAACATACACAAAAAATAAACGTTTAGTCCTCTTGAATAATCTAGAGCTTTTTTTAAAGCTTTAAGAAATGGTAACATGATTGACTTTGATTTAATTTGTTATAACGCTATATCATCATCATGTACGTAGAGATAGGATTATTATTAAACGCTGTTGTTCTGGGAGCAATGACTTCCTTCATGGTAGTTACTTCACCTGCAGTTTTTAAGACACTCGATGAAGACTATTCTAAGAAATTCTTAAGATACATATTCCCTCGCCTTTTTAATTTTTGTTTTTTAATTTCTATGTTCATGTTCTTATTCTTTTCGTTAGGTGACTTTGTTTCCGGAATGATATTTGGGATAGCTATAGCAATAAGCTTTCTGATTAACACCCACTTCTTAACTCCTAGAATAAATAAGATGCGGGATTTAATGATCGAAGGTCGCTCGGGCTCAGAAAAGGGATTCAAGAACCTGCATATGACCTCTGTACTCTTATATTTACTTAACGTGATATTTATAATTTTCATCTTCATTCTTTATTACACAAGATGAGATTATTACTGTTTTTATTTTTTCTTATTTTATTATCATGGCAAGTCGTAGTTGCGGATACTGTAAAAATAGAGTTTACCGCAGATGACTCTTACAGCATCGAGGTTGCGAATATTGGCGTTGGTGACACTATAGAGTAGTTGGCAAAGAACGAGGGTCATAATGTCGAATTTTTTGCTGGACCAAACATGGAAGCATTTACAGAAAAATCGGATTTAAACGTCCGTCATGCAATTACTTTTGATTTGCCTGGAGTTTACTTATATCAATGTACACCACACGGTAATATGGGAATGTTGGGATTAATAGTAGTGGGTAATAATTTCGATAATTTAGGCAACATTGAAGAAGTGGAATTGTCTCGAGTGGCAAAGTCGGTTCTGCAGAGACTTATTAGAGCTGCTAGGTCAAATAAGTAACCTGTGTTGATTAGAAACTCTTGGTGCATTCACGACTTGTTAGCTGAACGAACTACGTTTTCCATATAGCTCAGAAATTTGGATCGGTCTAATTTGCTAAAGGGAGGCGGACCCGAAGTAAATTCACCGCCTTCACGTATTTTTCCCATTATTTCTCTTGTAGCGACTGCCATACCTATGTTGTCGAGTGTAAACCTGATTCCATTAGGTCTTATTGCCAACGCACCTTTTTTTAGGCATTGTTCAGCAAGTGGAATATCGTTTGTTACACAGATGTCGTTTTTCTCGATATTACCTATAATCCAACTGTCTGCCGCATCGAATTCCTGATTAACTACGATGAGGTTTATAAGTGGATTGCGGGAAGGACGGATTCCTCCGTTACACACCATATAAGTTATCAAATCATGGCGTGTTGCGATTCTTTCTATTTCGTTTTTTACCGGACAAGCGTCGGCATCTACATAAATTTTTACCATTTTAAAAATACTTCTTGGCGATTGCGATTTATTTTACCTTTTTTAGTGGACTTTGTTTTACCATGGGTAAAAGCTATCATTTTATATATATTTATACATTTACTCGGAGTGATTATCTCAATTCATTTGGCAAGACGCTAATTAAAAATTTTTCTAGAGTTTTTGTGAAAAATTGTGAGTAATATTAATTATTGTATATTTCATTAGAATTTAATTGAGCAGGAAGACGATATTATGAGTGATGCAAATTATAAAAGCATAGAAGTTAGTCCAATATCGGGTGCATTAGGAGCATTAATTACCGGAGTAGAATTAAAAGAACCTCTTCAAGACCCTGTATTTGAAGAGATATATAATGCTTTTTTAGAATATAAGGTGATATTTTTTAATGATCAGGAGCTCAATCCGGAAACTCAACTTCGATTTGGTAAGATGTTTGGACAACCTATAATCTATCCATTTGTGAGAGGTCTGAAAGATTTTCCTGAGATAACGCCCATTTTAAAGAAAGAAACTGACCTTAATAATTTTGGTGGGGTTTGGCATAGTGACACCACATATCAAGAGCAACCACCAAAGGCAACAATGCTGTACGCGGTTGAGGTGCCTGAGTTTGGTGGTGACACCGAATTTGCGAACCAATGCATGGCGTTAGATCATCTGTCAGAGGGTATGCGGAAATTCTTGAATGAACAAAAGGTAATTAATATCTCTGGTAAAGGGAAAGTCGTAGCCTCAAGATCAGATGTTATGAAACACTCTTCGTCTGGAAAAGTGGTCGACGAGTTGAGAGCGACTCACCCGGTAGTCAGAACACACCCTGAAACTAAAGAACAAGCATTATTTATCAATGAAGCTCATTCCTTACAGTTCGCAAGTCTTAGCTTAGAGGAGAGTACTCCTCTTCTTGAATTTTTGTTTAAGCACCAAATAAAGTCAGAGTTTACCTGCCGTTTTAAGTGGAAAAAAGGATCAGTTGCGATTTGGGACAATAGGTGCACCCTTCATAATCCGATAAACGATTACCATGGGAAAAGAAGGTTAATGCATCGGATAACATTTGCTGGTGATAGGCCTGTTTGATTGTTATCCAAGAGGGAAAAATTTGGATAAAATAAATAAAGAAAGAATCTGGCGGTTAATTCAAAGCACAGGCGATGAATTGTTTGGAAAGCTTCCTGAGCACCCCAATCATCCAAAAGGGAGAAATCCATATGCTCATGTGGCGTTGAAAGTAAAAGATCGTTTTGGGTGCAGTTACAAAGATATTGCTGACGAAAAGTATCAAGAGGTAGTAGATTTCTTATATCTTATACAAACAGAAGAAGGTTGAAACGTTTTTTGCGCTACAATTTTATAATCAATAAATTAATACAGACTGATCTTCTTAATAGGGAAAATAAATGAAAAAATTATTTAATGATTCTTTTGAAAACTGGATTTTCGATCTTGACAACACGATATACGATATAAAAGCTGGATTATTCGTCAAAATATCCGAGAGGATTACTCAGTACATAATGGAATTTCTCTCTTTCACAAAGGAAGAAGCTAACTTAGTTAGAAGTAATATGTATAAAAAATATGGTCTTACGTTAACCGGTCTTATGAGAGAATATGAAATAGACCCTGATGAATATCTTGATTTTATTCATGATGTTACACACCCTGAATTACAATATGAAAAGCAACTTAAGTTAAGTTTAAACAATCTTTCTGGTAAAAAATTCATTTATACAAATGCATCTCAAGATCACGCGAAAAAAATTTTATCAGCAATGGGGATAGAAGCTGAGTTCGAAAAAATATTAGATATAAAAGCTGCAAACTATTTACCTAAACCCGATCCAAAATCTTATGATATTATGCTTAAAAGTTTTGGCATTCGTTCAAATCAAATAGAAAGTAGTATTTTTATTGAGGATACAGCAAAAAATCTAAAACCGGCAAAATTGCTAGGGTTGAAAACCGTTTGGATGGAGAATGAGCGTAATCTTGAAGATTATAAAGATAACGCGGAGTACATAGATTACAAATACTCTAACTTAAAGTCGTTTCTCACTGATATATCTAAAAACAATTGAATGGTTGGAAAAAGCATAGGTTTCAAATACTATTAAACAGGTACAAATACATGATTGATAAAAAAGTATTGGATTTAAAGGAAAGGCGATTTTATATAAGGTTGATAGTCACAATCCTCATTTTATACATGGTGGGAACACTTTTTTATAAGTCAATTTCTCCATTCCATAATTGCATTAGAGACAACAGAGCGAATGTTATTGAATGTACCAGAGATAGTACTTGGTAATATTAAGATCCAAAATATTTTAATTGGTGTTATTTTTATAACGCTTCTTTTGGTTACCGAAACTTTTGCTCGATCTGAATTAGAAATAATAAGAAAAAATATATCAGCAAACGTCATATTTCTTAGACATGCTTTAGCGCCTGGAGTTGGAGATCCGGAAAACTTTATCAAAGAGGACTGTAGTACGCAACGGAATTTAAATGATGAAGGTCGCTTGCAGGCCAGATTGATAGGAAATTACTTGAGATCAACAAATCTGAAGTTCTCTCAAATTTTAACAAGTGAGTGGTGTCGGTGCATCGATACAGCTAGAGAGCTTAATCTTGGCCAATGGACAACTTTTCCAGGATTAAACTCCTTCTTTCAAGTATATGAAAAAAAAGATCAGGTCATGAACAAACTTCAAAAGAAACTTGATTCCCTTGGTTATTCAGACCTTGCTTTATTTGTGACCCATCAGGTTGTTATTTCGGAACAGACTGGAATCGTACCCCGGAGTGGTGAGATGGTTTTATATAATTCAATAACTAAACAAAAAGCCAGATACATGATTGATTACTAACTATTTTAACTAATACCATTTTTAAATAACAAGTCGGAAATATTTTTTTTAAATGGGAAAAAGCCTTTATTTGCAAATGGAAACGCATATTTATCCCAATCTCTCATATAAAAAATTGCTTCAATGTTCTGATTTCTAAGTTCATTAATAAAGTCACTTGTCATGAAGTATTTATTTCCCACCGTCTCATAAGGAAAAATTAAGTTTTTTAATTTTTCACTTTTAGCCCATTTCAATACAGCTTTTTTTGTTTGGCAGAATTCAAAGCTCGGTAAATCTGAGCGTAGATCTTCGATTAAGTCACTGTCAAACTTATTTACAAAATCGCTCCTGCTAGATTGATATTCGCTATCATGAAAGATACATCCTTTATGGATAATTTGTTCTTTGCTTAGGAATTGATTTAAAGTGAGATCATTTTTATTTAAAACTATCCCTGTATCTTCGCAAGCATTTAGATTTGGCTTTACATAGGAAATCTCAGGCGCTCTTTCATAAGTCTTCCAAAGGTCTTCATTGTAAAAGGGATTTTCATTCAGTTGGCCATTTGGGAAAAATTTATCGTTTGTAAAAAGCTTTATGTTATCCGCCTTTGCAACATATATCTTTCCTCTTGTTTGAAGGCCAGCAACCCAACGCCAGCCTAGAGTATTTGAAGCGGGACACCAATCAACGAGATGATCTTTAAAAAAGTTTGCACCAGAAATCCAACTTTTTCCAAGGGTAAAAATCCAAATGCTTGCGTACCACATCCGTGCATGATTATGCAGGTATCCTGTTTCTATAAGTTCCTCCGTCCAATGATCGAAGCATTTTATTCCAGTTTTATCAGGCAGATGAGAGCCGTCGTAACCATTTTCATAGTCCTTATAGACATCAGGTCGCAATTCCAGCCATCCTCTCCAGTAGGTTCTCCAAAAAATTTCTTGAATGAATTTGTCCAAAGAAGACATAGAATTTTTTTCCAAAGCTATCTGCAACACCTCATTTTCTGAGACCAGTCGTCGGCGAAGATATGGTGATAGCCTTGAAACATTTGCATGAGGATGGCCCATATCAAAGTTTCTACTCTTTGAATAATTACACAAGCGCTTACTGGAAAAGCTTCTAAAATCGTTTAGTACCTGCTCCTTTTTTGTGGGAAACCGTTCAGGAGAGTTGTGATCAATGTCATCCATGTTAATCACCAAAATCGTCTAACACGAACTATAGATTAAAAGCCTATTAAAAGGATAATTAGAAAAATGAATAGCCCTCCCCACAAAAACGGTGAGTTTTCATTTTCAAGAAGCCATTTGAGTAAATTCATTATTATCTCCACCTATAGAAATTGAAATAGAGCAAATATTTTTTAAATCCAGAGCCAATAAAAAATTTTTATTAGCTACCAAAAGTATGTGAACAAACAAAAAATTGCATTAATGTTGAGTTTTATAAAAGATAATCGCGCAAATGCATGGAGAAATATTAATGGAACCCTTTTTCGAATTAAGGATATATCAAGTATATCCAAGTAAAATGTCTGAATGGATAGAGTTTATGGATACGGAAATTATTCCTTTTCAGAGAGAAAAAGGAATGGAAATAAATGGAACTTTTATAATGAGTAGTTCTGATGAGTTCTTTGAACAAAGAGGGGAAAGAAAAATGCACTCAGAAACGAAAGGGTCAACTTATGTTTGGATAAGGCGCTTTCTAGATCAAGATCATAAGAAGAGATTGTATGAAGATGTTTATGAGAGTAGTGAATGGATTGATTATTATAGACCAAAAGTTAGTAAGCTGATTAATCTTAATACCATTGTCGTACATAATTTAACGGCGACCGCAATGTCACTTTTAAAGTAATTTAAAGCTTTCCTACTTGTTCAAAATGCATATCAGAAGCTTTGCAAATGAAATAATCGATATTGGTAATGTAGACTTGGAAATACGGGTAGAACGTACCAACAGAAAAAGAACTATTGCATTACAGGTTAAAAATAACAAACTGATCATTAAAACACCTAGAAGTTTATCTAAAAAAACCTTAGTGGATCTTATCAAGAAAAAACAGCACTGGATAAATCGAAGAGCGATTTTGAATTTCGAAGAGCAGAATTTAAAAAATAGAGAATTTATTGATAATGATAAGTTTTATTTCAGAGGTGGTGAGTATCGCTTATCTCTAATTTCAAGGAGAAAAGAGGCTGTTAAAATTGAAGGAGGTCTTTTGCTGGTCTCGTATGTTGATGATAAATCAATAGGTAGAGAAAACATTAAAAGATTGCTGGAAGATTGGTACTTAAAAGAGTCTATTAAAATTTTGAAAGCAAGAACTGAAGAGTTAGCACAGCAAATGAGGGTTCAACCATATAAAATCACTGTAAAGAACTACAAGTCAAAATGGGGATCTTGCGCTGCAAATAATAAAATATCTTATAATTGGCGAATTATAATGGCTCCAGATCATATAATTGACTATCTAATAGTTCATGAATTAAGTCACATCATCGAACCTAATCACTCTAAGAATTTCTGGTACCAGGTGGGAAAATACTGCAAAGATTTCCAAAAAAAAAGAAAATGGTTGCGAGAAAACGGGCATAAGCTTGTTTTGTAGCCCATATTTCGTAAGAAGTATTGAATAGACCCATCTGAAGGTGCTATTAATAGAAGGCTCCTATAGAAACATAGCTATTTTTTATCAAATTTTCTAAATTGTAATTTTTGAGGCAAGAAATGTATTTTGAAGACTTTTATCAAGGATACTCCTTCGAAACAAAAAAAAAGACAATCACCAAAAAAGATATTATTTCATTCGCTGAAAAATGGGATTATCAATCTTTTCACATTGACGAAAAATTGGCAAAGCAGTCCCATTATGGTGGCCTTATAGCAAGTGGCTGGCAAACCATAGCGATTGCCCACAGTTTAATTTTAGATACTCAAAAAACCTCGAGGTCCTCAATGGGGTCTCCAGGTTTAGACAAAGTTAATTGGTTTAAACCTGTCAGACCAAATGACACTATTCATTGTACAGTAACAGTCAAGTCATCGCGCAAATCAAATTCAAAACCTTTTGGAATTACAACAATACTAGTCGAAGTTTTCAATCAAAAGAAAGAACTAGTAGCGGATATGACTGCAGTCTGGTTTTTGAAATTAGCCAATAGTCAATAGTAAACTAAACAGTCTCCGTATCAAAAGAAGCGGGGCTTGTTATTTCAAGAAGCTCTAAATCTTTTGAATGCTCTATCTCTCTATGCGATATTTTTGGGGGTTGCAAGACGGAGTCTCCTTCACGAAAAGTAAAGGTTCCTTGGCCCTCATACTCGAAAGTAACCCAACCCTTGAGTATATAAACCATTTGAAAATCTAATTTATGTAAATGCCATTCGCCCTTGGAATGTTTGCCTGGAACAGCTCTAATTACATTTGCTCCATAATTTCCCTCTGTGGCTGTGTCTATTCCGAGATCCCTATACTGAAAAAACCCTCTGAGACCCGCTTCAAATTTAGATTTTTCTTTATGTGAAACTGTAAATTTCATACGCATTTTCCTTATTATTTAATTTCTCAAATTCAATGGTAACAAAAATTTTTCGTATTTTTAAAAAAACATTTAGGCGTAGCTATATATAGTTTAATTGACTTGAAAAAAGGAATTTGTTTCGTTGGTATTTTGCGATACCATTAACCATCACTTTTAATAATTTTATTTAATATCAAAAGAAAATGGAAAAGAGTGCAAATGAAAAATAAGGAAAAAGTTCTTAAGGTAGTGGAAGACTATATCAAAAGCGCATACGAATCTGATGGAGCTATGACCAGAAAAATATTCGATGATGACGCCAAAGTTACAGGTCATATTAACGGTAAGCTGATAAGACAGACGAAGGAGGCATGGGCAACATTCGTTGAAAAAAACATCCCATCACCGAAAGAACAAGGTAAATCTAAAGCTTACGAAATATTGATGATTAATGCCGGAGAAGAGACCGCTGTTGTAAAAGTAAAAAGTGAGTATATTAATATTATGTTCATAGATACGCTTTCGTTTCTCAGAGTCGATAACGAGTGGAAAATTTATAATAAGGTGTTTGAAGCAACCGACTAAATTTTAGAACGGAAAATTTTAAATGAAATTTTTTTTTAATATTCTTTCCATATGCGCTATCTGCAGTTCTTTTGGAGCGTTTAAAGCAGTTGGTAATGAACTAGACGAGGTCATTTGTAATGCGATGAAAGGTATGCAGGCGCAAGAAGAAAAAAAAATTCCTTATAATATAGGCGACTTCGAATTAATAGGGATTACCGTTGATTGTGAGGAAAAAGCTCTGATAACAGAAAAAAAACACATTCAGTATTCATTATCCGACTTTTCAGAGGATTTTAAGATTACTGCAACTAAAAATTGGAAAAACGCTAATTGTAAAAATATGATATTTAACACTAACACAGGTTGGTCAACCACCCAAATTATAAAAGATACTAATAAAAAAGTAGTTCTAAAGTTGGAAGCAAATTTTGAAATTTGCTCTCAATAAATAAAAAAAAGAATTCGATCAACCAAACTACACAACACAAATTAGATTTAATGAATAGTAAAAAGCTGGAAATACTAAACACTCAAGATGTTCTGTCTATGAAAGGAGAAGGATACTATTCACAAAAGACTGCAGGAGCTAAAACTGCCATAGATTCAATACAGGAAATTTTGGAAAAATCTGTAACTCCCCTTCCTAACAAGGAAATATTGAGGTTTGCAGATTATGGTGCAGCAGATGGAGGAACTAGTCAGGAACTCTGGTACAATTTGATAAACCTTATTAGAAGTAGGGGGGATGACAGAGTAATTGAGATAATTTACACTGATTTGGCTTCTAACGATTTCTCGACCCTCTTTAAGAAGATGCAGGGGATGCATGGAGAGAAAGAGCTAGCTTATCAAAAAATCTTTGATAATGTTTTTGTGCATGGGTGCGGTACTGGCTTCCATCAACAATTACTAGCAACAGACAGCTTATCCTTGGGCTTTTCCGCGACAGCTATGCATTATGTTTCGGAAAAACCTTGTCAAATAAAAAATCACGTACATATGGTTGGAGCCGATATAGCAGAAAAAAGGCAGTTTATGGACCAAGCAGCCACAGATTGGGAGTCGATTCTCCTATCGAGGGCTAAAGAACTGGCATCAGGTGGACGCTTTGTATGCATGAATTTTGGAATTGATGAAAAAGGTCGTTATCTTGGCAACACGGGCGGACATTCAATGTTTGGTAAATTTAATCAGCATTGGAAAACGTACTTGGATCAAGGGACAATAACAAAAGAAGAATATATAAACACTACTTTTGCCCAGCATTACAGAACGGTGGAAGAGTTTTGTGCGCCGTTTAATGATAAAATGTCTGAGGTTTCAAAAGCTGGGTTAAAGCTTTTATCATGCAGTACAAAATTGACAAAATGTCCCTATCGTGAGACTTATGAAAATAATATTGGGAAGATGTCAAAAAAAGAGTTTGCTGACAGTCTTATTTCAACTACCCGGAGTTGGTCAGAGACGGTATTTAAAACCGCTTTATCTGATAGATGTGAAAATGAGAGCAACGAAATAATCGACTCTTTTTATGAAAATTATAGGGCAGAAGTTGAAAGAGACCCGGATGGTCATGCGATGGATTATATTCATATAATTATGGAAATTGAAAAGATTTAGTTTTTGTTGTTGTGGTTAAATTTATTTAGGTAGTAAAAGTGTTCAAAATTTTTATCTTTTTTAAAACAGGCCTTTTTTTTAATGAATAAGGTTGCAATCGTTACAGGAGCTGGGACAGGGGTGGGGAAAGCCACAGCTATTAAGCTTTCTGATGCTGGTTTTAGTGTTATTTTGATAGGGCGACGTAAAGATAAGTTAGAAGAAACAAAGGCAGTGTGTAGTGATCAAGCACTAGTATTTCCTATTGATGTTAGTAATGAGGCGGATGTAAACAAATGCTTTGAAATGATTAAGAAAAATTTTTCTCGTATCGACGTACTTTTCAATAATGCTGGTACGTTTCTTTCTTCAAAAACTATAGACGAAATAAAATTCAGTGAATGGAAAGAGGTTATTGAAGTCAATATTAATGGAATGTTTCTTTTCAGTAAGCATGCGTTTTCGCTTATGAAAAACCAATCTCCCATGGGAGGCCGGATAATCAATAATGGAAGCGTTTCCTCTATAACCCCAAGACCTGGATCAATAGCATATACCTCAACTAAACATGCGGTCACGGGAATGACAAAAAGTTTGGCGCTCGACGGAAGACCATTTAATATTGTTTGTAGCCAAATTGATATTGGGAACGCCGATACACCAATGACAGAGGGAATAAAGAAAGGAATAATTCAGGCAGATGGTTCCATTAAAAAAGAGCCTACATTCGATCCTGAGCATATAGCTGATGCAGTGTTACATTTAGTGGGTCTCCCCTTAGATACCAATATTCTTAATATGACAATCATGGCTAGTAATATGCCCTTTATAGGGAGAGGTTAAAAAACACAAAATGCAAAGAAAAAAAGCTAGTGCAAATATTCAAATAGATAATGAAAGAATAAGGGTAACAGAATATTCATTCAATAGAAATGAAGAAACAGGGTTTCATATACACCAATGGGACTACGTGGTTATTCCGCAAACTAACGGCCAATTATTGCTAATTGATCATAATGAGGTTGAAACAACCACTACCCTTATAAAAGGAAAACCTTACTACAGAAATGCAGGTGTATCGCATAATGTAGTTAACAACGGTAAAGAAAAATTAGTTTTTATAGAGGTAGAGATAAAAGCTCATTCAATTTAGAAGTTTATATAGCTATTAAATACTAGTATTTTGCTTTTTGAATTCTATTTGCGAGACCCTTTCAGAAATAAACATCATGTAAAATAACACCTCTGTTTGAAAATAATTTCTGTGGTATTTCAGTCTTATTGAACCGTTGTTCTGCTTCCCTGAAGAGTAGTTGACAGTCTACAAAAGCTTTTTCATCCGTATATTCCCACAGATTACCTAATCGTTGAATGCCATCTTTATTGAAAACTTGACTAACTGTTTGTCTTATAGCTCCTGCTTTAGCGAATTTTGATTGCATGTCTAGCACCACCTTTTGCCATTCTTCTCCTCCCACTATTAGATCACTCCTCGATTGGAAATCTTGGGTTATATAACTCATAATTTTGGACTTGATCATATTTTGCTCCTTAGAATTTAATCTAGATTGGTAAAGAATATTGAAATTCAGATTTTATTCTATTACAACCTAAAACATGCCGAAAATGGGATTTGATATTAAAAGCAAAATTTGTTGGATAATAAGGAACATTGTATATGTAAGCATAGGACTTTCAGTTTATTCGACAACAACACAATCTGCTGAACTTACATTAGATATTACCTCTTACAGTTACCGTGAAGTTGATCAAAACGATAACTTCTTCATGGAGGATAAATCTGCTCCCTTTTTATACAGTTTAGGACTTAGGAACTGGGGAGATGCTAAAGAAACTTCAAACACAAAAAGTACTAATTTTAGTTTTCTATATACGCTTGAGTATAGTTTTGGGAATGTTGATTATTCCTCTGCAGGGACGGGTACAATGAAAAAACAATATTATAAGGGTAGATTAGAATATTATCTTAGCACTGGTTCAAAAGTAGGAGCCAATGATCTATTACCCTACATTGGGCTGGGATATCGCAATCTACTTGATGATAGTGGATTTAAAACGTCATCAACCAACCATCTTGGTTATGATAGGCACTCCCAGTACTATTACGTTCCAATAGGGGCTATTTGGTATATAAGCGATAGACTCTCTTTAAAGTCTCAGTACAACTATTTTCTTGAGGGGAAACAAATAAGCTTTCTTAATGAAATTTTGCCTAATACTTATTCCGTTAATCCTCAAAATACACAACGTCTTGGTTGGGGATTTGACTTTACATTACGTTCGAAATTAAATAGCGAATGGTCTACTTATGGTTTTTTTAGGTCTTGGAATATTGACGATTCCGATGCAGTTTCATGCTCTGCTCTTATTTATTGCATGGAACCAAAAAACCAAACTCATGAAATTGGTGCTGGTATTTCATATCATTTTTAGTGACTATTAAAGGTATCTATGGATAAATGTTTGCTTACAGAAAATTATTTTAATGAACCTGGCTAAAGAATAATGAAATTGGAATTGCACCACATAAATTTGTCAACTCAAGATGTTAAGAAACTTGAAACTTTTTATAAGGATATACTATTTCTAAATACCCAAAGTGATGACTTGCCTACTTTAGAAAAGAAAAAAGGGTACTCAGGTGATGTATCATTTGTGGGTGATGGTAAGGTTCAAATGCATTTGGCACAAAAAGACTTGTCCGTAAATTTCAAAACAGGCCATTCTATAAATCCAGTTGAAAAGGGTCATATTGCGTATCGTACAGATGATATTGAGGCTTTTAAAAACCATCTCAAAGAAAACAGTATTGAATTTACAGACTGGGGAAATATCGGGGTTTCAGGATGGCATCAAATTTTTTTCTATGATCCTGATGGAAACATTATAGAGGTTCACCAGAAAATATAGCTTGTTCTATAATTTTTGAAATTATTAGCTCTAGAAAAATTATTCATTTAATAATAAAGGGATTTGCTGTTGAGGTTTCATGACTAATCCACACTGATTTTGTTTCCAAAAACTCCTTGATGCATTCTTGACCACTTTCGCGACCCTGGCCCGATCTTTTGTAGCCACCAAAGGGAGACATGTAACTTACTGCTCTATAAGTATTCACCCAAACGGTGCCAGCTTTAAGCTTATCAGCCATTCTAAGCGCTCTCCCGATATCACTGGTCCAAACGCCTGCGGCAAGACCAAAAAGTATATCATTGCCTATCTTGATCGCTTCTTTCTCATCTTTAAAGCGAATAATTGCTAGTACTGGACCAAATACTTCTTCTTGAGCTATTCTCATACTATTATTTACATTTGTAAAAATTGTTGGTTCAACAAATCGGTTTCCTTTAGAGCCTGGCCCATTATATTTCTTGCCCCCTAATACACATGTAGCTCCCTCTTTCTTTGCTATATCTATGTAGTCAATAATCTTTTTAAACTGAGGTTCAGTGGTCACTGGTCCGACATTAGTGGTTTCCATCATAGGATCACCAATAGATGCTTCTTTGGCAACTGAAACTAACTTTGTAACGAACTCATCATGTATATCTTCATGAAGTAGTAGTCTAGAGCCAGCTATACATGTTTGGCCGGTAGCAGCGAAGATCCCTGAAATCACACCCATAACGGCAGCATCCATATCAGCGTCATTAAAAACAATGTTTGGAGATTTCCCTCCCAATTCTAGTGTTACTGGCATTATTTTTTTTGCAGCACTCTCATATATTTTTTGTCCTGAAATGTCTGAACCAGTAAAAGCAATCTTGCTCACATCTTTATGATCCACTAGGGGTTGGCCTACCTCTAGCCCAAAGCCAGTAACACAATTAATTACTCCACTAGGAAACCCAGCCTCCTCGACAAGACTCATAAACTCAAGAGTTGAAGCCGATGTGAATTCGCTTGGTTTAATAACTGCTGTGTTCCCAGCTGCAAGTGCTGGAGCTAACTTCCAGGCCAGCAAAAGTAGAGGTGAGTTCCATGGAGTAATAAGTCCTACGACTCCAAAAGGTTCGTATTTCGTGTAGTTTAGCATACCCGGTTTATCAATAGGAATAACGGCTCCTTCAACTTTATCAGCTAGTCCTCCAAAATATCTATACCATTCAGCTAGATACTTTGTTTGTGCACCCATTTCTGCAAAAAGCTTACCATTATCTTTAACTTCTATTTCCCCCAGTCTAACCGCGTCTCTTTCAATAAGTTCAGCTAACCGAACCAATATTTTACCTTTTTCAGTAGGTTTCATGGGTTCCCAGTGTTCTTCAAAAGCATTCTTCGCTGCTATAACTGCAAGATTTACGTCTTCTTCGTTACCTTTAGCAATCTCTGCCCACACCTCTCCGCTATATGGGTTGTCAGATTCAAAATAATTACCTGAGGAAGGTTTTTGCCAATTGCCATTTATGTATAGGTCATATCTTATCATTTTTTCCCACTAATATTAGGGTGAATGCTTTTGAGCTTCTTTTGGTACCAGTTTATTTCTGTATGATACTTTAATCAAACTAATTATGTTAAATGAAGGTTTGAAAGATTTTTGGCAAAAAATGCCGAGGTAGACATAATATTTTTAAAAAAGTCATCTAAATTTTAGATTTTTTTGTTTTTAACTAAGTAGAAATTTTGTATGAATTAGGAGTAATGATAGGTTTAAAAAAATCTATTAGAAATGGAGTCCTTTATGAAGCAGCCTCACAAAAATCCAAACATTAAGCCGCTTATTATCACAAATTTAATTTTTTTAGTTTTCTTTATGATTGTCGTAATTTCAGGACTTTAAATGATATACTTTGTCATATAGTTAGGTTGTGATCTTTACACAAATTAGACTTTTTGATCTCGAAACTTATTAAAAGAGAAGTTGCGAAATATGAAAAAAATTTTTATGGAACGCTAAGAATGAAATTCCTGCAGAGAACCCTGGTAATATTTTTTCTAATTTTTCCCTTTATAACGGGATGCTCCAATTCAAGTATGGAAAATGTTGTTTCAAAAAATTTGTCTTTTGATCTGCTTGAATACTTTGCGGGAGAGACAACAGCCTGGGGTTTAATTGTTGATAGATTTGGAAATTTGCAGAGGACATTCAAAGTAAGGCTAAATGGAAATATAGACAACAGACAACTTCTACTCAAAGAATACTTTACTTACAATGATGGAGAAACAGAGTACAGAGAGTGGATTATAACAAAAACAGAGACCGGTACCTATGAGGGTAAATCAAAAGATACTATTGGAGTTGCAAAGGGCAAACAAAATGGTAACACCATGCGAATGGTTTATGATACTACGATCAGTATCGGTGAAACAGATATCAGGGTATCTTTCGATGATAGGTTTGTTAAAGCTGATAAGAAAGTAGTAATAAATAGAGCTGAGATTTTAAAATGGGGAATAAAAATAGCTGATGTTACAATATTTTTTTCGAAGTAAGATTGACGCTATTTCACACACTAGATTTGCAAATTAAATCGACGTGAGCTGGGTTCTGATTACAGCAATTGCGAGTTTATCCCAGACACTTCGTAGCATGTTTCAAAAGAATTTAATTGAAGATGTGGGAGTGCTCGCATCAGCTTATTCTCGGTTCATCTTTGCTCTACCCTTTGTTGCTCTGCTAACTGTATTTTTTTTAGATACTCAAGAATTAGTGATACTTAAAAATTTTTCGTCAACCGTATGGCTTTTTTTAATTGCTGCAAGCATTTGCCAAATTTTATTTACAATTGTCCTTATAAAATTATTTACTCTTAGATCGTTTGCTATAGGTGTTGCATTTTCTAAAACTGAAGTTATACAAACCACAGTTTTAGAAATTATAATCGTAGGTTTTATCCTCACCTCACAAGTTTTGTTGGCGATAATTATTGGCTTTATTGGGATGTTGTTTATGTCCAAACAAAAACTTATCGGGAACGTAGGGTATAATAAGTTATTTTTTAAACAGGTCACTTTGGGAGTGTCGTGTGGTATTTTTTTGGGCCTTAGTTCTGTTTTATACAAAGTAGCGCTTGATAGTGTAACTTCAGACTTAATCTATAAAAAAGTATTGATTTTGTCGTTTTTGGCTTTGGCTTTTCAATCAGCTTTTTTTGGGATATATATTCTTATCATTGAAGGAATGCAAAACGCCCTAAAGCTAATGTTAATATGGAGAAGGGGTTTGCCAGTTGGTTTTTTTGCGTGTGCGGCAACTTTTTGTTGGTTTTATGCTTTTTCTCTTGTTGATGCAACTCTTGTCCGAGCTGTTGGACAACTAGAAATAGTCTTTTCTGTTTTTATATCGTTTATTTTTTATAAAGAAAGAATAACGGGGTTTGAATTAATCGGAATGAGCTTAATTACAATATCAATATTGGCTTTGCTAGGCCTTCCAAGTATCTATTAAGGAGAGTGTTTACATGTTCCTAAGGCTAATATTTTTTGAATTAATTTTATTCGTATTTTTATATTTATTCTTTAAGTTTTTCATAGACAAACGGTATTTTGGTTTTTCTATGAAAGTTTTGATAGCTGTTGCAATACTATTAATAGGTTCCCAAACAGCTGTTTTAATTTTTCTAAGCAGTACTTAACTATTTAAGCTGCTTGATTATATTTGCGATAACGTTAGCTCTTTTGGCAATACTGTCGATATATAAATGTTCATTAAGGGTATGATAACCGTCACCGAGTGTTCCTAATCCATCTATTGTAGATACACCTAAAGCACCACTGAAGTTTCCATCGGACCCACCTCCCATACTACCATGTGAAAATGGAAGACCGAGACCTTTGCAAATGCTTTTTGTAACTGCTAAAAGATTTAATGTTCCATCATTTGGCTCCCACACTGGTCTTACCACGCCCTGTTCAACGGTGAACTTTATGCCTTCTAAATTGCGAGTGAGGCCAAGTATGGTAGAAGAACCTTCATCAAGGTTTTTTTGTTCTTTTGCCATAGAAATTACTTCTGCGATGCATTCTGAGCTAACACAATTTACCCATTGTCCTCCCTTTATAACGCCTGCCGAAAACGTTCTATCATCATTTGACAAATCTTCTATCTCTATGATCTTTTTCGCCATCTCCTTTACAGCGGACTTGCCTGCCTTTGGATTTATTCCTGCATGAAATGGTACGCCCTCTGTCTTTAAATTAAATCGAGCAATTGCGTATCTACCCGAAACATATCCCCCATCAGGAAGACCAGGTTCAGGGACCAAAACATACTTTGATCTTAAAGACTCCGACTCAATAAGATTTCTTGTGCTAGGTGACCCTATTTCTTCATCTGATGTAATTAAGATTATAATTTTCAAGTCAGGCAAATCTCCTTCTTTCATGAGCATTTTCACTGCTTCGATCGCTATGAGGTTTCCACTTTTCATATCAAAGATTCCTGGGCCAAAGCATTTGTCACCATCAATTCTAAACGGTAATTTTCTTAACGTTCCAATTGGATGAACCGTATCCATATGGCCCATAATGAGAATGCCAGGAGAATTTGAATTTTCTGGTGTCTCATTAAAAGTTGCTCTTAAGCAATCACCAAGATTTTTTTTGCCAGGTATTCTCTCAAGTCTCCCACCCATCTCGACGAGAAAATTGGAGCACAAATCCATCATTCTATTTACTGCATCTTTATCAAAGGTAGGGCTCTCAACCTCAACCCATCCACGTAGAGTACTTAAAATTTTTTTTGTATTAAAATTATATTCTCTTACATCAGTCATTATGTTGATCAGTTACAAGAAATAGTTCCAGAGAGAGAGTTATGCCCCCCCGCAGTACTGACAGTTGACCCCAAATTTACCACTGTGTACGCCGAGCCACATGCACTTAATGCTTTCTTATCCCAAGAGTTTTTAAGTTGCTTTGCGGTACCATCTTTTATAGCTACTGTAATTGTCCTTTCGGGGTTGCCAGAAAACATTCTCATAAGGCTATTTGATCCATCGCTGCTAGAGCAAGATGAAAAAAGAAAACCTATGGCGACAATTGTCCCTAACTTTAACATTTTTGTAATCATTATAACCTCCTAAAAAATATCATCGTAAGTGATAGCAAGATTACATTTATCACCTATGTAAAGTTTATGATTCTTTTTCTATTTCCACAATGTTAATTCTCAAATCTTTAAATTGAACACCAGTAGTGAGCGTTTTATCAACTAAAGCGAGAAAATTACCTAATCTTTGATGCCAATCGTTTGCTTTTAACAGAGCATCTTCATCATATTCTTCATCAATCTCCAATGTAATTTGGGATTCTATAACTATCGTTTTCATATTACTTATCTACAAACTTGATGTTTTGGAGTTTATCTCTGATTTCATTAGAAATAGCTTCGGATTTATTTTCTTGAAAGTTGTAATTTACATAAATTGCCTCGCCCTTTGCACAAAGCCTGTTGGTTTGAAATATTTCCTCTCTTATGGTGAATGAAGAATTTCCGATTTTTTGAATTCCCGTTCTTACTTCTACATTCTCCGCTAAGTACAGCTGATCTACATACTCAACCGTCACTTTAACCAATGCAAGCTTCCAGTTTACAAAGTCGAGGCTCGGTGAAAAGATACGAAAGATTTCTCTCCTACCTGCCTCAAACCAAATGGGGACGAATACGTTGTTAATATGGCCTACACCATCTGTCTCGGAAACACGGGGGACGATATTCGTAAAAATCAATTTTTATAAATCCTTCGAAAGTTAATGTTGAT
This sequence comes from uncultured Alphaproteobacteria bacterium, assembly GCA_902537215.1. Classification (GTDB taxonomy): domain Bacteria; phylum Pseudomonadota; class Alphaproteobacteria; order Rhodobacterales; family Rhodobacteraceae; genus CACIJG01. Next base: position 21,373 of record CACBAM010000001.1, read on the forward strand.
AAGTGTACTGACAAAATCGTATAGTTGAAAGTCCTCTATTAAAAAAAAGCAAAGAATGTTTGTTCATCTTAAAACTAAAACAATTTACTCTCTACTGGAGGGAGCTATTTTCGCAAAGGCTTTGGCAGAGCAATGCCTTAAATTTAAAATGCCGGCCGTTGGAATTGCTGATAGAGCAAATTTATTTGGCGCTCTAGAGTTTTCGGAGGTGCTATCAGATAATGGGATACAACCTATAATAGGATGCCAATTACCTATGAGCTTAAAGGAAGCTGGCTTTAAAAAATTAACAGCAACAGACCGGATTGGTATGCTTTATTTAGCAACGAATGAGTTAGGATATAGAAATTTGATGGAGCTCTCGAGCAAGTTCTTTTTAAATGATACCTATCGGTATGATGGTATGAGTATCCGAGAAATTGATAAATTTTCTGATGGATTGATTTGCCTTTCGGGTGGTGATGAAAGCCCTATAAACAATCTTTTGAAAGATAATAAAATTAGCGAGGCAGAAAATCTTTTGCTTCACTTTAAAAGAACATTCGGTGACCGATTTTATTTAGAGATGAACCGTCATCCTTTAGGAGAAAATTATAGTAAGAAAGTAGGTATAGAGAACAATATTTTGGACTTGGCGGACAAGCAAAACCTTCCTCTTGTAGCAACAAACGATGTGTATTTTTTAGAAAAAGAACTTCATCAACCTCACGATGCGTTGCTATGTATTGCAGAAGGAAGCTTTGTTGACCAGCAACAAGAACGGCGCTCTTTGAGCATGGATCATTTTTTTAAATCAGAAAATGAGATGAGAGACCTTTTTAACGATATTCCTGAGGCTATTGAAAACACAGTTGAAATTGCAATGCGGTGTTCTTTTAGGCCTCGATCAACAGACGCAATGCTGCCAAGGTTCTCGCCTAATGCAGACGCGGATTTAGCGCAAGAAGCAAAAAAAGGATTGCAAATAAGGTTTAAAGAACTCTCCGAAGTAGACAATCAGAAAGTCTATCTTGATAGATTATCTTACGAGCTAGACGTTATAAAAGGTATGGGTTTCAGTGGTTATTTTTTGATTGTAGCAGACATCGTTAAATGGGCAAAAGCTAAAGGAATTCCTGTAGGGCCAGGTCGAGGCTCAGGAGCGGGCAGCTTGGTAGCATTTGCCCTAACAATAACTAATTTAGACCCAATTAAATATTCCTTACTTTTTGAAAGATTTCTTAATCCATCACGAATATCAATGCCTGATTTTGACATTGATTTTTGTATGGATAGAAGGAATGAAATTATCGATTATGTTAAACAAAAGTATGGGAAAGAAAATGTTGCGCAGATTATCACGTTTGGTGCGCTCTGGTCCAAGGCAGCTATTAGAGACATCGGGCGAGTTCTTCAACTTCCTTACTCAAGGGTGGACAGGATAGCAAAGCTTATACCAGTTCAGGGTACAAAACCTATTTCTCTGAACGAGGCAATGGAAACAGAAGAGGCTTTAATTGAGGAAGCCAAGAATGACGAACAAGTTTCTAGAATGCTGAACATATCAAGAGAATTAGAAGGAGTATTAAGAAATGCTTCTACCCATGCCGCTGGTATTGTTATTGGTGATAGGAGATTAGTAGAGTTGGTTCCTTTATACCAGGACCCTAGATCAGATATGCCGGCAACTCAATTCACAAAGGATTGGGTCGAGAAAGCAGGGTTAGTGAAGTTTGATTTTCTTGGGTTAAAAACATTAACGATAATAAGTGAAGCCGTTTCACTAGTAAATTCCACAAGCTCCTCTCATCTTGATATAAATAAGATACCCTTAAACGATGTGCAAACTTTTAAGCTTTATTCAGAAGCGAAGACAATGTCGGTTTTTCAGGTCGAGAGTAAGGGTATGAGAGATGCCTTGATTAATCTTAAACCAAATTCATTGGAGGATATTATTGCTTTGGTCGCATTATATAGACCTGGCCCAATGGAAAATATACCAGCGTTCTGTGAAGCCAAAAATGACCCAAAAAAAAGACAGTATCTTCATCCATCGATTGATAAAATACTTGATGAAACTCATGGAATTATTGTTTACCAAGAACAGGTTATGGAGATTGCGCAAAAAATGGCAGATTATAGCCTTGGTGATGCCGACTTGTTGAGAAAAGCAATGGGAAAAAAAATAAAAGAGGTGATGGATGCAGAAAAACCTAAATTCTTGGAAGGTGCAAATAAGAATGGAATAGAAAAAAAAACAGCCGAGGGCATATGGGATTTATTAGCAAAATTTGCCAATTATGGATTTAACAAATCTCATGCGGCTGCCTACGCAGTCCTTAGTTACCAGACAGCTTTTTTGAAAACTCATCATACTGCTGAATTCATTACTGCCGCAATGAACAACGATATTAATAATATGGAGAAATTTTCTAACTATTTTGATGATATTAATGCTTGCGGTTTTACGATGTATCCCCCGTGTGTAAATACATCAGAGGTAAAGTTCTCGGTAAGTGAAGACAAGATAATATTTGGCCTAGGAGCAATAAAAAATGTTGGCTTTGAGTCTATGTCCAAAATTGTTGAAAATAGAAAAAGGAATGGAAAGTTCGTTGATATTTTTGATTTTGCACGAAGAGTTCATTTGAAAAAAGTTGGCAAAAGGCCCTTGGAAATGTTAATAAGCTCTGGAGCTTTTGCAGTGTTTAATCTAGAGAATACTGCTATGATGGAAAAGCTAGAGGAACTTATTTTGTATTCGGCTGCATGCCATGATGAGGAGGGTTCTAGCCAAGTTAATCTTTTCTCAAATTCTATAGAAACAATTAAGAAACCTGAGTTCAAATCCACTAATTCACCTTCTCTTTCGATGAGATCGAAAGAAATTTTTGATGTTACGGGTATTTATTTTGTGTCTCCATACAATCATGAGCCTTATTTTTACGAGTCACTAGGAATTAAGGAATTCAGTACACTTTCAAATTCAACAAGCGAATTTCAAAGCATTATGACTGCAGGGTTTATAACTGACCTAGCATTAAAGACAACAAATAAGGGACAGCAATATTTCCTAGTCAATTTAATTGATCATAGAGTTAAAACCTTTGACGTTTTTATTTTCCCTGACAGATTAACAGCTTTGACTGCGGAATTAGTGGTGGGTACGTTCGTACTTCTAGTTCTTGAAAAAATTAAAGATCAAAATGGTCATGGTCGAATAAATGTTAAGTCAGTTAGAGATTTAGAAAAGTTCATAGCAAATAGAAGACATAAGAAATATCATTTTGTTATAAGCACAAAGTGTCAGGTGAGTAAAATATCTAGTCTTTTAGAAAATGCAGTCATGGAAGAAACTACCAATGAGGGTAATGTCCTAATTACGGTTAAAGATGAGAAAAGTCAGGAGAAAACAAATATATCATTACCATATTTTTATGATATCAGTTCAGAAGTTATAGAGAATATTAAAGCCGTTGAAGGCGTATTTGAGATACAGGCAGTGTAGAAATTAAGTTGTAAATTAAATGGATATTTCGAAGAAAAAATCACGTCCCAAGGCAATTACTCCTAAAGGTTTTCGGGATAACTTTCATTCGTATCTCAAGAAAAGAGAGAAAGTTCTACAGAAAGTGAATAGGGTTTATGAACTTTATGGATTTGAAAGACTTGAAACTCCTGCAGTTGAGACAGTCGATGCTTTAGGAAAGTTCTTACCAGACATAAACAGACCAAACGAGGGTGTTTTTGCCTGGCAAGATGAGAATGAATCTTGGCTTGCTTTGAGATATGATTTGACCGCACCTCTAGCAAGAGCCTTTTCTCAACATCGAAACACTTTGCACGTACCATTCAAAAGATACAGCTTTGGACCTGTATGGAGAAATGAAAAACCAGGACCAGATAGATTTAGAGAGTTTTATCAATTTGATGCTGATATCGTAGGCACTTCAAGTTTCATGGCAGATGCTGAAATGTGTTTTATTGTATTTGATGTCTTAAAAGAACTAGGGTTTTCTACTAGTGATTATTCTACAAGGATTAGTAACAGAAAAATTCTTTCAGGATTATTTCAAGCTGTAAAATTAGAGGATGCCACAATTCTGAGTGATATTGAATTGGTAGTTTTTAGGGCCATTGATAAGTTAGATAGACTTGGACTAGAAGGCGTCAAAAACCTTTTGGCCAAAGGAAGAACGGACAGCAGTGGAGATTTTACTGAGGGTGCCAACCTCAGTGCTTTTCAAATCGATACCATAATTAGTTTTTTAAAAATAACAAATGATGACCCTTACAAGACCTTAGAAGAAATGAGGTATCTCATAGGGGGCTCTGAAATTGGACAACAAGGAATAAGTGAGTTAAGCAACATAACCGACACTTTGCTCTCAAAAGACATAGATAGTGTTTCATTCAAAATAGATCCCAGTGTTGTTAGAGGATTGGCTTACTACACAGGAACAGTTTTTGAAACTGAGTTATCTACGGCTACTAGATCGCTAGGATCGATATCTGGAGGAGGAAGATATGATGATTTAGTAAGTAGATTTACTGGCCAAAAAGTACCCTCCACTGGGGTTTCAATTGGTATTGATCGTCTAGTATCTTATCTTTATGAAAGTGATGGTGATAATGAGAAAGGAGTTGTAGACGTTCTAGTAACTGTAATGGATAAAAACTTGATGAAACATTATATAAAAATTGCTACTGAAATGAGAGAAAATGGGATTAATACGGATTTATATGTCGGAAACCCTAAGGATTTTGGTAAGCAAATGAAGTATGCAGATTTGCGTGGTGCAGCGTTTGCCATAGTGGCTGGGACCAATGAAATTGAAGCGGATATAGTTCAAATTAAGGACCTTAAGCTGGGTAGCAAACTTGCAGATAACATTTCTACAAATGAAGAATGGAAAGAGCAACCAGCACAATTTCCTGTAAAAAGGGAAGCCTTGACAAAAAAAATCTTAGAATTACTCAAAAGATAAGATGTTGAAATCAAAAAAAGGGATTTTAAAACCTAAGTTAGACTCCGGTAATTTAGAATTGGAAATAGGGCGCATAGCCACAATCTTTAAAAAAGCTGGATTAAAGGAGATAAGTGTGCCTTCTCTTTTAAATTCATCAGACTTAGTTGATCTTTATGGTGAAGATTTAAAACTTCGGGCTTATACGACTTCTGATCCTGTAAGAGGCGAGCAGATTTTAAGGCCAGATTTTACTGTTCCAATTTTGTTGAAACATTTAAGAGGTAATTCTCATCGAGCTAAGTATTTTTACAGCGGTAACGTTTGGAGAAGACAAAATTTTAAGTCGATTATTCCAAATGAACAATACCAAATGGGTTTTGAATTATTTGATAGTAAAAAAACCAAATCAATCTCATCCGACGTTGAAGCATACTTACTTATTAATAAAATTTTGAGTAAATATAAAGTGAACTCAGTAACAGGCGATGTGCAAGTATTAACAAGTGCTATCAATGATCTTGATATAAGTGATTATAAAAAGACTTCATTAAAAAGACACCTATGGCGACCAAAAAGATTTATGAGACTCTTGGATCTATACTCAAAGCAAAAAATTAGTGGTAGGAATAATCATTTATTCAAAAGTGCTAATTTATTACTATGGAAAGAAAAATTACTTGGAATTGAAAGTTTTTACGGTGTTAGAACCAAGACGGACATAAAGGAAAGAATTGAAATTTTAGAGGAAGAGTTATCACAGAATTTAATTGCCAGTTCTGAAAAAAATTTTTTATTAAAATTAATGAGATTCCATTCGAGTCTAAGGCAAGCGCCAAAGAGCATGTTATCCCTCACAATGGTTGGAGACACTTTCAGGAAAGCTATAGAGAATTTTGAGCATAGAGTTGAGCTCTTAAGTGAGCATATTGATACGAAAACAGTAAAATTTCAAGTTATTTACGGTTTGACAACTCTTGAATATTATGACGGTTTTGTTTTCGGATTTCAGTTTGATCATGGAAAGTATCCACCAATCGCTCAAGGTGGGAGGTACGATAGCTTATGCAGTACCTTATCAAAAAAGGGAAAATCAATTTGTGCTATAGGAAGTATGTTGAGAATGGATTTTTTAAGAAAAACTTAAAATTATGACAGAGATTAAGGATAAAAAAATTGATTAGATTCGGACTGCCATCTAAAGGCAGGTTAAAAAAACAAGTTGAAAATTTTTTTTCTGAAAGAGGCCTAGAATTGGTAAATGCAGGTATGATACGAGAGTATTTGGCAGAATTTAAAGGAGAAAAAAAAGTTCAAATAATACTTCTGGCTGCATCAGATATTCCACTAGAAATAAAAAAAGGTAATTTAGATATTGGTATCACAGGTAGAGATTTAATTTTTGAGAAGATACTTGATTGGCGAAAGTGTATTTTAGAATTGAAGCAACTGGATTTTGGAGAAGCGGACTTGGTTATAGGTGTTCCCCAATTTTGGATTGATGTTAACCATCTTGATGACCTGGATGAAGTTGCTTTCTTTTTTAGAAAAAAATATTCGCGTTGCTTGAGAATAGCGACAAAATACCAAAACATTACTCGCGAGTTTCTAATAGATAATCAAGTTACAAATTTTGAGATTATAGAAAGCCAGGGCGCTACAGAGGGCGCTATAGTGAATGGTATTGCCGACGTGATAGTAGATATTTCGTCCACAGGCGAGACCTTGAAGCAAAATAAACTGAAGACTATTGAAGATGGTACTCTTTTAAAGAGTTTTGCTTCAATTTTTGTAAGTAAAAATTATTATAAAAAAAATAAGGGTGATGTTGAATTAAAAAGACTTTTAGACCAACTTGTTTTAGATATCTAGTTTATAATAAACCCACTTCTAATAATTGCTGTTGAACCTCTAAGGGAATATCATCTTCAAACGTTCCCGTTACGGGGTCAGCGATGTCAGATGGAGTTCTGTTTTTCTTTAGGTATCTCCAACCTTGAAAAGGTTTTTTACGCATTGGAGTTGTTTTTATAATTGTGTCATCCAAGAATATTTTACATCTTTTTATTCCAATTGGATCTTCATTTTTTGTTATAGCAACGATTTTTTGCCTTGCACAAATCACACCTTTTATAACCCAGTACAAAGAACCAGATTTAACAATAGATTCATGCTTTTTTGGCATCAGCTTTGTTGAATGATAGAATCCTTTATTTGCATGTGGACCACCTTGGCTCAAAAATTGCCGTTGGATCAGGGCTAACTCTTGCACTGACTTTACGCCGACTGCCAGTTTCACAATATTTACAGATGGTTCGGACATCTTATAGTCTCTAACTTTATTACGCCAATAAGTAAATGTTTTCTTGACACCGGAAGATGTTTTAATATAAACAAACTAACTCACGAAGTTTAAGGGCATAGTTTTGACAAAGAGAACCGCAGCAAAGCACAAAATTGACAGAAGAATGGGAGAAAACATTTGGGGTCGGCCCAAATCACCTGTTAATAAAAGAGAGTATGGGCCTGGGCAACATGGGCAACGAAGAAAAGGAAAGCTTTCAGATTTTGGCTTGCAGTTGAGAGCAAAGCAAAAGCTCAAGGGTTATTACGGGGATTTGACAGAGAAACAGTTTAGAAAAACCTTTAATATCGCAGAAAAAGAAAGAGGTGACACTGGTGAAAAGCTGATAGGACTTTTGGAAAGAAGGTTAGACGCAGTGGTATACAGAGCAAAGTTTGTCCCTACAATCTTTGCAGCAAGACAGTTTGTTAATCATGGTCATGTTATGGTTAATGGAAAAAAAGTAAATATACCATCCTACAGTGTTAAAGAAGGCGATGTTATCGAGGTAAGAGATAAATCGAAGGAAATGGCTCTTATAGTAGAGGCTCTTGCCTTGAAAGAAAGAGACGTACCTGAATACATTGAAGTTGATTTTAAGAAAATGATTGCCAAGTTCAAAAGGGTCCCAGAGCTTTCTGATGTTCCTTATCCAGCGATAATGGAACCAAATCTTGTTGTCGAATATTACGCAAAAAACTAGCAAATATTATGATCCACCACATTTTCAATAAGGCTATTAGTTTTCCAGAAGATGGCGAGCTTGAACAGGCTGTTTTTGGTATGGGCTGTTTCTGGGGCGCAGAAAAGAAATTTTGGGAGTTGAAAGGAGTAAAACTTACTGCAGTTGGGTACGCTGGCGGTATTATAAAAAATCCTAATTATAGGGATGTATGTACTGGATTAACCGGCCACAATGAGGTTGTGAAAGTCCTATTTGATCCTGCAGAAATAAGTTATGTTGAGATATTGGGAACGTTTTGGGAAAATCATGACCCAACACAGTTGAATAGACAAGGTAATGATATAGGCACACAATACAGAAGTGGAGCCTATTATTTTTCAGACACCCAAAAACTGACGTTGATAGAGACTAAAGCATTATACCAAGAATTACTACAAAAAGCAGGCTTTGGCTCTATTGTAACCGAGATAAAAAAGACACCTGAGTTCTTTTTAGCTGAAGACTATCATCAGCAATATCTCGCAAAGAATCCTCAGGGATATTGCGGCTTAGGTGGAACTGGTATTGACCTAAAAAGGAATTTGGAGAATTCCATAGAGGCTCTTTAGCGATATTTTGTCATACATTAAAAAATCTGAACTCAGAGAAATTAAGTAAACTTGAAAAGTTTTTTGAGATGAATATTCCATTAATGGAGTATCAAGAAGTAATAGCTTGTACAAATAAACCGTTGTTTAGCCAAAAAATTTTTTTAAAAAGGGCTTTAGACCCAATCATCATATGTTTAATTGAGGAGTGTTTTAAAGTAAAAATTCTGATTACTAAAGTTCAAAAAAAAAACTGGCTAAGAGCTTCTAATGTTCAGTTTAGTCCTGTTAAAATAAGTAAATTTATTGTTACGAGCTCTTTTTTTGCTAACTCTGTGAAGCAAGATAAATATTCATTAACAATTGACGCCTCTTTAGCATTTGGAACGGGTCATCATTACTCAACTAAATTTTGTTTAGAGTTAATTCAAGAACTAAAAAAAATGCAGATTAATCCATTAACAATAATTGACGTCGGATGTGGTACTGGGATCCTTGCTATAGCACTTGCCAAGTTATTTGCTTCAAGGGTGATCGCGGTTGATAACGATATCCATTCAGTTGAATTGACCAAGCGAAACATAATCGTTAACAAGGTTGTGCGGCATGTAAAAGTTTATAGATCTTCAGGATTAACAGGTAACCATCTTAAATCTAGGGCAAAATATGATTTAATAGTGGCGAACATTTTATTTAATCCAATAAAGTCCCTAATGAGATCATTTATTCAAAATCTATCAAATGGTGGATTTCTGATTTTGTCGGGTTTAACCATTAAACAGGCAAGGCAATTGAAAGAGATTTCAAAGCAATTCGGCTTAAAAGTTTTAGTCGAAAGAAAAGAAGCTAATTGGGCATCATTACTATTGAAAAGGACTGTTCCTAAAAGAGCGATCAAATTCAATTATTGAAGCTTTATTATTATGTATGCTAAACTTACCGAAAAAAGATAAGAAAAATATGCAGGTAATAGGAATAGATCCAGGACTGATCAACACTGGATGGGCCGTGATTGAGGAGGATGGCTCGAAAATAAAGTTTATGGGTAGCGGTATTTGTAGAGCTGGCAATAAAAAAGATATGGCAGCCAGATTGGTATCTATCTTGGAACAATTAAGATCCGTGATACAAAGATTTGAAGTTGTAAGTGGCGCCATAGAAAAAGCTTTTGTAAAGAACGACCCTCTCGCTGCTTTAAAACTTGGACAAGCGAGAGCGTCAGCAATGATAGCTCTTGGAGAAAGTGAAATTGAAGTAAGTGAATATGCTCCAAATTATGTAAAGAAAATATTTACAGGAAAAGGCCACGCGACCAAAGAGGAGGTTGAAAGAATGGCCTCGTTACAGTTCCCGAAAGTAAGTTTTAGCCAGTCGGATGAGACAGATGCTCTTGCGATAGCTATATGCCATATGCATACTTTGAAATTAAATAATAATCTTAATAGAGCAATAAAGAAAGCAATGTGATCTCAAATGATAGGTAGAATAAAGGGTCAACTCATTGAGAAAAAAAGAGATAGCGTTGTCATTGATGTTCATGGCATTGGTTACGTTGTTTATGTTACCGAAAAAACTGCAAGATCCCTTAATCTGGATAATCAATCGAGAAACATATCGTTATACTCTGAGTTGATAGTGAAAGAGGACTTATTACAATTAGTAGGCTTTATAACTCAGATAGAAAAAGATTGGTTTAATATCTTACGATCAGTTCAGGGTATCGGAGCGAAAGTTGCCCTCACTATTTTAAATACACTGGATACGAAAGAGCTTTTGCATGCCTTACGAATGAAAAATGAACTGGCCTTTTCTTCTGTTTCCGGAATCGGGTCTCGAATGGCTCAGAGATTGGTCGTTGAGTTAAGTGGTAGAAAAGATTTAATAGTTTTAGAGGATGAGGAAATCAAAGAGATAAGAGACGATAGTAATGAGCAGACGATCAACATAATAAAGAGAAAGGAGATTCAGCAAGACGCATTATCTGCTTTGCAGAACTTAGGTTTTAAAACAGCGGAGGCTCAGAGCACCATAGACAGAATTTTAATCAAAGATGAACTTGTAGATGCTTCGCAGTTGGTAAAGAAAGCTCTCAGATCTCTTGCAAAAGGATAGTCTCTATGAATGATGAACAAAATATTTTGTCACCAGATGAGTTAAAAGAAGACTATGAAAATACTCTTCGACCCAAAAGTATAGACGAATTTATTGGGCAGACGGATTTAAAAAAAAACCTGAAGATTTTTTTGGAAGCGTCCAAAATACGAAAAAGAGCATTAGATCACGTTCTTTTTCATGGTCCTCCCGGTTTGGGAAAAACAACTTTGGGACAAATTATTGCTAGGGAATTAGGGGTAAATTTTAAAATGACTTCTGGTCCCGTTTTAACAAAATCTGGTGATTTAGCGGCAATTCTCACTAGTCTCGAGGCTAATGATGTTCTCTTTATTGATGAGATACACAGATTGTCACCAGCCGTTGAAGAAATTCTATATCCAGCTATGGAAGACTTTAGTTGTGATTTAATTGTAGGAGAGGGTTCTGCCGCGCGCTCTTTAAGAATAGAATTAAAGCCTTTTACTCTGGTAGGATCAACGACCCGGCTAGGTCTTCTGACCACGCCTATGAGAGATAGATTTGGAATTCCGGTTCGTTTAAATTTTTATGAGGTTAAAGACTTAATTTTGGTTGTTAGCCGAGCGGCTGATCTTTTGAACTTTAAAATCGATCAATTAAGCGCCGCTGAAATTGCAAAAAGGTCAAGAGGAACTCCAAGGATTGCAGGAAGGCTTTTAAGAAGGGTAATTGATTATGCTACTGTTGAAAATAGTGGTGTTATTAATGATGTATTAGTAGACAGCGCGCTTAATAGGCTTGGTGTGGATCATATGGGACTTGATGAAGGTGATCGAAAATATTTAAATTTGGTAGCACGTGAATACGGAGGTGGACCAGTAGGTTTAGATACTCTGGCTGCTGCGCTTTCGGAGTCAAAAGACTCAATAGAAGAGGTCCTAGAACCATATCTACTTCAGGAGGGAATGATACAGAGGACACCGAGAGGTCGTGCCTTAGGTAAAAAAACATGGGAATACCTGGGACTAGAAAAACCAGGTGATTAGATGAAAAGTAAATTGGAAGAAAAAATGTTTCAATATAAATGCGAAGTTTTCTATGAGGATACAGATATGGGTGGAAGAGTATATTATGCTAACTACTTGAAATTTATTGAACGTGCGAGAAGTAAGTTCATTGAATCCTTGCATATTGATCAAAGAGCATTGCTTATAGCAGAAAATAAATTTTTCGTTGTAAAAAATATTATAGCCGAGTACTTATTGCCTGCGTTTTTTGGAGATAAGCTAGTAATTCGTACGACTTTGATAGAAATTAAAAGAGCCAGCATGATGTTAAAACAGGAGATTTTGAAAGATAACAAAAGAATTTTTGACTGCGATGTAAGGCTAGCACTAATAAATTCTACTGGCAAACCTGAAAGATTTTCGGTCGATTTTGTTGATAGGATAGAGAAGTTTTTTAAATTTTCTCAAAAGAAAATAGGATAATAGAAAATATGGAAGAATCTTTGTTGCAGAGTCAGTCGCTAGACTTTTCCTTTATAGCTCTTTTCTTTAAGGCCACATTTACTGTAAAAGTGGTAATGTTGGTCTTGATTTTTTCCTCTTTTTGGTCTTGGGCAATTATTATTCAGAAAATTACAGATTACAGAAAATCAAAAAGAGAAAAGAAAGTTTTTTTAGATGAGTTCTGGTCTGGAGGTTCTTTAGAAGAATTGTATAACGAAAAAAGAGACGACCCCAAAGGTGCTTGTGAACAAATATTTTGTGCTGCAATGGATGAATGGCAAAGATCCTCAGATGGTGATGGAAAACTAATAGACGGAGTGCAGTCCAGGTTAGAGAGAGCAATGTATGTGGTTTTAGATCGTTGGAACGAGAAACTAAGCTCTGGATTATATTTTCTTGCTACAGTTGGATCAGTTGCACCCTTTGTGGGCTTATTTGGTACTGTTTGGGGTATCAAAAATGCCTTTCAAGAAATTGCAATTCAAGAAAGTAGTAATTTAGCGGTGGTAGCTCCTGGTATTGCTGAAGCCCTCTTGGCTACTGCTTTAGGGCTACTAGCGGCAATCCCCGCAGTTGTTTTCTATAATAAGCTCTCAGGTGACTCTCAAAAAATTATAAATGGGGTAGAAGAATTTTCCGAAGAATTCTCTGTTATAATTTCAAGGCACATCGACATGAATAGAAATCACAAAGAGTAAGTATGCAAATCGGATCAAAGTCAGCAAGCCGTTCAAAAAAAAGGCAAAAATCTTCTAGCAGAGATTTTGTCCCAATGTCAGAAATTAATGTGACACCTTTTGTTGATATAATGTTGGTACTTTTGATTATATTCATGGTAGCAGCGCCTTTGTTGAGCGTAGGCATAGAGGTCGATTTACCTAATACTCAAGCAAAACCGCTAGAAACTGAGCAAGAAAGACCTCTTACTCTAACGCTGGATGGTGAAAGCAATTTTTTTATAAATGAAGTAAAAATAGAAAGAAGTGAGCTCCGTTCTAAGCTTTTGGCGATTAAAAAAGAGAGGGAGTCGGATGAGATTTATTTGAGAGCTAGTAAAGATATCGCGTATCAGAATGTTGCAGCCATTCTGGCTCTCGTTAGCAATATTGGGTATTCCCAGATATCATTAGTTACAGATGTAGAATAACGCAAACGGAAAAAATATGAGACAAGGTCTTTATACTTCTGGATTTTTTCATATATTTGGTGGTCTTTTATTGATTGCAAATTTCCAATTATTACAAGAAAGCCCAAATGAAGTGTTAAATAAAGTAAGTGTGAAATTATTATCTGAGCAAGAGCTTGATGAGCTATCTGCGTTGGAAACAACAAGTGCTCTCGAAGTCCAAAACTTTCAGCCAAGAACTCTTACTGACTCAAAAAATAATCCAAAAAAAATATCTATCCCTCCCAAGGAAAATGTTGGCAATGAAATAGAAGGTGTAACAGAGCCGAATATTATTGAAATTAAAAAGCGTAAGACAAGTGATGAAATCATCACTAATCGTGCTCAAAGAGGTGAGAATGATGTTGAAGAGCTGGTTAAAGAAAGAGTAAGCAGGTCTATTCAAAAAAAAGACTCTTCGGAAAAAAAAATTAAAGATCAAGCAAAACAAAAGAATACTAGTTCACATATTTCGTCAGAAGGTAAAAATGTTGAGATTATTTCCGGTGCCTTAAATATTGCAAAATTACCACCATCAAGACCGACATTTGTTAAGACAGGTGATCAGGATAATACTAATGAACCTAAATTACAAAAAAATAATGATGAGTTGTATAATAACTTAATAGAAAAAGTGGTAAATAATAGGAAAAACGAAAAAGTTTTAGAAACTTCAATTCAGAGATTGACTAAGGCCAGGATTCTTCAGAAGTTAAACGAGAATTGGAATGTTGTTTCAATAAATAGACTACCAAATTATGAAAAGTATGTAATTATTTTGGAGTTAAAGATTGATAAGAATGGAAATATAAGCGGTCCAATAAAGTTGGTTTATCCACAAAAAGCCTCTGGAAACTTTCTAATAGCAAAAAGATCTGCTATCAAAGCAGTTTTAGAGTCGTCTCCTTTTCCAGTTCCGAGGGAAAGCTTTCCTAGAGGTTTGGTCTTAAGAGTAGTATTTGATCCTGAAACAAATGTGGGTGTAAATAATGGTTAGACATAGTGTTTTAAAACTCCTAATAATTTTTTCTTTTACAAGCATTTTATTTATAAACTTTAGCTTTGTAGCCGCTCAGAAAAATGACGCTCCTCAGCTTGACATGACAGTAAATAGGGGCGTAATAAAACCTATATCGCTGGCCGTTCCAAGCTTTATTAAAGAAAGCGGTGCGAACTCCATTATAAGCAGAGAACTAGCAAAAGTAATCTCAAATAATCTTGACAGCACCGGATTATTTAAATCTATCCCACAGTCTGCTTACGTCAGTATGCCATTAAGTTTCAATACACCAGTGCAGTTTAGTGACTGGTCGATAATTAATGCTGATGTTTTGGTTATGGGATCTGTTGGTTTGAAGCCTGATGGTCGCTTGGAGGTTAAGTTTAGATTGTGGGATGTATCTCAGCAAAAAGAAATTGGAAAAGGAAAGCAGTATTTTACAAATTCGGAAAGTTGGAGAAGAATTTCACATAAAATCTCTGATACAATATATACCAGAGTTACAGGTGAAGGGGCATACTTTGATAGCAGAGTTGTTTTTGTTTCTGAGACGGGGCCTAAGGATAATAGAACAAAGAGGCTTGCCATCATGGATCAAGATGGAGCAAATTTCCGGTTATTAAAGCACCCACCTTCTCTAGTAATTGCACCACGCTTTTCACCGACTAGCAATAAAATTATTTTTACTGGATACGAAACAGGTAAGCCAAGGGTTTATTTGATGGATCTTAGCTCGGAAGAGATAACCTCTCTCCCTGAATTAAAGGGAATGAGTTTTGCTCCCAGGTTCTCTGCGAATGGTAAACAAATAGTATTATCAATGACTGAAAATGGTAATACCGATATTTTTATAAATACTTTGTCTACGGGAGTGAAAAGAAGACTAACAACAAACAACGCGATTGATACCGCGCCAAGCTTTTCACCAGACGGGAAGAGTATTGTGTTTGAAAGTGATCGAGGAGGAGGACAACAACTTTATATTATTTCTACACAAGGAGGAGATGCAAAAAGGATAAGTTTTGGCAAAGGTAGATATGCTACTCCCGTTTGGTCACCAAGAGGTGACCTGATTGCATTTACAAAGATTAAAGAAGGCAAATTCCATATTGGAGTGATGCGGGTTGATGGAACAAAGGAAAGGTTGCTGACTACGTCATTTCTCGATGAAGGCCCTGCTTGGGCTCCAAATGGCAGAGTTTTAATGTTTTTTAGGGAAACACCAGGTCGTGCCGGAGCACCGTCTATTTACTCGATTGACATATCTGGACGTAATCTTAGAAAAATAAAAACTTCTTCTTTCGCTTCGGACCCTAATTGGTCTCCAATTTTAAATTAATGTTATCCTTTAAGATTTGTGGTATAAAATACATAAAATTCGAACAGTAGACGAGGCAAAAATTATGAAAAATATTGGACTTGCTTTTTTCTTTATCCTACTGCTTGTGGGATGCGAAAATGATAAGAGTTTTAAAAACTCACTTGATAAAGCACAAATCTCTGAGAGTGATATAGAATATTTCCAAAACTTAGTGGGAGACACCGTTCTATTTACAGTTGACCAAAGTGGATTACGGCCAGACGCCATTAGTATTTTAAATGCACAAGTGAAGTGGCTTAAGGAAAAGACGTTTTTACCCATCACTATAGAAGGACACGCTGATGAACAGGGAACAAGAGAATATAATTTAGCTCTCGGTGCACGAAGAGCTACTGCAGTTAGAGAATTCCTCTTAGCCAAAGGAATTGAGCAAGATCGGATAAGTATAGTTACCTATGGAAAAGAGAGACCTTTGCGTGTTTGTTCCAACGAGGAGTGTTGGTCCAAAAATCGTAGAGCAGTAACAGTAGTCGGTAAAAAAATTGTAGAGTAGTGATTTAAACAGAGATTACAAAGTTATTATGCTTTTAAGATCATTAATTATTATTTTAACACCGTTTTTATTATACGTAAGCAAATCATTAGCAACTGAAGCTCCTGAATTGGAAGCCCTTCAAAAAAGATTACTATTACTTGAAAAGGAAATACTCGACTTAAAGATGAAAAACGTTGTTGAAGATAAGTTTGAATGGCAATTTTTAAAGATGACTGAAATAGAGAACGACATCAAAAAGCTACACAACAGATTTGAAATCCTAGAAAATAACTATTACAAGGAGCTAAAAAATTTGAAAGCATCAATACTAAACTCGGATACAAGCAATCTTGAAAAAAGTGAAGGGTCAAACGAAGATATTCAAACAGAGAAAGTAATCCAACCGTTAATAGACAGCTCTGCGTCTTTAGAGAACCTCGAAGTTTTTAGCAGAGAGGAAGAACTGTATATTAGCGCATTAGAACTCTTTGAAAGCGGTCAAACGAATATGGCTGAGCAACGTTTTTCAGAATTTATAGATAGTTTCCCAACTAGTGGAAAACTTTCGGCTGCTTTATTCTGGAGAGCAGAAACTAGAGTAAAAGATGAAAACTGGATTGGTGCTGCCAATGATTATTTAGAGAGTTTTACAATCAATCCGGATGGAGAGACTGCTGCTAAAACATTATTTGGCTTGGGGGTCAGTCTGGGAGCCATTGGAGAGAAGGAACAAGCATGTTTAACCCTTGATGAAGTTGGATCAAGATTTGAAAATATTGAAAGAACTCTTTTGGTTGAAATTGTAAAAGCAAAAAATCTCTTAAACTGTGATCAATCAAGATAGCAGAAAAATGATTGAGCAGGTTGTTAGGAACTTAGCTAGTCTGAAACTAAGCTCTTGTGGAATAGCAGTTTCAGGAGGTAGTGACTCATTAGCTCTTTTTCATATTATAACAGATTGGGAAGCTGAAAATAAGCCTGAGATATTGGTAGCATCGGTTGATCACGGGTTGAGATCAGAGAGTAAAGCAGAGGTGGAGTTTGTAAAGAAAATATGTGAAATAAAAAGAGTTAAACATTTTTCTTTAAAACCAACTATGAACATATCAGAGGCAAGAGGAAATTTGCAAGACAATGCTCGATCAGCTAGATATCAATTATTAAGAAATTGGGCTATTTCAAATGATTTAGAATGTATTCTCGTTGGTCATACATTGGACGATCAAGAAGAGAACCTTCTTATCAGATTCTTACGAGGATCTGGTGTAGATGGATTAGCTAGTATGGAAAGTATAGTCGTCAGAAATGAGATTTTATGGATAAGGCCATTATTAAAATATAGAAAAGAAGAGTTACGAAATTACTTGAGAAATAACAATTATAATTGGATAGACGATCCCTCAAACGATGATGATAAATATCAGCGAGTAAAAATGAGAAAGCTTCTAAGGCAACTAAAATCTGATAGTCTCATAGCACCAAATTTTGCAAAAACAGCTGATCACATGTTAAGGGCCTCAAAGCTATCTAAAGAAATAGCAAAACAAAATTCTAAAACACTTTTATCATTTAATGATATCGGTCAAATTACTTTCGAAGTTGAAAAATATTCTCATCTCTTTGGGGATACACAATTTAGAATACTTTCGGGTATAATCTCCTGGTTTTCTGGAAAATTCTACAAACCCCGTTTCTCACAGCTTGAGAATATACATAGCAAAATACTTAACGGTAAACTGACCGGCGCCACTTTAGGTGGAACAGTTTTTAAGAAAGAAAATGGTACAATAATTATCACACGAGAGTTAGCGTCCGTTGAAGAAAATCATTTAGTAAAAGACAAAAAATTTATTTGGGATAACAGATGGCTGATCACGTTAAAACAAAAAACACAAGGAAAATTATATGTTAAGCCTTATGGGTTATTATATCTTGATGACCATGGATTTTCTATCACTAGTGAATTTGACAAAAGTGCATTGGCAACAATCCCGACAATAACAACAAACAAAGGTGTTAAATTTGTGCCTCTTTCTAATTTGGAGTATGATGTTGATATAAAATTACTAAACCAGGATGATGAGTTTTACAAATTCTTTTAAAAACAGTTGAATTTGCTTTTTTTTAGCATACTTATACAGCACATACGAATGAAAGGTTGGTATTAAACACATGAATAACTTTCGAAACATAGCCTTCTGGCTGATTTTATTTTTTCTTCTAGTCGCTTTATTCAACGTTTTTAGCGGCAACACAATCAACAATAAAAGAGAATTATCCTTTTCTCAGTTTTTGGATCATGTTGGATCAGGAAAAGTGTCCGAAGTTGTTCTTGATGGAGAAACCATACATGTCAGAGAAGCAGATGGAACAAGATATGAAGTTGTGCAACCACTTGGTACAAACCTAATAGAAGTTTTAAGTAGATCGGATGTTGAAGTTCGTGCAGTGAAGCAGGAAAAGTCAGGATTTATGAGCGCGATAAGTGTTTGGTTGCCCTTTATTCTACTTATAGGGGTGTGGCTCTACTTAATGAATCGAATGCAGGGAGGTGGTCGTGGAGGTGCGATGAGCTTTGGGAAGTCCAAGGCTAAACTTCTTACTGAAAAACACGGCAAGGTAACATTCAACGATGTTGCGGGTATCGACGAAGCAAAAGATGAGCTGGAAGAGATAGTAGAGTTTTTAAAAGACCCACAAAAATTTGGAAGGCTCGGTGGGAAAATACCGAAAGGAGCGCTGTTAGTAGGCCCTCCTGGAACAGGTAAAACACTATTAGCTAGAGCCATAGCGGGAGAGGCTGGTGTGCCCTTTTTCACTATATCTGGTTCAGATTTTGTTGAGATGTTTGTCGGAGTAGGGGCAAGCAGAGTTAGGGATATGTTTGACCAAGCAAAGAAAAATGCACCCTGCATAGTATTTATAGACGAAATCGATGCTGTAGGCCGTCATAGAGGTGCTGGATATGGTGGTGGAAACGATGAGAGAGAGCAGACACTTAATCAGCTCCTTGTTGAAATGGATGGCTTTGAGTCGAACGAAGGAGTTATATTGATTGCTGCTACTAATAGGCCTGATGTTTTAGATCCAGCGCTTTTGAGGCCTGGGCGATTTGACAGGCAGGTTCAGGTACCAAATCCTGATATACAAGGCCGAACAAAAATACTGAATGTGCACGCAAAAAAGACCGTTTTAGGACCAGATATAGATTTACGAATTATAGCTAGAGGGACACCTGGTTTTTCTGGTGCTGATCTTGCCAATCTCGTCAATGAAGCAGCGTTAATGGCAGCAAGAGCAGGTAAACGATTTGTAGCGATGACAGATTTTGAAAATGCAAAGGATAAAGTCATGATGGGCGCTGAGAGAAGATCCATGGTCATGACGGACGAAGAAAAGAAGTTGACCGCTTATCATGAGGCGGGACATGCGATCGTTGGATTAAACGTTCCTCAGCATGATCCAATACACAAAGCTACTATTATACCTCGAGGAAGAGCTTTGGGTTTAGTGTTGAGCTTACCCGAACGGGATCAGTTATCAGTTACTAGAACGAAATATAAATCTAAAATAGCCATGGCTATGGGAGGTAAGGTTGCAGAAGAAATGGTTTTTGGACCTGAGAACGTAACATCTGGGGCGAGTTCTGATATCCAACAAATAACTAAGATAGCTAGAGCAATGGTGATGCAATTTGGGATGTCTGATAACTTAGGAAATATCGACTATGCCAATGAACAGCAGACTTATTTAGGACCAACAAGCCCTGGCAGTCATCTAGGTCCGGAAACACAGGAAAAGATCGATATTGAAGTGAGAAGGCTTGTCGATGAAGGTTACACAACAGCGAAAAATATTTTAAAGAAAGAAAAAAAGAAGTTAGATTTGTTAGCTAATGGACTGCTAGAGTATGAAACTCTCACAGGAAGTGAAATAACTCAGGTGCTGTCCGGGAAACCCCTCAACAGAGATTTGGATGATTTTGATGAACCTGACAATAAACATGATAAGAGTAGTGTTACTTCAATACCAAAAACTGGCACAACTGGTAGAAAGAAAGGTGGAGGCTTGAAGTCACAGCCACAGTCTTAGGATAAAAGAAGCTCTCCTTCTAAGTCATATTCGGACGAGTCGTTTATCTTCACGGTTACATGTTCGCCTATGCGATGATGCATGTGTTTTCTTGGGACGAATACTACGCCGTCAATCTCTGGAGCGTCAAAAATTGATCTACATATAAGATGGTCTTTTTCCACTGTGTCTATAACACAGGTAAGTGTTTTGCCTATTTTTTCTTTAAGCTTCAACTCGGATAGTTGTTGTGCTTTAGACATAAAACGGTTGTATCGATCTTGTATTATGTCCTCGTGAAGGTGGTCCTCCATTGCGTTTGATCTTGCACCAGATACGTCTTCATATTTAAAGCAGCCCACTCGATCAATTTTTGCTTCCTCTAACCAATCAAGGAGAAAATTAAACTCACTTTCAGTTTCTCCAGGGAAGCCTACAATAAAAGTTGATCTGATACTAAGATCTGGATTAATTGAACGCCACTCAGAAATTTGTTCAAGGTCATGCACGTTATTTGACGGCCGAGCCATTCTTTTCAATACATCAGGGTGTGCGTGTTGAAAAGGGACATCTAAATACGGTAACACCCTAGTCTGATCCATCAGAGGTATTAATTGCCTTACATGAGGATAAGGATAAATATAGTGAAGTCTAACCCATACTCCAAGATACGCTAACTCATTCACCAGATTATAAATATTACTCTTAAGTTTTTTGCCATTCACTAGTGTCTCTTCAAACTTTAGATCTAGTCCGTAAGCGGAAGTATCTTGCGATATTATAAGTAATTCTTTAGTACCCCTTTCAACTAAACTTTTTGCTTCAGATAGTATCGAAGCCATTGACCTGGATTTTAAAGGCCCTCTCAAAGAGGGAATTATACAAAATGAGCATTTATGATTACATCCTTCAGAGATTTTCAAATAGCTATAATGTCTTGGTGTAAGTTTGACGTAGGACGATGATGGCTTTGCCTCAAATGGATTGCTTTTTATTGGAATGTTCTCCGTAATTGAGTCCAAGACTTCATTAAACTTTTGAGGACCAATGATGGTCATCACATTTGGATGAGAATCTCGTATAAATTCTGGGGTGGAGCCGAGACACCCAGTTACTATTACTTTTCCGTTTTCATTCAAGGCTTCACCAATAGCATTCAAACTTTCGGCTTTTGCTGAGTCAAGAAAGCCGCACGTATTTACCACCACTGCATCGGCGTTATCATAAGTTTGAGATATTCCATAACCCAATTTTTGGAGCTTGTTTATTAAAACTTCCGAATCGACTAGTGCTTTGGGACAACCTAGGCTAACTAAACCGATCTTGGGCGAAATTTTATCCATAATGTATTTAAATAAACGGTTTCAGCTTGGGATTAAAGGGTCTTTCTTTAACAAAAGCATCTCTTAACTTATTATCTATGAGGACTTGCAACTTGGTACCCTCAATAGCATACTCAATGTCAACAATGCCAATAGCGACATTTGTATTGAACTCTTTCGAAAAAATTCCAGAAGTAACCTCCCCTACCTTTTTATTATTAAATATAGGCCAGTGATCGTGACAAAAAGGTACCTTATCGCCTTTAACATCAAAGTATCTCAATACTCTCGAGGGGCCATTGCTTGCTATATTTTCAAGAGCTTCGGAACCGATACACGTTGAATTTGTATCAATCTCACAAAATCTGCCGAGACCGCATTCGAAGGGAGAGTTTTGGATTGTCATATCAGATCCATAAGATAAAAGTCCAGATTCAATTCTTTCGATCTGGTTAGGACATCCTGGTCTAACATTCAAATCCTTCCCATTTGTAAATAATTCCTCCCATAGTTCATTGGCATATTCCGTGCCTTCAACATAAATTTCAAAACCACCTTGCTTAGACCAACCCGTTCTAGCAACATTGATTGTATGTTTTCCAAATTTTAGTTTTCTTAGGTCAAAATAACTGAAGTAGTCCATTTCATTTCCAAATATTCTTTTCATAAGTAGCCTAGATTTAGGCCCCTGAATTGCCAGAGGCGCAACTGAAGGTTCTGACACCGCAACATTTAATTTCAATGCAGCGGCAATCCCTGAAACCCATAAAAGAACATCACTATCAGCTATAGAAATCCAGTAACGGTCTTCATCTATTCTTAACAGTACAGGATCATTTATCATACCCCCATTTTGATTGACCATTGGAGCGTAAAGACATTTGTTTGGGTTCATATCCTTTACATTTCTTGGAGTTAAGAGTTCTAATAGCGTTGCAGCGTCTTTTCCTGAAATTTCAACTTGTCTTTGGACGGAAACATCCCACACCTGAACTTCACTCTTCAAATGTCGGCAGTCTTCCTCTGCATCTTTAAAGATGGTCGGTAAAATCATATGGTTATAAACTGTTACACCCTTAACCTGATCTTCGATTTTAGAAGAGAAGGGCGTGCGTCTTATTCTTTTTGTTGGAGTTAAAATTTTACCTTGCAACACTTTTCTCCTATCGTAAACAAACTCGAACTCTGATATAAATCATTAAAAGAACTATGCAATGGTTTTTATTATTTTGGACGAAATTTTGTTAACATGACCAAACAAAAAAATATTTTAATTTTAAATGGGCCCAACCTGAACCTACTTGGCACAAGACAACCTGAAATATATGGATCTCGAACTCTAAAAGATTTAGAGGAAATGTGTTTAAGTAAAGGCAAAGCTTGTTCAATGAATATAAAATTTGAACAAAGTAATTCTGAATCGGAATTAGTGACGTTTATTCAGGAGGCAATAAAGACTTCGGATGGGATAATTATAAATGCTGCTGCATACTCACATACGTCAGTCGCAATCCTTGATGCCTTAAACTCTTTTACTGGGTATGTAATCGAAGTCCATATAACTGATATTTCTAAGCGAGAAGAGTTCAGGAAATTTTCGTATGTATCTTTGAGGGCGGACTATGTAATTATGGGCAAGAGTCTAGAAGGATATATTGAAGCAATAGAAAAAATGCAACGAGAACATTAGTCTCAAAATATGAAAAAAGATAATTTTAAACAATTTTACAAAGAGTTTCCAAGTAATCCAGACGCCAGGGTTAAAGCTTTGAAGTCGATCTTAGAAAAAGAAGGACTGATTGATCAAAAAGCATTGGATGAAATTCTCGATACCTATCAGAATAAGGTAGGGCCCTTAAATGGTGCAAAAATAGTTGCCAAAGCATGGACAAACAAAAAGTTTAAAGAGGATCTAATAAATAATACAGATCAGGTGTTAAAGGATATGGATCTTAATGGTCGTCAAGGTGAACATGTTGTGGTGGTAGAGAATACTGAGACAGTCCATAATCTTATAGTCTGTACCCTTTGTAGTTGTTATCCGTGGCCGTTGTTGGGGTTGCCACCTAGCTGGTATAAATCTGATGCCTACCGAAGTCGAGCAGTGAGAGAACCCAGGGCAGTTTTAAGCGACTTTAATGTCAAACTTCCAATATCAAAAAAAGTTAAAGTTTGGGACTCGACTTCAGAGATACGGTATCTTGTTCTACCACAACAGCCACCTGATTCTAAGGAATTTAGTGAAAATGAATTAGTGAGTTGGGTTACACGTGATAGTATGATAGGGACAGGCTTTCCAAAGCCTCCAACAGGTGAATAATGTCTAAGGCACATGATATGGGTGGTCGGATTGACTCCCGAAGAATTGATATCACGTCAAATGACGTAAAATTTAAGGCAGATTGGGAAAAGGAAGTTTTCGCTATAACTTTAGCGCTGGGTTTTTCAAGTTTATGGAATTTGGATAGGTCTCGGTATGCACGTGAGTCTTTGGAGCCAAAAGACTATCTACAATTTGGTTATTTTGAAAAATGGCTTGCTGGTCTAATCAATCTATTGGGTGAAAACGGTATTATAAAAGGTGGGACAGAAAGTGAAGACAATTCTAAAAAAAGGTCTTTTCGCGTTTTAGAAGCAAAAAATGTAAAAAAATTGTTAAATATGGGGGGACCAACAAAAAGAGAAAGTACCACAGGGAAAAAATTCAACTTAGGAGAGACAGTTTCCGTAAGAGGTAATAATAGTAATACAAAAGTTGATAAAGGTCATACAAGACTACCAGATTATGTAAAGGGAAGAACCGGGAAGGTCATTGCCTATCACGGTAGCCATGTATTTCCAGATACAAACGCTCATTTTTTGGGAGAAAATCCGGAGGCACTCTACTCAGTAGAATTTAAGGTTCAAGATTTATGGGATAAATATGAGTATTTTGAGGACACAGTAGTAGTTGATTTATGGGAAAGCTATCTTGAAAAATTCAAGTGATAAACCAATACCATTACCTAATGGCAGCGAAGTTTTTTCCGTACCATGGCATTGTGAATTATTTGCACTCACCATTTCTTTGTATGAAAAAAAGGTTTTCGATTGGGCGCTTTGGACTGCTGAACTGGGTAATAAGCTTAAGGACAAGCCAGTGAGCATGGAAGACGATTTAGATTATTATTATGGTTGTTGGCTTGAGGCACTGGAAGAATTGATTTTAAGTAAAGAGATGACTTATAGGGATGATTTCAAAAGAGAAGTTTTGTCTCAAATAAAGCATCTCAGAGATGATCACCATTAAGATGCATTTATTTTAATTCTTTAATAATACGTTTAACAGTTTCATGAATATCTTTTTCATTGAAAGTTTCTTGATTTAGTTTCTCATGTATTTTTTGATCAAAGAGGCTCTTTTCTATTTTTTCATAAAGTATTTGACGTACGAACCACAAATAACTTTCTTTGCTTTTCTCTAATTTTAATCTTTTCTCTAAATAATTTTCAATGTGGGTAATTATTTTAGTATTTTCTTCTCGGTCTTTTTGATTAGTAATCATTATTTTAATATTTTTACCATCGGGAGCCTGAGCCATGTCAATTATAGATTTTAATTGGTGGAATGTTTGTGCTGATTCTGGTTTGTCGGATTTATTAACTAAGATTAAATCTACTATTTCCAAAACTCCACCTTTCATCGCCTGGATACTATCTCCGAGTCCTGGGGCCAAAGTAAGAATTGAGAGATCTGCTAGTTTAGTAATATCTGATTCAGATTGCCCAACCCCAACAGTCTCAACAAAAATAAAATCGAAGTCAAAAGTGGCCATCACCAGTGATAAAAGAAAACTTTTGTGAGATATTCCACCTAATGCACCATCCGACGATAATGACCTTATAAAGACATTATCATCTGAAGAATGCTGTTCCATTCTAGTCCTATCACCAAGAAGCGAGCCGCCAGAAATTAAGCTGCTCGGGTCGACAGCAATCACGCCAATTTTCTTTTCTTTCGATCTAAGAATACTTATGAAGCTATTTATCAAACTCGATTTGCCTGCCCCAGGGAATCCAGTTACGCCAATTATTGGCGTTGTGCGCTCTGCTTTATTATAAAGCTTCAAGACCAATTTTATAGGATTGTCACTGGTCTCTACATGGGTTAAGAATTTTGATAAAGCTAGCCTGTCGCCTGCTTTGAGGTCTTCTATTGTTTGTTCTAACTCCATTGATTTCATAATTAGGTTATTATTTTATTACATCACTTTTCAAAGCCATAAAATGTAGTAAAATTGTCGACTGCTTCACGGTCGGTTCTCCATGAGTTAATAGGATGATTTTCATTAGCATACCCGATACCCATTCCGCAAAAGAGCATAAATCTGTTATCTACAACAAGGTGTTTGTTTACAGTGGAATGCCACATCGCCCATGCCTCTTGAGCACAACTATGTAAGCCTTTCTCTCTTGCTATTAACATAATAGTTTGCAGAAACATTCCAACATCTGACCATTGGGGAGGTCCCATCTTTCTGTCGATGTAAACAAATAGCCCGACAGGGGCACCAAAAAAGCGTAAATTTTTAGCCAATTGGTTTAACCGTGCGCCCTTATCTTCCCTTGGTATATTTATGCTTTTGTATAAATCTTCGCCACACTTAAAGCGTCGACTTCTATAAGGTTCCCAAAGGTTTGGTGGATATACGTCATATTCCGTTTTTTCCCCCATTGGCATATCTGTGATTTTAGATTGAATATCTGAAACTATCTGATCGAGTTTCTTTCCTGATATCGCATGAATATGCCATGGCTGAAGGTTGCCCCCCGATGGAGCTTGTTTAGCGACGTCTAAAATTTCCTTGATTAATCCCTTGGAAACAGGCTTCTCAGTAAATGCTCTGCAAGAAAATCGTGATTTTACAGCTTCTGAAACATACATTTTAATTAACACTCCACTGCCTAAACAACTCGGCTGCAGTCAATTTAATTTTATGCTTATCTGTAATCTTTGGTGCTGGAGTTACTGATAGATCAGGCGCTGGTTTTGGCTGAATAATATTAAAAGCCTTAGGAAAAATTTCCCGGTATTTATTATGAGGATCAACAAAAGCTTCCTCAAAGTTTAAAACAGGAGCAACGCATGCGTCTGTCCCATAGTAAATCTCCTCCCACTCTCTCATAGTTTTTGTCTTGATAATTTCTTGAAATATATCTTTCAGCTTTGGCCAATTAGACTTATCTGTTCTGTTTGGAAGTTCATCAAGCTTTAAATCAAGTTTTGTAATAAACTCTAGGTAAAACTTATCTTCAATAGCACCAACTGAAATATGCCGACTATCAGAAGTTTTATAAGTTGTGTAAAAAGGCGCACCTCCATCAAGAAGATTACTATCTCGTCTATCTTCCCATTGTTTAAAATTAAACATAGAGTACATCATTGCCATCAAATTGGCAGTTCCGTCCACGATGGACCCATCGACTACTTGACCCTGACCAGTCTGCTTTGCATGTAAAACGGCACATAGGATTCCAAAAACTAAATACATTGAACCCGCAGCAAAATCCCCCAAAAGGTTCAGTGGAGCTATTGGAGTGTCTTTGGTTCCGACGGCGTGAAGTGCGCCAGATATAGAAATATAATTAATATCGTGACCTGCCGTATTACTGAGAGGTCCTTTTTGACCCCATCCTGTCATTCTTCCATAAACAAGCTTTTTGTTTGTTGAAAGCACTTCTGAAGGCCCTAGGCCCAATCTTTCCATAACGCCTGGTCGGAACCCTTCTATTAATATGTCAGAATGGGTTACAATTTTCTTCGCAATAGCGATGTCTTTTACATCCTTAAGATCAAGCTCTATATAAGATCTATTCCTAATAACAACATCAGTAAATTGATTGGCAGCCTGGGTACCAGTTTTTCTAGCAATTCTAATTACATTAGCACCCATATCTGCTAACTGCATAGCAGAAAATGGAGTTGGTCCAAGCCCATCGAATTCAACAACTTTTAACCCGGATAAAGGTCCGCCAGTGTTGTTCTGATCCGCCATTTTAATTAGTCATCCAACGATCTGGCAATTAATTCCTTCATAATCTCATTGGTCCCTCCATAAATAGACTGCACACGGGCATCGGCGTACATTCTAGCGATAGGGTACTCCATTATAAAACCGTATCCGCCATGAAGCTGTAAACATCCATCCATAATCTCATTTTGTGTTTGGCTTCCCCAGTATTTTGCCATTGAAGCGGTAGCAGCATCAAGAGAACCTTGTTTAACCCTATCGACACAATCATTAATAAAGGACCTAAGAACCTCAGCTTTGGTTTTCATTTCAGCAAGTTGAAAACGAGTGTTTTGAAAATCCATAATTCGTTTATCAAATGCTTTCCTATCTTTTACATATTTAATTGTCTCTTCGAGCGCAAAGTCTATGTTTCCCAGAGCACCTATCCCAATTGCTAATCTTTCCCACGGCAACTGTTTCATCAATTGATAAAAACCTTGGCCTTCTTCAGTACCGAGTAAATTTGTTAATGGAACCTTGACATCTTCAAAAAATAATTCACATGTGTCATTACCTTTTTGACCTAGTTTCTTTAAAGGTTTTCCTCTTGAGAAGCCTTCGAGGTCTTTTGTTTCAACGACTACCAATGATACACCTTTCGATTTTTCATTTTTATTTGTCTTTGCCGCTAAAACAATGAGATCCGCTGAGCCCCCATTTGTTATAAATATTTTTGATCCATTAATTCGATATTGATTTCCATCTTTTTCGGCAGTTGTTTTAATCGCCTGAACATCTGATCCAGTACTGGGTTCTGTCATGGCAAGAGAAGCAACGTATTCACCAGTTGAAAGTTTAGGAAGCCATCTTTTTTTCTGTTCATCGGTACCATACGCGTTGATGTAATGAACAACTATTGATTGAATAGCATATCCCCAGCTACCGGAGTCACCTGCTGTTCTTCCAAGCTCATATAAAGTGATAGCATCAAAGCCTAAGTCACCGCCGAAGCCACCAAACTCTTCGGGTATTGAGCTTCCTAAAATTCCAGCATCTCCTGCTTTATTCCATAAGCTCCTGTCGACTTGTTGTTTTTTACCCCACTCATCCAGATTGGGCCTTACTTCGTCTATAAAAAATTTCTTTACACTGTCTGTAAATAATTGGTGTTCTTCCATTTGCCATTTAGAAGTCGGGGTAAATAATGTCATAAAAGTTCCTCAAAATAATTAATATACAAAAATGCTACTACAAAAAATCTTTGTAAACATCTAAATTTTGAACTTTTTTGTAGATATTTGAGGTTTTCTCCTCCAACATATTCTCATAATGGCACCAATAGTGAGATATGCTTCTTTTTTTGTGATTTCAATATTTATTTTATGCCTGGCCGTGGGCGAATTTATACTGTGGCAAGCGTTACCGGTTTCATGCTCAAACCATGAAAAAATAGAAACGAATAATCCTGTAAAGTTTGTCACGAATGCAAAAGGCCAAGGACCATTCAGAGGTGAGAGATGGTCACAACTAGTGGATATGGACCTTTCTCAATGGTACCTAAAAAATAAAAAGTACGAAAGCGTAACAATAAAAAATACAGAAGATAGTATAGATATTAGTTCATGGTGGATACCCGCTGGTGAAGAAAGTGAAAAGCGAACGGTTATTGTTGTGCATGGGATAAACGGTTCAAAGAAAGAATTTAACCAGTTAATACCAGCAAATATAATTGCCAATTCTGGACTAAATGTTTTGATGATAGACGTTAGAAACCATGGAGAAAGTTCATGTCCAGACGGATGGCACTTTGCAGGAATAAAAGAGTGGAAAGATGTTGATGCGGCGATTGAATATCTTATCGAAAAAAAAGGAATTCCTGAGAAAAACATCGGAATTCATGCGGTCTCAGGAGGAGGTCTGGGTACTTTCTTTTTGATAAAAAATAGAAAAGATCTTGGAGCATTTTCACTTGATAGTGGAGTGTTTGATTGGGACTCTATTGTCCAACATGAGTTGGAATACCATGGTGTGCCTGGGTTTACGTGGCAGCTGGCAATTTTTGTAGCTAAATTTCACGGTATTTTCTTTGACAAGAATTTGCCAAAAGAAGCGCTTAATGACTTGCAGGAAAGGCCATTGCTAGTTTTTCATGGTACAGAAGACAGTAGAGTGCCCTTCTTCCACTCCGAGAAATTAGTTGAATATGTGCAGAGTATTAATGGTAAAATAACATTTTTTCCATTAAAAGGAGCAGACCATACAGAAGGTGTATTATCACACTCCAAAATTTATGAGGATAACCTTCCTAAATTTTTTAAAACAAATCTTTGATAGGTAGAAATCTAATATGAACAAAAAAATAATTCTCAAATCACGACCAGAAAAAGAACCTTTAAAAGAAAATTTTCAAATTGTTGAAGGGGATTTAAAACCGGTTCAACCTGGTCAAGTCCAATTAAAGTCAATTTATTTATCTTTAGATCCCTACATGCGAGGAAGAATGAACGCCGGGCGGAGCTATGCTAAGCCAGTAGAACTAGGAACTGTAATGGAGGGAGAAGCCGTTTCACAGGTAATAGAAAGTAATAGTGATAAGTTTATAAAAGGTGACATTGTTATTGGTAGAACTGGATGGCAAACGATGCCATTAGTTTCGGATAAAACTATAGAAAGAGTATATAACCCCGATCTTCCTTTAAGTCTAGCACTAGGAACATTGGGAATGCCAGGTAGAACTGCTTACATTGGAATGATGAATATTGGGAATCCAAAAGAGGGAGAAACATTAGTAGTATCTGCGGCTTCAGGAGCTGTTGGATCTGTCGTAGGACAAATTGGAAAAATTTATGGCTGCAATGTAATAGGCGTGGTAGGTAATGAAGAAAAATCGGATTACGTTAAAGATGAATTAGGCTTTGATGATTGTCTAAATTACAAAGATGATAATTTCGAAAAAAAACTAGGCGAAATTTGCAAAGATGGGGTTGATATATATTGGGAAAATGTTGGAGGGAAAACGTTCAACGCTGTTTACCCGCATCTCCGGGATTTTGCAAGAATTCCAGTTTGTGGTGTAATCTCAATGTATAATAATCAAAGCCAGCAATTAGAGAAAGATCGTCTGCCAATGCTTTTTAGAAATGTTCTAACTTGGCGCTTGAGAATACAAGGGTTTATTGTAAGAGAATTTCCTGAGCAACAAGAAGAAGCAATGCAGCATTTAGAAAAGTGGTATTTGGAAGGGAAGCTAAAATACAGAGAGGATATAGTAGAAGGCTTGGATAATATGGTTGAAGCGTTTCAAGGTCTTTTAAGGGGTGATAATTTCGGAAAGTTATTAGTAAAAGTAAACTAGAAAACGGGCGCAATTAAAGAGGAGACTGATATGTCAGATACAAATTTGGATATTGAAAAACTAAAAAACCTCCAGTTCAAAATAATGAAAGATGTTGCAGCATCAGCGTTAATCCCGCTTATGCGAATAGGAGATCAGTTAGGACTCTTCCAAAAACTTTCAGAATTAGGGCCTATAAATTCAAAAAAATTTGCCGAAGAAGCTAGAGTTGATGAGCGGTATTTGAGAGAATGGCTATATGCGCTATCGGCTACTGACTTTGTCTCTTATGATGGAGCAAAAGAAGAATTTTCATTGTCACCTGAACAAAGAGCAGTTTTTGCTGATGAAGAAGGGCCAGCAAACATGATGGGAGCATATGAAGTTTTGGCCGGACAAGTTTATGCTGAGGAGAAAGTGATAGACGCTTTTAAAACAGGAGCAGGTGTAGCTTATGAAAATGCATGCCCTCTTTGTTTTACTGGAACTGCTAGATTTTTCAAACCATCTTATCAGGTAAATCTTATAAAAAAATGGCTTCCAATGATTGATGGTTTTGAGGAAAAAATGAATTTGGGAGGAAGTTTTGCTGATGTGGGCTGTGGCCATGGGTTGTCTACTTTGATGGTGGCACAAGCGTTTCCAGAGGCAAGTGTCTTTGGCTTTGATTTTCATGAACCATCAATAATTGAGGCAAAAAAACTAGCTGACAATGCTGGAAGTTCAGAGAAAATTAGTTATGAGATAGCTGACGCTAAAAGCTACTCAGGCAATTACGATTATATCGCTTTTTTTGATTGCCTTCATGATATGGGTGATCCTGTGGGGGCAGCAAAATATGCCTACGATCGCTTAAACGATGACGGAGCTGTAATTCTCATTGAGCCAACAGCAAATGACAAGCCAGAGGAGAATTTCAATATATATGGACAGATGTATTATTCATTTTCAACTATGGGATGTATCCCGGTTTCCAAATCTCAGGAGGTAGGCTTAGCCTTAGGTGCTCAAGCTGGACCCGCCAAACTAATAAAGGTATTAGAAAAGGCAGGCTTTAGGGACTGCAAGATAGTCAAAAAAAATGCAACGAATATGGTATTAGAAGCGAGAAAATAAAAGTTTGTAATTGATCATACATATTCCTGCCATGAAAAGCGAGCAGCCAGATAAAAGCATGGCGTTTTGGTAGTCTCCAAAAAAGTCGATCATTAAACCTGAAATGTACGGCCCAACAATCTGCCCGATGCTAAAGGTAGTAGTTAAAAAAGCCACGGCAAATTTTATTGAGCCGGAATGCCGGATTTTTCCTTCCATTAACACTAAACCTACGATGCCGACTACCCCAATTCCATAAGCTAAGCAGGCAAATAATGAAGCTCCAACTCCATCAAAAAAGTACAAGGTAAGTATCCCCGTAGAGCAGGTGAAGCACGATAAGGCTAAAGAGATATGATTGCCAGTAAGTTTACTGATAGCTTGCCAGATGAAAATGGCTGGCATAGCAGATATCCCAACTAAGATCCAACTTGCATGCTGAATGTTCTCTAATGCAGGGGTGTTGACCGCCAAAGCTGCGATAAAAGTACCAAAAATAATATAGCCAAACCCAAAAAAAAAGTAACCTACTGAGATTCCGACGAATCCTAAAGAGAGTTTATTCGACTGAGAGGTCTGATCAATGCTTGATTCTGAACCTACTTCTAGCGGACTTGAAATGATTGGTATCGTTAAAACCAAGCAAATTAACGCTATCACAAACCATTGGTAGTGCCAATGCAAGTCGAACATAGAGCAGATCCATACAGCTATAGCACTTAAAAACATTCCAACACCAAAACCCGATATATGAGCTAAACGAAGATCTATGCGACCGGTAACTGTAATCTGAGAAAAAATTAGATTTGTCGCTATAACTAACCCAATTGCACCTGAAATTCCCTGGAGGAATCTTAATAGAACAAATAAGTAAAAATCGCTAGTTGAACCCATAAGGCCAAGTGTCACAATGGACACTACAACCGATAGATAAAGTGTGAGCCTTTGTTTGTTTGCAAAAGAATAAATAAGGGGAATAATCGAACCAATCAGATATCCCAAATAGTTAGAAGAAGCTATCAATCCGATATCTGCAGAGGAAATGTTAAGAGTATTCTGCATGTAGGGGATTATAGGAGTATAAGCAAACCTGCCTAAGCCACCAGTAATTGCCACAACACAAATTCCTACTAGTACCAATCTAAACTGTGAATTTGTTGTTAAAAATGACATTTCTTTTTATAGTTCCTATGATTGAAAATAGCTTTCTTGTGCCTAAAGAATATGCAAACAAAAGGATAGCCATAAATGAATAGTGAGGAAAGTTTTTTTGAAAGAGACTTAGTTCTCATCGGAGCTGGGCATACAAATTGTCTGTTTTTGAAAATGTGGGCAATGAAGAGTAATCCTTCTCTTCGAGTGACTCTAATAAATCCAGATCCTATTTCCTCTTATACCGGTATGCTACCTGCTTTAGTAGCTGGTTTATGTGCTAAATCAGATGCTCAAATAAATTTATTCAGTTTGTGTAGAGCTACAGGAACAAGATTAATAATCGATACTGTTAAAAAAATCGATAAGAAAAAAAGTCAAATTATGTGTAAGACAGGGAGGATTGTAAACTTTGATTTACTATCCATAAATATTGGATCTAACTCTGTCCCTCTGATAAATGGGTTTAAAAAATTTGGATGCAGTGTTCGGCCTCTAGCTTCATTTCAAGAGCGTTGGGAAAACTTTTTGGAGTCCATTAATGAAAAATCGTCTCTGGTTATTTGTGTTATAGGGGGAGGCCTAGCATCAATTGAGTTGAGTTTCGCGATGGATATTCGATTGAAAGAGACTGAATTAGAAGATTTTAAGATTAAAATTTTTGAAAGTGGTAAAGCTTTTGAAAAATTGAGCCCAAATCAGCAAAGATATTTAAAAACTAAAGCCAAGCTACGAAAAATTGAAATAATTGAAAACACAACAATAAAAGAAGTTTCAAATAATGGATTAGTACAAAAAAACGGCAACTTGGTTCATGCAGATTTTATTATTTCCTGTATTGGACCTCAACCAAATGATTTGTTTAAAAAGTCAAAAATTGAAAATAAAGATGGTTATGTATGCGTAGACGAAACGTTGAGGGTCATAGGCTTTCAAAATGCGTTTGCAGTTGGCGATTGTGCACATTTCCCCTCTGAAGCGGTAGATAAGTCAGGAGTTTATGCTGTCAGGCAAGCACCAATTCTTCACAAAAACATTCTTAAGTTTCTTAAGAACGAGCAGCTAATCCGATTTAAACCTCAAAGTGATTATTTAAAGCTCATTGTCTATGAGGATGCATCTGCGATCTTCCTTAGGAATGGCGTTGCCTTTTCTGCTAAGTGGGTTTGGTCATTAAAAAGTTTCATCGATAAAAAGTTTATAACAAATTTCAAAAAACTTAGTGATATGGTCACTAAAGATCTGGAAAACGCCCAAAGCAATAGCCAAAAAATGCTCTGTGGTGGCTGTGGATCAAAAGTCGGAAATGTTATTTTGGAGTCTTCATTAAGAAAATTATCAGATCCTGGCTCAAAACATATTGTTAGTGAAATAGGAGATGATGCAGCAATTATCAAATTTAACTCCTCGTTTCAAGCTTTGACGACAGATCATCTGAGGTCATTCACAAAGGATGTATGGCTTCAAAGTAAAATTACAGCGCTTCATGCGTTGGGAGATATTTGGGCAATGGGATCCAATCCCGAAATCGCTCTCACGAATATTATTATTCCAGAGTCCTCAAACGAGATACAAAAGCGAACAATCGAAGAAATTATTGATGGCGCAAATAGTGTTTTTGGTGCTGAGGGAGTAAAGATAGTAGGAGGCCATACCTCTTTAGGAAAAGAGATAGTGATTGGTTTCACGTTGGGAGGTTTCTCAAAAAAGCAACCTAAGACTGTTGATAAGGCATGTGTAGGAGATCAAATAATCTTAACCAAACCATTAGGCTCTGGAGTTCTTTTGGCCGGAGAAATGCGTTTTGAAGGTGAAGGGCAGCATCTTAAAAATCTTTTTGATGCTATGTGTCAGTCACAAAGTTCTATAGCTAAGGTGCTAAGCAAAGTAGCAAACTCAATGACTGATATAACTGGTTTCGGCTTGGCCGGTCACCTTCTGAACATAGTTTCAAAGTCTAACGTAGGAGCAAAACTATTTTTGGATCAGGTACCTGTATACCCTGGCGCCAAAAATCTAATAGCCAAGGATATCAGATCTTCCATTTTCGAGAATAATTATATGTATACTGAGAAAATGATTATTAAAACGACAGCGAATACAGATATCCTTTTTGATCCCCAAACATCTGGTCCACTACTAGCTACTGTCCCCAAAGACAAAGTAAAGGGCGTCATTGCTGCTGGAGAAGATTTTGGTTTTCATTGCAAAGTTATAGGAGAACTTACAAATGGCAAACCCTATATAGAAGTATTATAGAGTATTCATTCTATTTTTTTCGCCGTTTGCAATATTCTATCAACCATTGAACTTAACCCTTTTGGGGACATATCCTCTATTTTTAACTTGGCAAATACTTCTTTCTTCTTTCTTAACAGGCTTCGTTTGTACCTAGGGTCATAATGTTTTTCCATAAGTTGTTTTACAAGTTCATAAAACTCTTTATTTTTTGCCATTAGCAACCAGCTTTCTACAACTTTTTGCCCAGCTATGGTCGAAAGGCTCGTAATTTGTTTTTCTAATAAATCTAGATCAGTTGTTATTTCGGAATATTCTTCAACTAAAAATTTTGCCCTCTTTTCAACAGTGGCTGATAGTTCAATTTGTGGAGCGCTTTTCATCAACTTCCAAAATTCCTTAGGTATATGCAAGTTTCCAATTTTATTGGATTCTGCCTCCACAAATATTGGCTCATTAGTTTTGAGATTTACCAGTTTATCGTAGATTAGCGTTTCAAATAACTTTTGAGACGGTTGTTTCTGACCTTGTGATCCAAATACAGATCCTTTGTGATTTGCCAGGCTTTCCAAATCGATAGTTTGCCCATTTTTTTTTTCTATTAAATTGAGTACTTTTGTTTTCGCTGTGCCTGTATTTCCTGTGAGGAGTATTAGATAGTACCTGTCTATATTTCTATTTAGGAATTCACTGATATGTTTTCGAAATGCCTTATAGCCTCCATCTACCACTTCTACTTTCCAACCTATTTGGTCCAGTATAGTGGCCAGGGCATAAGATCGCTGTCCACCTCGCCAACAGTATATCAAAGGAAGCCAATCTCTATTTTTGTTGTAGAGATAATCTTTTAAATGATCTGAAATATTTTTTGAAACTATAGATGCGCCTAACTTTTTTGCTTCAAATTTACTTTTCTGTTTATACATCGTGCCGATCATTTCCCGTTCGGCATTAGAAAGAACTGGGAGATTAATAGACCCTGGTATCCGGTCGTCTTCAAACTCTAAAGGCGAACGAACGTCAATGACAGCATCGAAATCATGTATTTGAATATCCGAAAACTTTACACGCTTTATACTCATATTTTTATTCAACTTATCAAAAGAAAGGAGTTATTAACATAATTAGTATTAATTTAGGTAAAAAGATAGGAGGATACTACAATGTTTTTTAACTTAAGAAATTTGTGTGCATGTCATGAGAAAAAAGATTATTGATCTATCGGTATCCTTGGAAATAGGTATAAATTCTGATCCCCCTACTGCTCTGCCAAAGATTGATTACATATCTCACCAAGATTCTGCTCAACACGTTTGTTCTTTCTTTCCAGGGCTTCAGAAAGATGACTTGCCCGGAGGAGAAGGCTGGGCGGTTGAGCAATTAAATATAAGTACTCATAATGGCACTCACCTTGATGCTCCCTATCATTTTCATTCGACAATGGATCGGGGTAAAAAAGCGATCACTATTGATCAGGTTCCACTTGAATGGTGTTTTAACCCTGGTGTTAAATTTGACTTTCGACATATGGAAGATGGTTATGTTGTCACACCTAATGATATAAAAGCCGAGCTTAAAAGAATTAACTATGAAATTAAGCCATTTGACATTGTTCTGGTTAATACATCAGCTGGCAACCACTATGGTGCTGACGACTATCTCCTTAAGGGCTGTGGTATAGGAAAAGACGCCACAATATTTTTATTGGAGAAAGGGGTAAAAATTACTGGGACTGATGCTTGGAGCTGGGATGCACCCTTTGCTCATACTGCAGAAAAATACAGGCAAACAAAGGATTCTTCAATCATATGGGAAGGTCATAGAGCAGGTATGGAAAAGGCTTATTGCCATATGGAAAAACTGAGCTCTCTGGAGAAATTACCAGACTATGGATACACGATTTCTTGCTTTCCTTTTAAAATAAAGAAAGCTTCCGCTGGGTTCATTCGTGCGGTTGCCATTTTGGATCTGTAGCCTGATATAGAGGAAAAATTTGTTTTCTCTAAAATTTAATGAAACATTAGGTCAAAAGTTAATCCTATTTATTAGCCGCCCATTATATATTCAAAACTTGTATCAGTAGGTAATGTCCCAAAAGCTCCACTCCATCGAGGTCCAAGTCTACTATTACAAAAAGCCGAAACTTTTTCCTCTTCGCCACTTTTTATAAATATTGATGCCTGAATAAGACAGGCCATTTTTTCCGTCAGTAGCCTAGCCTCAACCTCTAAATCTATTGGATCTTGCAAAGTTTCTTTCAAGTGACTAAAGCTCTCATCAAAATTTTTATTTGATCCTTTTGCTGAGGCGAGTTCTCTAAATAATGCAGGTAGTGCATTTTTATCTCTTTGTAGAGCTCTCAAAACATCTAAACACATTACGTTACCGCTTCCTTCCCAGATGCTGTTTAGAGGAGCCTCCCTGTAAAGCCTGGGCATAATAGATTCTTCTATATAACCAGGACCACCATGACATTCTAGAGCTTCGAATACTAAATAAGGTGTTCTCTTAGTTATCCAGTATTTGCTTATAGCGGTACTTATACGAGCGAATGACCGTTCATCTTCATTGGAATTTTGATTGTCAACGGCTCTTGCTACTCTGAGTGACAAATTCAAAGCAGCCTCACTTTCTAAAACCATATCGGCGATAACGTTTCTCATTAAAGGTTGATCGATCAGTCTTCTTTGAAATGCTGATCTGTGAGAAACATGATGTTGGACCTGAACAATCGCCTGACGCATTAAAGACGCTGAGCTGACAGCACAGTATATTCTATTTCCTATAACCATATCTAGAATTGTCTTAATTCCCTTCCCTTCTTCTCCAATCATTGTGCCAAAAGTATCATCGAGCTCAATTTCAGAGGATGCATTTGACTTGTTGCCAAGCTTGTCTTTAAGTCTCTGGATGAAAAAACTATTTCGTTCCCCATTTGGCATCCATCTTGGCACAAGAAAACATGATAACCCGACATCGGTGTTGGCCAGCACAAGAAAGGCATCGCACATAGGGGCCGAGCAAAAATACTTATGACCAGTAAGAAGATAATCCGACCCATTGCCAACATTAGAGGACACAGGCTTAGCTCTCGTTGAGTTGGCTCTTACATCCGATCCGCCTTGCTTCTCTGTCATAAACATACCTATTGTTGCACCCACTTTTTGATTGATGGGTATATCTCGATCATCATATTGATTTGATAGCACCTTTGGTAACCATTGATCCTCTAATTGTTGATTATGCTTAAGTGCTGGTATAACAGAATACGTCATCGCCATCGGACACATAACACCACCTTCTACTTGATTAAACATGTAAGTGAGTGCCATGTGCGCAACTTGCGACCCCTCTTTGTTATGTTTCCATGCAAAGCTTGGAATTTCATTATTTATAGCTTCTCTCAGAAGGTGATGATAGGACGGATGGTAATCAATGTAATTTATTCTATTTCCATACTGATCAAATGCCTTTAATTCAGGCGGATTTTTATTTGCCTTTTCTGCATGATCAAACATTTCGGTTCTACCCATCAACTGCCCAAAATCACTTAATTTTTTTTCTGCCCACCCCGCACCTTCTCTATTAACAGCATCTCTAAGATTTTTATCACCTTTCCATAGATCTTGATTGCCTATATATGGAGGCATGTTTTCAACCTCATGTGTTGGTAATTGTTTTATTGGTCTGAGATGGTTCATATTATTTATTCCATTTAAAAAAGTGAAAGCACACTGTTGATGCCTACAGTCCCAGGAGTCCTTACACTGCAGTAAACTCCAAAATCCTGATGTCCAAATCGTTCATTCAGTATACCTATGGTATCACAATTATATTGGCCTGTCTTAGTATTAGTTTTTGTAGCATTACATCGCTCTATTCTATCAACAACCTTTAACTCTACTTCATCAATTTTAATCAATTTACCAACCCAATCAAATTCAACCCATGGCTCCCCTGTACGTATCCATATATTTCCTCTGAACCTCTCAGGTTCTAAGCTTTTGCCCGCTTTCTTGGAGAGATCTTCTAGAGAGTCTAGCGAGTTGATAGAAATTGACTGGAAGGGAGTGTCTGTGAGAGCCGTATCGGCTACGCTCACTAATTTTGTAGGTTTTGGAACTTTATCAGTACAAAGAGGGAGCAACCACTTCACAAAAGTTTCTCGGTCAGTATTATCACTAAGGTCTAATGTTATAGGTTTTAAATAGGGGTGTTTAAAAGTATATTTTTGATTATCAGTCCTTATTGACTCGACGGCTGATAGCGTCGGCATAATTGAGCCTCTAAGAAACTTAGTACACGGTTGCCACTCATTTGATAATTCGTCAAAAGAACTTTTTTCATGCACCAATGCCCAACTTCTGTCCAAAGGAAGAGCTTTTCTTCTCTCTAACTTAATCTGTGTAATTTCTTCGCGACTTATCGATTTTATTGGATGCCGAAAAATCTTTTCCACTCTTACAGTCAATGTGCTTCGTGAATTCATTATGGCCTCATTGTTACAAGGTAAGGTTTTGGACTTTTCAATCGGTAAGCTTTAAGCGCGAGTTCTAACCAAGATATTAGTCGTGGACGCGTTTCCCTAGGATCTATCAAATCATGGGCAGAAAAGCCTTCTGCTCTTGGAATTGGTGATTGTCGTTGAGCTAATTGATCCTCAAGCTCCTTCTGTTTTTTTTCAGGATTTTTAGCCATAGCAATTTCCTTCGAAAATGCAACGGCAACGCCACCTTCTACAGGTAAAGCACCACTTAAGGCACTGGGCCAAAGTAATGTGAAGCTATCAGGCCCATAGTGTGCAGTAGCAGCTACACCAAAAGATTTATGCATATGAACAGACGCCCACGGCACTCTTGATTGCATTATCGCGGATATGGCAGCTGTGCCAAATCTAATTGTACCACTTTTTTCTGATTCTGGACCAATCATGAATCCTGGCTCGTCTACCAAACTGATAATTGGAATATGGAAACTGTTACAAAAATCAGAAAATCTTTCTAATTTCTTTGAGGCACTGGTTGTCATCGCCCCTGCGTAGAACATGCAGTCATTGGCGATAACGCCGACTGATTGACCATTAAGTCTACCTAAGCCTGTTACAAGGCTTGGACCATATTTTTTACCGATCTCAAAAAAGGTGCTTTGATCATCATTTATATCTAGTAGGGATGTGATGATCTTTCTGACGTTATATGGTCTACGTCTATCTTTTGGTATTATATCGATTAATAAATCATCACAACGATCCATCTTGTCATTAGTAGCAATAGAGTCCGGGAACGACCAAGCGTTATCCGGCACAAAGGAAAGAAATGCTTTTATTTGTTCAAAAGCGTCATCTTCTGTTTTTGCAAAGTTGTTTATTACTCCACTTTTTAAGTGAACCTCGGGTCCACCAAGGGCCTCTTTTGTAACATCTATATTTAACGCTCTTTTTACGACTTTTGGCCCTGCTATAAGTACCAGCGAGGTCTCTGTCATTACTGAAAAGTGTGAGGCTACTAGACGAGATGCGGGTAGTCCAGCTACTGGTCCCAAAGCGGCCGTTGCCACAGGCACTTCCCCCAAAGTGTTAGCAAGCGAAATAAATCGTGAAGGCGTGTATACGGCATCACTTGTAGGCCGATTACTTTTTTCTTGATTGGTGCCACCAACGGACCCCCCAGCTCCTTCATGCAATCGAATTAAAGGGACCTTGTATTTAAGTGCCAGTTCTTCTGTGTAAATACTTTTCCTTAAACCGGCAGCATTTGGTGATCCACCTTTTAAAGAAAAATCTTCTCCTCCTATGATCACTGGTCTTTTATTGATTTTCCCAAATCCTAGAATAAAGTTTCCGGGAGTAAATTTCTTGATTGATCCATTATCATTATACTCTGAGAAACCAGCACTTTTACCAATTTCATTGAAAGATTTATTATCTAGTATCCTGTTGATCCTTTCCCTTATAGGTAGTCGACCTTTTTTATACTGTAATTCTACAGCCTCTTTGCCACCCATCTGGTCAGCAAAATTTCTCTTCTCATTGATTTCTTTTGCTTCTTTTTCCCACGTCAATATCTATCTCCAATTTTTTATGTCTGGATACTGTTAAGTTTCTTGACAAACTCTTTTTCGTTATAAAAATTCCTTTTACCGATCACAACAAACACAGGATCCGTTGAATTTTCTGTTTTTTTAATGTCCAAAGTTAATCCATCATATTGGATTGTACATACTTCTCCTTCATTATCTTTAAAAAATCCTTTTGCTCTTTCGATATTATAAATTGGATCCCGCAAAAGCGTGCTTAGCGCATCGGCGTTTATTGTTCCAGTAGGTTTTATCGTTGATGAAATAAATTCATGCGCTTGCTTTTTCTCTAATTTTATTTTGTCACCTCTACCTTTTTCATTGGGGGCAAAGTTTAGAAGCATATCTTTTTCTTCAATATGTGCGTTTACCGTTTTGAGAAACTTTCGTATTTCAAAACGTTTTGACAGAGTGTCGATACACTTTGACAGCTCATCTTCTTTTAGCAAATCAGTCTTATTCAATACCAAAAGATCATGTTGCTCGATTTGTAAACTAATTGTATCACTGATATACGAGTCGTTTAATTGTGACATAAGTCGGGATGCATCTGTTAACAACACTGTTCCATGGAATGATAGGAAGTCCATGAGCGATATTGTTTGTATGATTTTAGAGGGTAAAGCAATCCCGCTTGCCTCAAGCACAATATGATCTGGTAAAATCTCATTTGAATTCATACTCTCCAAAGTTTCTATCAACTCATTTCCATAGCTACAACACACACATCCTCCTGCAATGCTCAGAACGGATTCTGTTCTAGCTTCAACTAAGGACTCGTCAATGTTTACGTCACCAAAGTCATTCACCAGTAGAGCTATTTTTTTCTTAGTTGTCCTAAGAAAATTATTTATTAACGTCGTTTTACCTGTTCCAAGGTAACCTGAGATCAATGTCAGAGGAATGCCCACAATTACCCACTATTTTCAATGAGATGTGGCTTGCCACCTTTGATTGTTCCTACAATTTTTTGATCTTTGAATTTAATTTCTTCAATATCAAAAGGGTCCTCCTCTAAGGCGCAACAATCTGCTTTTTTCCCTGTTTCTAAAGATCCTACTTCATGATCTATCTTAAGAGTATACGCCGCACCTAAAGTGATCGCATATAATGCTTCCATCTTATTAATTTTTTCATAATCCCCCAAAGTTCTTCCTGAATATGTAAGCCTATTCATAGCACACCAAGCTGTAAATAGTGGGCCTAGAGGAGTTACCGGGGCATCAGAGTGTATTGCCAAAGGGACTTTTTCTTGTAGTGCTGTTTTACAGGCATTCATTCGATGAGCTCTTTCTGGACCAACTGTTAGGGAGTAATGTTCATCTCCCCAATAAAAATGGTGGTTAGAAAATAAGTTTACGCACATACCAAGCTTATGCATCCTTTTAAATTGAGCAGTTGATGCAAGCTGACAATGTTGAAGAGTAAATCTATGATCATTTTCAGGAAATTTAGCCAGAGCACCTTCTAGGCAATCTAAGGCTAATTCGGTAGCCTCGTCTCCATTAGTATGCGTGTGGACTAAAATATTATTTTCTAATGCAAGCTCATAGGCTTCTTGTATATGTTCCGGTGCTGTATACCACATGCCATTGGGGGCACCATTATAGTATCCAGGCCACTTAAGTCTAGCCGTGAAGCCTTGAATTGAGCCATCTGCAACAATTTTTATTGAACCTAGCCTTAAATTTTCTGTAGATTTTTTTTTGAGCTCTAAGACTTTGGGAATTAACTCTTTTGGGCTTATTCCCTGCATATATCGCAAAGAAACAATTCGAGCTGGAAAATCTGCTTCCGATGTTACCTTTAACATCATTTCAACAGACTCATCTGTTTGCAAGTTCGCAAGGTCAGCAGCAGTAGTGACCCCGGCTCTGGCACATATTTTTCCAAAGTTTCTTAGACCTTCTGCATCTCCTGAAAGCCAATCCTTTCCTAAGCCTACATGCCTAGTTACTAAAGCAATGGTTTCAGCCCCTCTTATCTCCCCAGATGGAAGACCGTCTTCCCCCAGAGGAATGCCCTCATGATTTATACCTGTTCTCAAAAATCCTGCCTGCTTTAAGCCTACTGAGTTTATATTGAGTTTATGTCCAGACGCATGTAGTATTCCTACCGGTCTTTGATCT
This sequence comes from uncultured Alphaproteobacteria bacterium, assembly GCA_902537215.1. GTDB lineage: Bacteria > Pseudomonadota > Alphaproteobacteria > Rhodobacterales > Rhodobacteraceae > CACIJG01. Next base: position 64,949 of record CACBAM010000001.1, read on the forward strand.
GAAACCATATCTAGTATTTTTCTGTCTAATGCTTTGTCTTCAAAATAAATTGGGTCTAATCCCCATCCTGCTAACGGCGCGTTCGGGTCCAATAAGGTTTCGTTCTCGTGTTTTAGCTTCTGAACAAGCTGTTTTACATTTTTAATGCCAAGGCTCAATGTTCCATCTGGCTTTTGTCTATTAAAATACCCACAATATAATTTACTCCACAATGCTCCTTCAAACAAATGACTATGCCCTTCAACAAGACCCGGCATTAAAACGTATTTTTCAAAACTTTTGTCAAGTTCGTATTTGCCCTCAGGTTTAATTGTGTTGAGGTCTCCCACTTGCACAATTTTACCATCCAGAACACTCATGTATTGTGCTTCTGGATTTCTAGGGTTCATCGTAATTATTTTTTTTGCTTTATAAATTTTTAACAAATCATGACCCTTAAAAAAAAGATTTCTGTTTATAAGAAACGTTGATATCATTGAGTTTAATAAAATTTCATTAAGGTAGGCAACTACTTCGTTCTTATTGGTTTGTTTTCCTTGCAAAAAAGTAAAAGCATTTGGTGATAGACTATATTCGGGCAATACTTCAATTTAAAGAAAGGTTGAGAAATGAAAAGACATTATTTAAAAGCGTTAATTATCTCTGCTAGTTTAATATTAACATCTTTAGGCATAAGTTTTGCGGACGATCATAAAAGGGGTGGTACCTTGATTGCTTCGATGGGTAGTAATCCACGCCATCTCAATCCAGCTGTCCAATCAGGTATTGCTACAGGCTTTCCTGGCTCGCAACTATTTGCTACTCCAATACGATATGATAATAATTGGGAACCGCAGCCTTACTTAGCTGAATCTTGGGAAATTACCGATGGTGGAAAGACAGTCAGACTTAATCTTGTAAAAGATGCTGTGTTTCATGATGGGGTTCCAATCAAATCTAGTGATGTAAAGTTTTCTTTGGAGACCATCCAAAAAAATCATCCCTTTAAAACAATGTTCGGACCGGTTATCGCAGTGGAAACGCCAGATGAGCATACCGCTATTTTAAAGCTTTCTCAGCCCCATCCGGCATTAATGTTAGCAATGTCTTCACAACTAATGTCCATTATCCCAGAACATGTCTATGGTGACGGTCAAGATCCTGCAACGCATCCACAGAATTCAAAAAACGTCGTGGGTTCTGGACCATTTAAGTTAGTTGAGTTTAAATCCGGTGAACATGTTATTTTAGAAAGATTTGACGATTTCTTTATTAAAGGAAGACCTTATTTAGACAAAATGGTGATAAAAATAGTAACTGACCCTGCAGCAAGAACCATAGCTCTTGAAAATGGGGAGCTTGACTTTTATGCCTTTGAGAATGTTGCTCGTAATGTCGTTAGGTTGAAGAAAAATGATAAATTGGAGGTCACCTCAAAAGGTTATGCTGCTATAGGACCGATAGATTGGTTAGCCTTCAACACAAAAAGAGGTAAAACGGCTGACGTTAATGTAAGAAAAGCTATAGCATATGCTATTGATAGAAAATTTATTTTAAAAGCGATAATGCTGGGAGTAGCTGAAGAAGCTAGAACAGGTATTCACCCTGGTAGCCCATTATATGATCCTAATGTTGAAACGTATGAAATCAACATTGAAAAGGCTAATCAAATACTTGATGACGCAGGTTATAAAAAGGGAGACGATGGAATGCGTTTTGGCTTAACCGTAGATTTTGGATGGCCACCACTTAGACCAAACGCGGAATATACAAAGGCAGCCTTAAAGAGAATAGGAATAGATATCACTGTAAGACCGTCAGCTGATTTTCCAACTTGGGCGAGAACTGTTAGCAACCATGAATTTGACTTGACTTGGGATACAGTTTTTAACTGGGGCGATCCGGTGATCGGTGTACACAGAACCTACCAGAGCTCTAACATTAAAAAAGGTGTTATTTGGTCCAACACCCAGCAGTATACTAATCCTAAGGTCGACGCTATTTTGGAAAAAGCTGGAAAAGAGATTGATCCTGAAAAAAGAAAGGCGTTATATTCAGAATTTCAGAAAATAATCGTCGATGATCTTCCTGTTTATTGGACAAACACGTTGCCATACCACACCATTTATAATAAGAAAGTTGGCGATCCACCATTGGGAATTTGGGCAACCAGCTCACCAATGGATATGACTTACATCAAGAAATAAGTGATAAATGTTAACCTGAAGAGGCTCGTGTGGGCCTCTTCAAATTCATGATTTAGTACAGGCATCTTATGAAACTGTTAATTTCTCTATTAAGGCGGTTTGTTTCTATGCTTACCGTACTGCTTGTTGTGATAATCCTAAATTTCCTTATGCTGCATTTAGCACCAGGAGATATAGCAGATACTATTGCAGCGACAATGGGTGGGGCTGATGAAAAAGATATGATCCAACTCAGAACAGAATATGGTTTGGATCAACCATTTTTTATTCAGCTATTTCAATATGTAATTAAAGTAGCAATGTTAGATCTTGGCAACTCTCATTTCTATAATATGCCAGTTTTTGATTTAATTATGGAAAGGTTGCCTGCAACCTTACTACTAGTTTTCTCTGCACAAATTGTCTCATTAAGTTTAGGCATTCTGTTAGGGGTTTATGCTGCTCAAAATCCAAATGGCTTATCTAGCCTATTTGTCAATATGCTCTCGTTATTTGGTTATGCAGCACCCGTATTTTGGACAGGAATACTGCTTCTCATTGCATTTTCGTTATATATTCCGATATTTCCTGTCGCAGGAATGAGAGATGTAACTATAGAGAGTGATAACTTTTTTGTGCATGCTTTCGATGTAGCAAGGCACCTATTTTTACCAATGATCACACTTGCCTCGATTTTCCTTGCGTATTATTCACGACTTTGTCGAGCTAGCATGCTTGAAGTTCTGGGTGCGGATTTCGTTAGAACTGCTAAGGCTAAAGGGCTTTCTCAACGTGATATTCTTATGAAGCATGCTCTAAAAAACTCATTATCTCCTGTAATCACTTTCGCTGGTTTAAGTTTTTCTGCCGTGGTTTCTGGAGCCATTTTAGTAGAAACTGTTTATAGTTGGCCAGGTTTGGGCACACTTGCCTTCAATTCAATAATTGCGAGAGACACTCCTGTTCTACTTGGTATTCTTATTTTTTCAACATTGATGGTTACCGTTGGAAATCTTTTAACAGATATGGTTTTGAGATCTATAGATCCAAGAATTCAGGGAAGCCAATAAAAATGTCACATTTAGACGAGCAAGAGGAAATACAGGCAAAACCCAGCAGAGAAATGGTAGGTGTCTTTCTGAGAAGCTATTCAGCTCTTACCGGCTTGATAATACTAATTGCGGTTTCAATAATGGGTTTCATAGGTCCAATTTTTTATACCATTGACCCCTTTGATATGGTCTGGATGCCCTTTTCCCCACCGGGAGCAGATGGTTATTTGCTAGGAACTGATTATTTGGGAAGAGATATTTTGTCTCAAATAATTAATGGTGCGAGAGTGTCGATCGCAATTGGGTTTGCAGCTGCTTCGGTTTCTTGTTTTATTGGAGTCGGAATAGGCGCATTCGCTGGCTTTTATGGTGGTTGGATAGAAGAGATATTAATGAGGATAACAGAATTTTTTCAAGTTTTACCTACGTTACTTTTTGCTATGGTAATAGTAGCTTTATTTGGTTCATCTGTATTATCGATTACAGTAGCAATTGGTGCGGTAAGCTGGGCTAGTGTTGCTAGAATAACTCGCTCAGAGTTTTTAAGAATTAAAGAGCTAGATTTCGTTCAAGCGTCCAAAGCCTCTGGGAGCAGCGATTTAAATTTAATATTCCTAGTTATACTTCCAAACGCTGCAGCACCAATAATCGTACAGTCTGCGTTGTTAGTTGGGGCAGCAATAACATTTGAAGCAGGTTTAGCTTTCTTGGGATTATCAGATCCAAACGTGGTTAGTTGGGGTCAAGTAATAGGAGCTAATAGAACTTATATTTTGGATGCCACATATACTGTCACTTTTCCAGGCATAGCTATTTTTGTAACAGTTCTAGCCATTTCTCTAGTTGGAGATGGACTTAACGATGCATTGAATCCCAAGCTCCGGTCAAGATAATGTCAACGCTACTATCGGTAAATAATTTAAATATCGAGGCTCACACCAGAACGGGAGTAGTACAAGTTGTAAAAGATCTCTCGTTTTCAATAAGAAAAGGTGAGACATTGGGTGTAGTAGGGGAATCTGGTTGTGGGAAAACGGTTACTGCTTTGTCAATAATGAAACTTCTTCCCAAGGAAACTCTTAAGATTTCATCTGGTAACATTATCTTTAATAATAAAGCCATAAATAATCTTTCTGATCGTGAACTTGAGAATATCAGAGGCAACGAGATATCCATGATTTTTCAAGAACCGATGACGTCACTAAACCCTCTTTTTACGGTTGGAGAACAGGTGGCTGAGGTAGTTAGGCGGCATAAAAAAGTTAGTAAAGAAAGAGCTTGGAATAGAGCTATTGAATTACTGGATTTAGTCAAAATAACTAATCCAGAAAAAAAAGCTTTGGATTATCCGTTTCAATTATCGGGAGGACAGCGTCAACGCGTCATGATTGCTGTAGCTTTAGCCTGTGAACCTAAAATACTAATTGCTGATGAACCTACGACGGCATTAGATGTTACTATTCAAGCAGAGATTCTTGCCTTGATAAATAGGCTTAAAGACGAAACAGGAACAGCAGTCATGTTTATTACACATGACATGGCAGTTGTGGCACAAATGGCAGATAGAGTTATCGTTTTGTATCCTGGGGAAAAAGTCGAGGAAGGTACCGTTCATGAGATTTTTAATAATCCCAAACACGAATATACGAAGTCACTATTAGCGGCAGTCCCAAAGCTTGGTGAGATGGTGAGGAGAAAATATCCTGAACCTATGAGGTTGATAGGGAAAGGGGACACCCGGATTGTAAAGCCAATTATCGGAACTGACGAACCCATATTGAGCGTAAAGAAACTGGTAACACGTTATTCAATAAGAGGTGGTTTGTTTCAAAGAATAAAAGCAAAAGTGCATGCAGTGGAAGATATATCCTTCACCATCATGAAAGGAAAAACACTATCGCTAGTGGGAGAGTCTGGATGTGGAAAATCAACAGTAGGTCGGTCACTTATTAGACTGGTAGAACCGGCATCTGGTGAGGTATACCTAGACGGACAGAACATTTTGGATTTGACCGTAAAAGATGTTCGTGATGCACGAAGTAAAATCCAAATGGTATTTCAAGATCCTTTTGCTTCACTTAATCCTCAAAGACCGCTTTTCGACCAAGTAGCGGAACCATTACGTAATTATGGAATATTTAGACTAGAGGAACTGCAAAAAAGAATTGGTGATTTATTTGATAGGGTGAAACTACCACGAAGCTTCATGAAACGTTACCCACATCAACTATCAGGAGGTCAACGGCAACGAATAGCCATTGCCAGAGCACTTGCCCTCAACCCAAAAGTTATTATTGCCGATGAGCCCGTTAGTGCGTTAGACGTATCTGTCCAAGCTCAGGTACTAAACTTAATGATGGAATTACAAGTTGATTTGGGTTTATCCTTTTTATTTATAAGTCATGATATGGCGGTTGTTGAAAGAGTAAGTCATGACGTGGGTGTTATGTATTTGGGACGTTTAGTTGAGATAGGCCCTAGGCAAGCAATTTTTCGAAATCCACATCATCCTTACACAAAGGACCTTTTGAAAGCTGTACCTATTGCGGATCCCTCCAAAAGAAATACTGAGAGAGAGATGAATTTTAAGCCACTCCCATCCCCCATTCATGATTTGACTCATGATCCTAAACCTTCGGAATATAAAAAGGTTGCAAAAGATCATTATGTGTTGACAACGGATTGTGGGTATTAAAATTTAAATTGAGAAAGTGGATATAATGCAGAGTATGTTTAATAACATCAATCGAGCTCGTGAGGTATTGCAAGGAAAAATTGTGAATACACCTACGCTCAAATTGAATGAGGATGATATCAAGGGAATTCTACCCGAGAATGCTGATGTATCTATAAAGCTGGAATTATTTCAGCAAACAGGCTCGTTTAAGGCGAGAGGTGTGGCTATCGGACTTGAGACTCTAGAGAAAGGCAAAAAAGCACAAGGTATTGTAACTGTCACGGGAGGAAATCATGGCATTGCTACTGCTTGGGGTGCAAGTCAATACAATATTTCTTCAAAAATTATTATGCCTAAGACTGCAGATCCATTTAGAATTGATAAGTGCCGAAGCCTTGGTGCGGAAGTAATACTTGCTGAAAATGTTGATGATGCCTTTGCGAAATTAGACGAAATCGAAAAGGATGAAAACCGTTTTGTGCTACACCCATTTAATCAAGAAAATATGATAATTGGTTCAGCTACTTGTTGTGCTGAAATTATAGATCAGATGGGCGATATCGACATTTTAATTATTCCAATCGGTGGAGGCGGTCTGATAGGTGGTATGGCGCACTATCTTGAACAGATTAATTCATCTGTTGAATTATTAGGTGTTGAGCCTACAGGAGCCGATAGTTTTACACAAAGCTTGGAAAATGATAGTGCGGTAAGAATTAATAAAGTGAACACTATAGCAGACAGCTTAGGCGCTCCAATGGCCATGGAGTTTTCTTTCAACATTGCAAAAAAGAGAGTAAATCAAGTTGAAAAAGTTACTGATGATGAAATACGCAGAGCGATGATTACCATGAGAGATAGGCTCGGATTTATTGTTGAACCTGCCTGTGCTACCTCTTTAGCTGGACTGTTAGAGCGATATAAAAAGAAATGTGAGGGTAAAAAAGTTGGAATAATTGCATGTGGCTCAAATATTTCATTCGAAAGATATAATGAAATATTAAAAGACTATAAAGACTAACTCCACCACCTAAATAATCCAATTATCGCAGCACAGGAATAAAAGAATTGTAATAAAAGTATTCCACGATGACGATTTAAGTAGGCCCATACTCCAATTGAAATAGCAGAAACTAAAAGTAAGAAAAACCCTATAACCTCCAAACCGAGGTTCAATGCCACGAATACTGAATAGAAGATTGCTGTGATTACTCCTAGCCATTCAAAAATGTAATAATTTTTTTTTTTAATCATTAGGTTTTCTCTTTTTTAAATGAGTAAAGTTAAATACTCCGGTTAAGTGTCTGGGATCAATGTCTGGTTCAAATATCTTATGTTTAACAACTTTTTGGGTTCCAGTTACAGGAAGATTATCCATAAATAAGATATAGCCTGGGGCCTTGAAGTAAGCCATTTTTTCTAAGGCATGATTGAAAAGAATTTCTGCTACCTCCTTAGATTCCTTATTTCCATCTTCAAGAACTACGCAGGCCATAACTTCTTCCTCTCTAATATCATCTTTCACTGCTATGCATGCAATCTTGGATACAATTTCTATTTCAAAGAGGCAGTTCTCAACTTCTGCTGCTGCAATATTTTCTCCAGCACGCCTTATAATATTTTTTGCTCGATCAACAAAGTACAACATTCCCGTTTCATCCATAGTCACCGTATCACCAGTATGAAACCAACCATTTTTCCATGCCTCTTCTGTTTCTTTTTCTTTGTTCAGATACCCACTAAAAGCTCCCGCTCTTGGTGTTTTCTCGGAATGCCTGACAACCATTTCACCTGGCCTTCCTATCTCCACTTCCTGATCATTTTCATCTACTACCTTAACCTGAAGATCTTCTCTCGGTCTTCCCATTGCTCTGGTATGTATCTGCCTTGGTTCATCGTTGTTATAGAGCACTCGACACATTTCTGTCATACCCCAGCACTCGATCAGTGGAATGCCAAATCGGGTCTCAAATTCTTGGTGCAAAGCCGGCTCGACTCCTGCACCGAAGCCTACTCTCAATTTACCAAGAGATACTTTTGTTGCAGACTGATCAGACAATAAAACAGCAATAATAACACCCAAATAATGAAAAATTGTTGCTTCTGTCTCATTAATATCTTCCCACCAACTTGAGATACTGAAACGCTCTGGTTGAATGAGGCTATTACCAGTAAGCATGGCTGCAAAGAAAGTAACTATACCAGCGTTTATGTGGTAGCTCGGCAAGGGGTTCAAAATCTTGTCTTTTCCAAAAGACAAACTTATTGGCGCTCCAATATTCGCATAGACTTCGCCACACATTAGCTCATATTCGTGGGATAATATGCATCCCTTAGGTCTTCCTGTTGTTCCGGAAGTATAGAGTAAACTTGCTTCGGTTTTTCCGTGGACCTTTGCTCCAAGATCAGATAAGGGCTTAAGTTTTTGAATGGTTTCAATTTCGTCATAGGTGACTATTGGAACGGAAAGATCTTTGTAGGTTATGGCTGTTTTTAGCTGTTGCATGTAATGCTCTGCACAAATTGCTAAAACGGAACCACTATCTGCCAGCAAATAGGCTGTCTCGTCAGGAGAATAATCAGGATTTATGGGCACTACCGAAACTCCGATTTTATTAAGTGCTAGTTTGACAATATAATGTGCTGGAGTAGACCCTAGCAAAGTAGCGACCCGCAAATTGTTGCCATAGCCATTATCTAAAAAAATAGTCGATATTTTATTAGCTTTCTCAAACGTTTCTTGATATGAGATGATCGTCAGATCTTTTTGATTTCTTGAAGGAGATATTAAAAAAGGTGCAGAAGGTGTTTTTCTACAAATATCTTCAAAGGATTTAAAAATGGTCAAATCTTTTTTATTCATTTGAAAATTTCCGAAACTTAAATGATATCTATTGTTATTCTTACGTAACGGCAATAAGATTAATTAAAAGCTTTAATGGGGGAAAGACTTAATTTCATTATATCTGATTATGGCTCCACTTTCTTATAATTGGAATTAAGAATAAAAGGGATTTATGAACAAAATTCAAAAGATCACAAAAGGGAAACGAGACTTTTTTTCCCCCAAGGGTAGGCAAGTAGATGATCTAGCTCTGGACAGGATTAAATCCATCTTAGCTGACCTGGAAATAAAAAGAGATCATCTCATAGAGGCACTGCACAAAGTTCAAGATGCCTATGGATACATAAGTGCTGGAGACATGGCGGCATTGGCAGATATTTTCAAATTATCTCAAGCTGAGGTTTATGAGGTAGGGAGTTTTTATCATCATTTTAAAATCGTAAAAGAAGATGGAAATAAACCTAATAAATCAAAATTAAGAATTTGTGATGGGTTATCATGTGAAATGGCTGGTGCATATGCACTTTTTGAGTTAGTGAAAGATGAATTGTCAGCTGAGAAAGTTGAGATTGAAAAAGTCCCCTGTATAGGTAGATGTGCCTCTGCACCTGCTGCACGGTTTAACAATATACCTATCGATAATATGAATATAAATAAAGTGAAAGAAATACACCGTAATGGAATGTCGTATGTCCTCAATTTACCTCAATACGAAAATCTCAATGAGTATGTGGGTAGGGGTGGATACCGAACACTCAATAAACTCAAAAAAAGGGAATTAAAATCAGAAAACCTTATAAAATTGATTTCAGATTCTAAACTAAGAGGTTTAGGCGGTGCAGGATTTCCCGCTGGTAAAAAATGGGAAATTGTGAGGTCTTTCGAAGGACCACGTTTGATGACTGTGAATGGTGACGAGGGAGAACCGGGGACATTTAAAGATCGGTTTTGGTTAGAAAGAAAGCCACATCAGATGTTAGAAGGGGCCTTGATTGCAGCTCATATCGTTGAATGTGAAAAAATTTACATTTACATGCGTGATGAATATCCTGAGGTATTAGAAATATTAAGAAGAGAAATAAGTGCAATTGAAGAAGAAAATATTGCAGATATTTCTATTGAATTAAGACGAGGTGCTGGTGCATATATTTGCGGTGAAGAAAGTGCTATGATAGAAAGCATAGAAGGTAAAAGGGGCTTGCCTAGACATAGACCGCCATATATTGCTGAGGTGGGGTTATTTGGAAGACCTACGCTAAATCATAATATAGAGACTTTAAACTGGCTCCCTGAAATAATTGAAAATGGAGTTGACTGGTTTAAAAGAAAGGGGTGGAATGAAGCTCATAGCGGCGTGAGATCTTTTTCAGTATCAGGTCGAGTAAAAAATCCCGGAGTAAAAATTGCTCCAGCGGGTATACCTCTTCAACAGTTAATAGTCGACTATTGTGGTGGAATGCAAGACGGACATACATTCAAGGCTTTTTTCCCTGGTGGAGCCTCCGGCGGAATACTTCCGGCCAATCTTGCATCATTACCACTCGATTTTGGGGTCTTTGAAGAGTATGGAGGGTTCATTGGGTCCCATGCAATAGTGATCTTATCTGATCACGATAATATCAAAGAGGCAGCCTTGAATACCATGCGTTTTTTTAAACATGAAAGTTGTGGGCAATGTACGCCATGTAGATCTGGTACGGACAAAATGATTAGTCTACTAGAAGACAACAATAAGGAGTTAGATCTTTATAACGCTCTTATCAAAGTTATGAGTGACAGTTCGATTTGTGGGCTAGGCCAAGCGGCTAGCAATTGTGTATCTCATCTTATCAAATATTTTCCAGAGGAGTTTTGATTATGAGCCTCGATAATCCAACAACTAATGAAAAAATATTTTTTACTTTAGATGGCAAACGTGTGGAAGCAACTCAAGGAGAAACCATTTGGCAAGTTGCTAAGAGATATGGAGTCACTATTCCACATCTTTGTTGGAAAGATGCCCCTGGGTATAGAGCAGATGGAAATTGCAGAGCATGTATGGTTGAAATAGTGGGTGAAAGAGTTTTAGCGGCTTCTTGTGTCAGAATACCTTCAGAGGGAATGTCGGTTATATCACAGGGAGAAAGGGTCAATAGTAATAGGAAAATTGTTTTTGACCTCCTTGCTTCAGATATGCCGGCTAAAGAGAAGAGCCCAGACCCAGAAGCCCATTTTTGGACGCAAGCGAAAAATGCAGATTTTGACATACCATCTTTCCCCAGCTGTAAACCAGGTGCAAAAAACGAAATTCCTGTAGATAGTATATTCCGCGACGCGTCACACCCATCGATCTCAGTTAATCTTGATGCGTGCATAGCTTGTGGTCTTTGTGAAAGAGCTTGTAAGGAAGTTCAGGTTAATGATGTAATTGGTATGGCCAAAAGGGGTATTGATACAGCTCCTGTTTTCGACATCGAAGACCCTATGGGAGCTTCGTCTTGTGTAGCATGTGGAGAATGCGTTCAGGCTTGCCCCACGGGTGCCTTGATGGAAAAGTCTTTAATGAACGCCGACTCAACTAAAAGAATAGCCTATCCTGAAAAAAAGATTGAAAGCGTTTGTCCATTTTGTGGTGTTGGATGTCGTACAGAGATAAGTGTAAAAGAAAATAGGATAATAAAAGTCGATGGCATTCAAGGTCCCGCAAATAGGGGTAAATTATGTGTCAAAGGAAGGTTCGGAATGGACTATGTTATGCATCCTGAACGGCTTACAAAACCTTTAATAAGAAGGACAGGTGTCGAAAAAGAACCAGACTGCGCATACGATTTTTCAGATATAAATGAAATTTTCAGAGAAGCAACATGGGAAGAGGCGCTAGATTTAGCTGCTTCAAAATTTTTAAAGATACTTGAGCAAAAAGGAAGCCAAGCGCTCAGCGGGTTTGGGTCCGCTAAAGGAACAAACGAAGAGGCTTATTTATTCCAAAAATTTATAAGACAAGGCTTTGGCACTAATAATGTCGATCATTGTACAAGACTGTGCCATGCTTCAAGTGTTGCTGCGCTTATGGAAGGAATTGGGTCAGGGGCAGTATCAGCGCCTTTCACAGCTGCAGATGACAGTGACTGTATTATGATAATAGGAGCAAGGCCGGAACAGAACCATCCAGTCGCTGCAACTTACTTTAAGCAAGCAGCCAAAAATGGGAAAAAATTAATTGTTATGGATCCGAGGAAACAGGGTTTAATGCGTTTAGCAAGCCATCCTGTTGTATTCAATGCTGGTCGCGATGTCGCAATGCTTAATGCAATGATTAATGTAATAATTGAAGAAAACTTGTATGACACACAATATATCCAAGCTAATGTGGACGGTTTTCAATCCTTGGCCGAGAACGTAAAGGATTTCACCCCTGAGGCAATGGAGGAAGTCAGTGGGGTTAAGGCAGAGTATATTAGAGAAATTGCACGAACATTTGCTACATCAAATAACAGTATAATTTTTTGGGGAATGGGTATCAGTCAGCATGTTCATGGAACTGATAATGCTCGCTGTCTTATAGCTTTATCATTAATCACAGGTCAAATTGGTAGAAAAGGAACCGGGCTTCATCCTTTGAGAGGACAAAATAATGTTCAAGGTGCTTCTGACGCTGGCCTTATCCCCATAACATATCCTGACTACAAGTCAGTTGAGAACTCAGATATGCGCAAGCATTATGAGGATGCATGGGGAAGGTCTTTGGACCCTGTCAAAGGACTTACCGTAGTTGAAATAATGAATGCAATAAATGATGGTGATATATCCGGTATGTATATTATGGGAGAAAATCCAGCTATGAGTGATCCGGATCAACGGCACGCTAGACACGCTCTTTCAAAACTAGATAACCTCGTAGTTCAGGACATATTTTTCACTGAAACAGCTTGGTTTGCCGACATAATTTTTCCAGCCTCAGCTCAAGCAGAAAAGCTGGGTACATACACGAACTCTAATAGACAGATTCAATTAGGTCGACCTGTTTTAAAGATGCCGGGTGATGCGAGACAAGATTGGGAGTTGATAGTTGATTTAGCCAAAAGATGCGGGCTGAAATGGGAATATGATAGTGTTTCAGATGTTTACAAAGAAATGGCAGGTCATATGAGAAGTTTAGATAATATAAGCTGGGATCGTTTGGAGAAAGAAGGATCGGTCTGCTATCCAAGCTTTGGTCCTGACTTACCAGGAGAAGAGGTTATATTTTTCTCTGGATTCCCAACCGAGACAGGAAAAGCCAAAATTGTGCCAACCGACCTTCTTCCTCCAGATGAATTGCCAGATCAAAAATATCCTTTTATCTTAACCACTGGTAGGGTACTAGAACATTGGCACACAGGTGCAATGACAAGAAGAGCGTCGATGCTAGAAGCACAAGAGCCTATTCCAGTGGTAAGTATGCATCCAAGAGATGCAAAAATTCAGGGGTTCAATAAAGGTGACTGGGTTTGTGTAAAAACGAGAAGAGGAGAAATCGAGCTTCAACTCAAGCTCGATAGGGATGTTAGTGAAGGGATGCTATTTATGCCATTTTGTTATGTTGAAGCACCTGCAAACTTCTTAACTAATCCACAACTTGATCCTTATGGAAAAATTCCTGAGTTTAAATTCTCAGCAGCACAAATAACTAGGTCAAAAAAAACAGCAAACTAAGTTTTGATTATACTTTGTTGAATAAAGATAAACCCTATAGGACTTTGGTCTGATTTTATGTTAGACTTGTCCATAGCGGTGACGTAGCTCAGCTGGATAGAGCACCAGATTTCGGCTCTGGGGGTCGAGGGTTCGAATCCTTCCGTCATCGCCATTAATTTTGTCCATTAATCACGTCTAGATTTAGTTCAAAATCAGTTTCTATTTTTCTTAATATCTCTGGGCTAAGGTGGCTCCTAAAATTGCTAGAAAGAGTTTTTTCAAGGTTTTTTCTGGCTTCGTTTAACATTGTATTATCTTTTTCTTTCATCCATAACTCTGGCGATAACCTTTTTGCCGATTTTGGATAATCAAAATCAGTACTCATTCTTTTCAAGGTATCAGACTCGCCTAAAAAGTGCTTGTCCCGTTTAATTACTTGCCTTATAGACTCTAAATCATTCGTTAGCACTGGTACATCTATGCTACGCATTGAACTCAAAATTGATCCACATAGTTCATTATCGAGAACGAAAGACTCAAGGGATACTCCCATTAGACCGCTTAGCATACCGCTTGCTTGTGTTATCAAATTTGCTCCTGACTGGGCTGACGTTGCAATTGAGAGAGCTTTCTCATAACCTGCTTGGTAATCTGGAATATTGCTGTCTGATGCACCAGCGATTGACGAGTTTGGGATCTTGTAGTAATCCATCATTTGACTTAGCAAGGAGGTGGTTTGCGCTTGCTCTCCACTTCCTCCAGCCATTCCGCCTGTTCTTAGGTCAGTTACCATGGCTCTAGGACCACAAATAACTTTTGAATCTGGATCTAAAAGCCAACATATTAACAAACCTGATAATGCCTCAGCAATCGTTTGACAGACTGATCCAACAATGCTGACAGGGCTAGAGGCACCTCTCTGTCCAAACACGTTTGCCAAAACAGGTATACCGTATTTGACACTTTCTCTCATAACTTCGCACGCTTCAACATCTAACCTAAGAGGAGGAATTATGAAATTTATATTTAAAGACAAAAAAGGTGATCGCCTAAAAGCGTTTTCTCCACCAGCTATAAGGTAGCAGACTTCTGCTAAGGTTTCTACGGTATTAGAGTTGGCGACGCTTGTCATGACATGTTTATTGGTTGCAGATAAAGATATAACAGCTGTATAGATATCCATCAGATGTGGGTCTGCAATATCTGTTAGTACTAACGGCCTAGAGAAAAAACTCAGATTATCTAATCTATCAACAACTCGGGCTGCGTTTAAGAGATCTTTTCCCAAAGAGGGCCGATAAATTTTTTTTTCAAAGTCTAAAATAAGTGGAGCAGCACCCCCTGTTCCAAAATAAACATTTCCTTTTGACACATCTAAGTAGTGCTCTCGATTTTGCTGATGCAATAAAATTTTGTTGTTGAACGATTTTAGGCATTGATCAATCAGCTCTAATCCAAAGCATAACCGATTATTTTTTCTGATAATCATTTTATTATCAATGAAACTTTCTAAAAATTTCGGAAGTTGCTCAAAGCCTATTTCAGACAGAATGTGCTGCACCCCAGCATGGATCTCGGCCTTTTCTTTTTCTGAGAGCGTATTGAGAGAGCTGCGAAACACGCTTAAATTTTTAGACTTATCAAACCCAATGCTCTCTTGAGCTCCACGGGAACGTGATCCTCTTCGTCGACTCATAGATGCTTTTTTTTAATAGACTAAAAAGCTTAATCGACTTTTATATTAATGGCAGATTTACGACCATCTTCGGAAGTCTCTATTTCAAAGGAAACCTCTTGGTCCTCATCAAGTCTTTTTAGACCGGCGGCCTGCACAGCAGTGATATGGACAAAAACGTCCTTGTCTTCACCTTCTGGTGCTATGAAACCGTAGCCCTTTTTTTGGTTGAACCATTTTACGATACCTTTAGTCATACTATGTCTCCTTTGACCGTCTATATTTCCGATCTTTTAGTCTGTATCTTAAGCAATAATCTCGACACATCGGATAGAATAGTAAAGCAAACTATCCTCAAAAAATCGTTGATCATAGCGATAGACTAATTACACCGTCTTTTCAATTTATTTTTTGTTATTTTAGTTTTTTTGTTAAAGTCAGTGATATCTCTGTAATACTTGAGAATTTTAAATTAAAGGAAATTACCATGGGAAATAAAGTTGCGTGGATAACTGGGGCAGGGTCAGGTATTGGCGAGGCATCAGCTATTAAGCTTTCAGAAGAGGGTTTCATTGTTGTACTTTCTGGGAGAACTAAGGAAAATCTTGACTCAGTGGCCTCAAAATGTGAAGGACAGGCTTCAGTAAAGCCCCTTGATGTCTCCAATTCGAAAGATGTGGAAGGTGTGTTTAAAAATATCATCTCAGACTATGGTCGAATAGATGTACTAGTTGCTAGTGCAGGTTTAAACGTGAAGAATAGAAACTGGCATAATGTGTCAGATGAAGATTTCGATCATATTATAAAAATCGATTTGAACGGTGTGTTTTATACAAATCGCTTAGTGTTAGAAAAAATGAAGGAGCAAAGAGAGGGTTTAATTATAAATATTTCATCTTGGGCAGGGAAATACGTGACTACACTCACAGGACCCGCATATACGGCAGCTAAACACGGTGTAAATGCTTTAACCGAAGGCATAAACATGGAGGCAGGTCACTTCGGTGTGAGAGCTTGTGCTATTTGTCCTGGTGAAGTGGCGACACCAATACTTGATAAAAGGCCCATACCCGTCTCCAAAGAAGATAAGGAAAAAATGGTTCAACCAGAAGACTGTGCGGAGACTGTTGCATTCCTAGCCAAGCTACCTCCAAGAGTATGTATAAATGAGATTATCATTAGTCCTACTTGGAATAGACTTTATGTAGCTGGCCTTACAGATCAAATTCCAAAAAGATAAAATCTAAATGACGCAATTCTCACATCTGGCCCAGTCTATTTTCTGGATGCTAGGGGCTATGATCTCCTTCACTCTCATGGCAGTTTCAGGAAGAGAACTGTTTTCGTCTTTAGATACCTTTGAGATTATGCTCTATCGGTCATTAGTGGGGATTTTTTTAGTCATATCTTTTGGAAAATATTTTAATACTCTAAAGGAAATTCGGGCGGATAAGCTTTCACTTCATCTTTTACGAAACATAAGTCATTTTGGCGGTCAAAATTTCTGGTTTTATGCTATCGCGTTGATACCTTTCTCTCAACTATTTGCTTTCGAGTTTTCAACTCCTCTTTTTATAGTGTTTCTAGCTCCTATTTTTTTAGGCGAACTATTAACCAAAGAAAAGCTTTTTGCAGCAGCAATCGGTTTTGTAGGTATTATTTTGGTAGCAAGACCCGATCTTAATGTTGTAAGCTGGGCATTAGTTGCAGCATTTCTTTTGCCTATTTGTTTTGCAGCAACAGCTATTGCAACCAAGTTACTAACCCGTACATTTAGTTTAACCTGTATACTCTTTTGGTTAGTTAGTATGCAAACGGTGTTTAGTCTCATTTGCGCCGGTTATGATCTCACTATTAAGATACCAACAACGTCCGATTTGCCATTCTTACTTATAGTATCTGTTACAGGTTTAACAGCCCATCTATGCATGACAAAAGCATTCAGTTTAGCACCAGTTTCTGTAGTAATGCCGATTGATTTTGTGCGATTACCTTTGATTTCTGTAGTAGGATACCTGTTTTATAATGAAATGCTAACATGGTACATAATTTTAGGATCGGTATTAGTATTTGTTGGGAATTATATTAATATAAAGGCAGAAGAAAGGACGCAAAGTCATGAAAGAGTTTCAGGATCTGAAAGACAGTATTAGGACAGTGCCTGATTATCCAGTAAAGGGTGTTCAATTCAGGGACATTACAACCCTTCTTCAAAATAAAGATCTCTTTAGAAAGATGATTGATGGAATGACAAAACAATGGGCCGAAACACCTATCGATGCAATTTTAAGCATCGAGTCCAGAGGGTTCATAATGGCTGGAGCGCTGGCATTTAACCTTAATGCCGCTTTCGTTCCTTTGAGAAAACCCCAAAAGTTACCCTTTCAAACATACAATGTTTCATATGAGCTAGAATATGGTGCTACGGATATGCATATACATAAAGACGCTTTAGACAATCACAAAAATCTTTTAATAATTGATGATCTACTTGCTACAGGTGGGACAGTAATTGCGTCACTTGATTTAATCAGAAAATTTGAAGCCAAAAATGTAGTTGGTGCAGATTTCTTAGTAAACCTTCCTGCTTTAGGTGGATTTAAAAAGTTAGAAAATTTAGGAATTAAATCCAAATACTTGGTTGAATTTTAAAAAATCAATTCAAATTTGCAACGAATCGCTATTTAATTATCATAGAGCTCATTAAAAACATCCGGGGGATATTGTCATGGATAATAGCGATGCAATTTTAGCAATGATGGACGCTTTTGATAATGGAGGCCAAGGGTTGGCCATTTGGGACCCGAAAGATAATTTGACTTCCTTTAATATCAATTACAAGAAAATATTTTCTAGTAATATGCATTTTAGCCCTGAGGTAGGGCTAAATTTTGGAAAGGCTTATACTGACGCGGCGAAAAACCCAAAATTCACGCTTGATCCAGAAAATACAAAGCAAAGAATTGCACAAAGAGAACAAGCTAGGTTAGACAAAAGGCCAATTGAAAGTGAATATGAAGTCGAACCCGGCAAGTGGCTTCATGTCAAGGAAACAGCCTCTAATGACGGCCATATGATTACAGTTTTGACGGATGTAACTGCAAGAAAAACTAGGGAGATCATGCAATCGAAGCTTGCCGATGCTATTGATGCAATACCCTCACATGTAATGTTCTGGGATGAAAAAGAAAAGCTGGTTAAGGCTAATAAATTGGCAGTAAAAGAAAATTTAGAATACGATGTGGAGCTGCGTGAAGGTATGAGTTACGCTGAGTTTCTGTCTTCTCAGTTCGAAAAAGGGGTTTACTCTACTCCCCCAGATTTTTCAATTAAGAAATTAGTTAAAAAACGTTTAGATGAAAGAAAAGAATTAACTTCGAAATCCAGAAAGGTACACTACAAAAATGGAAGAACGTTAATCAGAACTGAAAATAAGTTAGACCAAGGGGGTATTCTTACCATCCTAAATGATGTCACGGAGCTTGAGCAAATAGAGGCAAAAGAAAAGCTATTATCTTCTTCACTTGAAAATATGTCGTACGCTGTTGCTTTATGGGACAAAGACAATAAGCTTGTGAGATTCAATGAAGCTCTTCGAAGAAATAATGAAAAGTTTGGAATGAAGACTGAGGTTGGAATTTCATTTGAAGATGCTTTGGAGCGCCAGGTAAAGGGTTCTTTTTATAACATTGCTGAAAGTGATAAGAAAGATTGGATTAATAAGGGATTAAAATACTGGAAAAATTTGAAAGGAGAACACACGGTAACCTATCAACATCCAAATGGACAGCATTCAATGGTTACAGATAAACGTCTCGATGATGGAGGAACTTTACAGATAATTTCAGATGTCACCTACTTAAAGAAACAAGAAAAAGAGTTAATCCGATTAAGAGAAGGGATCGATCAAATGCCCGATGGAATTGCTTTTTGGGATAACGAAGAGCAACTTATCTATGCAAATAAATCGATGCAAGACTGGCAAAATAATGTGGGTTTCGAAATGCAGCCTGGGGCCAAAAAAAAGGACCTTGTCTCTAATCTAATTAGTAAAAAGATAATTAGAACCGAAAAGTCTGCTTCTGAATTAGAAGAGTATTTTAAGTCAGTAAAAGTATCCGGTGCGCAACGTTCAAAATCAACTGACATACAGTTTTTTCTGGGGGATCAATTGCAGACTACAGCGGTAACAGAAATAGAGTTGAAAAATGGGGATTCGATACAGAGATTCTCTGATGTCTCGAGAGACAGAAAGAGAGAGGCAGAAATCAAGCGGGTATACGATGCATTAGAAAACTTTCCGACCGGTGCAATGCTTTGGGATAAAGAACACAAACTTATATTTGCAAATAGAGCCGCTCGAGAAATTCAAGAGAATAATGGTCTGAAAATGTCTGTAGGTATCAGCCGGATAGATATGGTCAAAAATAGTATAAAGAACAATATTTTTGCTTTGCCGAATGATATTAAAACAGTTGAAAAATATGTTGAATATTCTGTTCAAATGATGAGGGAGAATGAACAAGGTTTTGTTTTTTCTTTTAGCAACGAAAAGAATGCATTTTTAGGTACGAACATGCTGTTGGAAACTGGTGATTATATTCAAATTTATAATGATATTACCGAAATCAAACAAAAAGAAGGTGAGCTTACTCGTCTGAGAGACGGTATTGATCAAATGCAGTCTGGAGTAGCATTCTGGAATTCTGATGATGAGCTTATATACGCAAATAAGGTTGTGAGAGATTTCCAAGAAGCTATTGATTTTAAGATGGAGCCTGGCATTAAGCGTATTGATATGGTTCGAAATAGTATGAAAAAAGGCTCAACCAAGTATGAATTTGATAATGCTGAACAACAGCATAATGATTATATAAGAAAAATGGATGAAGCTGGCTCAACAGGCATTAGTTACGAAGTCGAGATGGAAGTGGATGGTGAAAGAGGTTTTATGTTGAGTACAGGTTTTAGGTTGGATACTGGCGATTGGATACAGACCTTTAATAATATCACTGATATAAAAAATAAGGATCTCGAATTGAATAGGCTCAGAGAAAGTGTAGATCAAATGCCTGATGGTTTGATGGTCTGGGGCAAAGAAGGGAAACTTGTATATGCGAATAAAATTGTTCGTGATGTCCAAGCCGCTATCGGTTTTGACATAAAACCTGGTGTTAATAGGCTAGACATGCTGAAAAATAACGTTGAGAAAGGCCTGTCCGATTATGGTATGTCAGTCGAGGAATATCAAAAACAGTTTTTATCTAAGCTCAATGACGCGGGCGACGCAGGTATAAGTAGTGAGTTAAAAATGCAGTTTGAAGGCGAAGAGAGCAGTTTTATCTCAACAGCTTTCAAATTAAAAAACGGTGACTGGATACAGACTTTAAAAAATATCAGTGATATAAAGAAAAGAGAGGAAGAGCTTAAAAGAGTAACTGACGCAATAGAAATTATTCCAAACGGAATTGTAATCTGGGATAGCAAGCATTCTTTGACTTTCTTTAATAAGTTCGCTGCTAAAATAATGGAAGAGTGGGGCTGTCCACTTAAATTGGGTCTAACGAGAAAAGAACTGGTAAATAAATTGATTTCCAGTGGCATAATAAACCTTCCTGCTGGTCAGAATGTTGATAGTTATATTGAAAACTCTTTATCAGCCATGAAGGATTCTGAGAATGGTTATAATATTGAAACATCAAATTATGGTACTCACCTTTTGGTAAATAATGTTGCCTTGGAAACAGGAGAATATGTTGGTGTTTATTCGGACATCACAGAGATAAAACAGCAGCAAAAAGAACTTGAAAGGTTGTATGATGGGATCGATAAAATGGGTGACCCAGTTATAATATGGGATTCCGAAAATGTTCTAGTATTTTGTAACGAAGCAGCAAAGCTAAGGAATAAAAATGAGTGGGATTATGATATAAAGCCTGGGGTTAGACGAGCGGATATGTTAAAGCATCTTCTTAAAAAAGGATTAACCATTCCCAATGGGCTAAGCGTAGAGGAACATATGGGAATACAAAAGGGCAGAATGCTAGAGCGAGAAGAGGGTATCACCGTCGAAACCAGAATGGGTGAAACCACATTTATTTCAACTTCAAAGATGCTTGGTGATGGTGGTTTTATTCAAAATTTCACGGATATAACTCAGCAAAAAAATCATGAGGAGCAAATAGCGCTCCAAAAGGAAAGATATTCTCGTGTTTTAGGAGACCTAAATTCAATTGTTTTTGACTCAAATTTAGAAACTAGAGAAGTAACTTATGAAGTACCTGAAAACCTTAGCAGTGAGTGGGGTGATTTAGCTCAAGCTACTACCACAATTGAGGCAACCGAAGATTTCTATTCTTTTGTAAGAGAAGACTATAGAGATGCTTATAAGAAGGCATTTAAAGAGCATGTTAAGGGCGAGACTGATGCTGTGAGGATAGAACATCTAAATAAAGCACAAGATGGGAGCGAAATTTGGTATGAAACTAGAGCCAAAGCTGTCTTCGAGGAGGGAAGAGCAGTAAGAATAATTGGCTTGGTCGAGAATATTGATGCAAGAAAGGCGCTGGAACTTAAAGTAAAAAAAGCGCAACAGCAAGTTTATGATGCTATAAATAATATTGAAGGTGGAGTTATCCTTTGGAGTGAGGATGATAAGGTAATTTTAATAAATAGTTATATGAAAAAATTGACTGGAGAAGATCTTGAAGAAGGGATTCACTATAGAGATCTAATTGCAATTTTTATTAAAAAGGGCATGTTACAGCTGGATGACCAGGATCCAGAAGTATGGATTGAAGAACGCCTGAATGCAAGACGGAAAGTAACTGGATTTGAGGAACAGACAATGCCTCCAATGAAAAATGGACGCACATTTAAGATGTCGGGTCGCAGACTCCCTGATAAAACTTTTATTCAGATCTTTACTGACGTGACTGATCTTAAAACAAGAGAGATTGAATTAGAGAGGATTGTCAACGAACTAAATGCAGCAAAAGAGCAAGCAGATGGTGCAAATAAAGCAAAAAGTCAATTTTTGGCAAATATGAGTCATGAACTTAGGACGCCTCTAAATGCAGTAATTGGCTTAACAGAGATGCTAAAAGAAGATGCTGAAGACGATGGCAATGACGAGTACTTAGAGCCTTTAGAGCGTATTCATGGTGCTAGTAAACATTTACTTAATTTGATCAACGATGTTTTAGATTTATCTAAAATTGAGGCGGGAAAGGTTGAGCTTTATAATGAAAGCTTTTCGTTGCCTTCGTTACTTGAGGAAGTTGCAGATACTTCTAGAACTTTGGTGGAGCAAAAAAACAATAAATTATTGTTAAATATTGAGTCTGGCATCACTTTTATAAATGCAGATATTACGCGTACAAAACAAATCGTTCTGAATTTGATTTCTAATGCTGCTAAATTTTGTGAGAATGGAAATATATCTATTAATGTTAAATCTAAAAAAAGTACTAAAAAGAGACTCATTCAGATCGATGTCCAAGACTCCGGTATTGGTATGACACAAGAGCAAATTGATAAATTGTTTCATGCTTTTACTCAAGCCGATGCTTCTACCACTAGAAAGTATGGAGGAACTGGTCTAGGTCTTACCATCGTACAGAATCTCGCAAGGTTGATGGGTGGAGATGTTTCGGTAAAAAGCGAATTAGGTAAGGGTACAACGTTCATCGTTACAATTCAGGATATTGAAGTCGAGAAAACCTCTGGTGTTGATGCCGAGGATCTAGAGAGCCTTAACCGGCAGACGGCTTTAATATCTAAGAAAGACGGAAAAAGCACAATTTTGGTAATAGATGATGATCCAACAATCAGAGACCTGATGACAAGGCACTTGGAAAAGAATAATTTTAGTGTGCTTCAAGCTCTTGATGGAGCTCAGGGCATTAAAATGGCGAGGGAATACAGGCCCGATGCGATTACCTTGGATATTTTAATGCCTGAAATGGATGGATGGTCCGTATTACGAACGTTGAAAGCGGATAAGGAAGTTTCTCATATACCTGTTGTGATGGCTTCTATAATTGATGAAAAGAAGAAAGGATTTTCTCTAGGGGCAGCTGACTACCTATCCAAGCCAGTGGAAAGAGACAGATTAATAGGTTCTATAAGTAAATTGCTCGGCAGTAAATCTGGAAAAGTAATTTTGATTGTAGAAGACAATGAAGATTTGAGGTTTACTGTAAAGGAAGCGCTTACTAGTGCAGACAATATAGTTTTGGAAGCGGGTAACGGAAAAGAGGCTCTGGATGTATTAAACGATAAGACGAACCAAAGCCCGGACCTAATTTTACTTGATTTAATGATGCCTAAAATGAATGGGTTTGAGTTCTTGGAAGCCTATCGCACTCAATTTGAAAAACAGGTTCCAGTAATTGTAATTACAGGAGCCGATTTAGATGAAAATGACAAAAAGTTCTTGTCTTCAGAGACTAGCAGAGTTTTAGAAAAGTCTTCTATGAGTGACACTGGAATAGCTGATCATTTAGTAAAAACAATTGAATCCGTTGCAGGAGTAGGCAAATGACAAAAATCCTATACGTAGAGGATAATCCTGATAATGTTTATATGCTTACTCGAAGGCTCAAGAAAAAAGGTTTTGAGCTAATAATCGCTGGAGACGGTCAGGAGGGAATCGATAAAGCTATAGAAGAGAATCCAGACCTTATTTTAATGGACTTAAGTTTGCCAACTATGGATGGTTGGACTGCTACTGCCAAAATTAAGGAGATTGAAGAGGTGAAAGATATTCCGATTATAGCGCTATCTGCTCATGCCATGCCTGAACACCGCGATCGAGCTCTTAAAGCTGGATGCAGTGACTATGATACAAAGCCAGTGGATATTAAAAGGCTTCTTAGCAAAATTGGCCAATATATAGAGTTACCGGGATAAAATGAATTCTCACAATCAAAAAATACTTATTGTTGATGATATTGAAGATAATAGATTTACACTCGAAAGGAGGTTATCTAGAAACGGCTACACCGCCATAAGCCAAGCTGACTGTGGGAAAAAGGCTCTTGAATTAGTGAAAGAAGAACGCTTTGACCTGATACTACTCGACTTGATGATGCCGGATATTAGTGGTCTCGATGTGTTGAAAACACTAAAAGCTGATCCTAAGAATAGAAGTATACCTGTTGTAATGGTTACAGCGGCAGATGAGATAGAGACAACGGCAGATTGTATTAGTAATGGTGCTGAGGATTATATAACAAAACCAATTAATGCTACCTTGCTAAAAGCAAGAGTTTCTGCTTGTCTGGAAAAGAAAAGGTTCAGAGATAGTGAGGAGCACTATTTAAGCAAAGTTGAAGCCGATAAAAAAAGGTCACAATCATTCTTAAGGCAGATATTGCCAGAAAAAATAGCTGAAGAACTTAACTCATCGGGACTAGTTAGACCAAGAAAATATGAAGACATAGCAATACTTGTTTGTGATTTAGTTGGTTTCACGGCTTTTTGCGAGTCTAATCCTCCTGAAAATGTGGTAGAAAATCTTCAAGAGATTTTTGAAAAGTTTGAAAGTGAAATCGAAAGATTTGGACTTGAAAAAATTAAAACTGTAGGTGATGCCATACTGGCGACTGGAGGGTTAACCAGAAGTTTAGAAAACCAAGTGCTTTCAGCATCAAAATGTGCAATAAATTTGAAAAAGATAGCGATTGAGTCGGACCCTAATTGGGCAATCCACATCGGTATTCATTCCGGACCACTCGTGGCAGGGCTAATAGGTAAGAAGAGTTTTCAGTTTGATGTTCTAGGTGGGAACGTAAATACAGCGTTTAATATATGTGATAGAACGGAACCTAATGAGATTTTGATCTCTAATGAGGCTTGGATGTCGGTAAGAAGCGAAGTTGAGGTCCAATCAAAAGGATTAATGAAGCTCAAGAGTGATAACCAGATAGAGGTTTTAGAACTTCTCAGTATAAATAATTAAAGGAGATGAACATGGCGGTATCAATGCAAGTGGCTTATCCGATCAATGATGATACAAACTTCGACCTCGACTACTATATAAAAGATCATTTGGCTATTATTAAGGATAACTGGTCAGAGCATATACAGCAAATGATTGTTACAAAAGGAACGTCAGGAGGAAAGGATGTCCCTTCCCCCTATTATGCAATTGCGACTGTAATTTTTGAAAACATTGAAGAAATGAGAGCTGCAATGAAAAAGGGAGGCCCAGTATTCAAAGATATAGGCAATTACTACAATACCAATCCAATAATGATGCTGGGTGAAGTTGTTGGATAGTATGCTATTATTTTCTTAACTGAGCTCTCTATCTAATGTTAAATGTTGATCTTGTAGATACTCTTTAAAGCTTTCGCTTTTATCTCGCCTCTGCTGAGACCTAAGTCGGCTAAGTCTCTGTTCGACATCTTTTCGAGCTCTCTAAGGGTCTTTAAATATTCTCTTCTTTTTTTAACTCTGTCTAATGTTGCAAAGTACATTCCAATGAATATTTGGCTTACCTTTTCCATAAACGTGAGATTGGTTGTTGTTATTTTTGTTACCGCCATCTTGGCCTCCATAATTAGTTTAATTTTGAACTATTTTTAAGACAAGACAATACCTATTTAGTTTAGAGCTAAACCACAATTGATATTTTTAGTAATCGGCTATCGAATAAATGCATACCCAAAGTTAAATAGTGAAATAGTCAATCAGAATGCTAATATTTTTAAAAAACCAAAATATGGGAAGTAAATGACTAATATTGAAGAACTGAAAGAAAAAGCAAAAGTAGGATGGGCATCATTCATATCTTTTGAGGCGTTAACTAGTACGGCAGCACCGAAGCTTGTACAATTCAGTGGCGCAACAGGAGGAATGAGGCTATTGGATGTAGCCTGTGGTACGGGAGTAGTTGCTTTGACAGCATCAAGACAGGGAATGGAGGTTGAGGGTATCGATCTGACTCCAGAGCTAATCAATAGGGCAAACGAAAATTCAAAAATAATGGGACTTAAGGCAAAATTTGTTGAGGGTGATGCAGAGTTCCTACCCTATAAAGAAAATTATTTTGATATTATACTAAGCCAATATGGCCATATGTTTGCTCCAAGACCGTCGATTGTTGTAAAAGAATTGGCAAGAGTGCTGAAACCTGGGGGCATCTTGGCGTTTTCTACATGGCCAAAGGAGTTGTTTATGGGTAAATTTTTTAAACTTATTGAAAGTTTTTCGCAACCTCTTTCACCTGAAGTTTCTTCTCCAGTTTTATGGGGAGATATGGCAGTCATAGAGGACAGGTTAAAAGATCATTTTGATCAGATTGAATTTGGAAGAGATACTATGTTTGCACCAACTATGAGCCCAGCACATATGCTCAAATTATTCGAAAAAAATGCTGGTCCTTTAGCTAATCTGGTAAAAGGCCTAGCTGATGATCCAACTAAATTAAGCGATCTCCGCAATGCAGCGCTGGTATTAATTGAAAAGTTTTTTTCGAACAATTTTCTTAGGCAAGATTTTTTAATGACGAGATGCGTAAAGAAGACCTAGATGTTTCTGAAAAAAATCATCTCTTTCTCATTCTAGGGTCGAGTGCATCTCTAAGTCCATCACCAAGATAATTGATACTTAACACTGTTAGTGATATTGCGAGGCCTGGCCAAAAAACTCTCTCTGGAAACTGTTGTAAGTAATCAACAGCATCATTTAATAGGCGACCCCATGTTGGAAAGTCAGGAGGGAATCCTAAGCCTAAAAAGGACAGAGCGCTTTCCGTTATAATACCATTAGCGATGCCGAGGGTCGCAGAAACCATTATAGGGGATAAGACGTTTGGCATTATATGCCTTAAAATAATAAAAGTATCTGAAGTACCACTTGCTTTTGCGGCAAGGACAAACTCCCTTTCTTTAAGTGCTAGAACATCAGCACGCACAATTCTGGCGGTAGGCATCCAGCTAGTGATTCCAATAGAAACCACAATCAATACAAACATGCCCCTTTCTGGTCCATATGCCTCGCTGAGAGGTTCTCTGAATAAAAGCATCATTACCAGAAGCAATGGAAGTAGAGGTAAAGACAGAAATAAATCCGTAAATCTCATAAGAACTCCATCCAGTCTTTTATAGAAACCAGCAGTCACCCCTATAAAACTTCCAAAAAATAATGACAATGCCATCGCTGCTAATCCAACCGCAATCGATGTACGTCCTCCTGCCATCATCCTTGCCAAGGTATCTCTTCCTAACTGGTCAGTTCCAAAGGGATGCAATAGACTTGGACCTTGGTTCCGAGATCGAATATCAATTTGATTTGCATCAAACGGCCATATAAATGGTCCTACCATTACCAGTAAAACAATGGAAAAGAAAATTATTGCACCCAAAAGAGCGCCTTTATGGCTCTTGAACTGATCCCAAACATCTTTGATTTTGCTACGTGGCTTTGCATTAATATTGAGATTATCAGTCATAGCGTATCCTTGGATCAAGTATTCCATAAATTATGTCGGCTAATAAGTTAAATAGTACTATCAATACAGCAAACATAAATGTAATCGTTTGTACAGTTGGTAGGTCGTTAGCATAAATTGCTCCAATTAATTGCTGACCGATCCCATTTACCTTAAATACCTGCTCCGTAATTATTGCACCCCCAAAGATTGCGGGAACGTTTAAAGCGATCACTGTAATGACAGGGATCATTGAATTTCTTAATACATGTATCATTACCACGGTCCACTCACTTAAACCCTTTGCTCTCGCGGTTCTAACATAATCTTGGTTTAAATTATCAAGCATTGTTGCTCGCATAAATCTATTTATCATGGCCGTTGTTTGAAGTGCTAAAACCATAACTGGCATGACCATTTGCTTTAGTTGGATCTTAAAAGTTTCCCAATCGACTACTGTGTGTGTGGTATCATAAATCGATGGTAACCATCCTAATTGCACTGAAAAAATTACGATCACAAATACTCCAGTGAAAAATGGTGGGACTGAGTACCCTATCATAGTGACAAAGGTACCAACCTGATCAAAAACTGAGTATTGTTTATAAGCAGAATAAATACCGATCGGAATAGCTATCAAAATACCTACTACATAAGACATACCCACAACCCAAAGCGTTTGGGGCATTCTTTGAACAATTATATCCATTACGGGACTTCTTGTTTGCCAGCTTATTACTCGTAATTTGCCCTCAGAGAAACTTGTGTTAAACATATAATCGATAAAGACTTGTGGCTCTATCCAGAAGAGCTGTATTAACCATTTCAAAAATTGGACATATAAAGGTTGCCCTAAACCGAGAGCCTCTCTCATCTTTTGTTTGACTTCTGGTGGAACTGTCAACGGTACTTGAGCCATTGGATCGTTTGGCGCAAGATTTAATAAAAGAAAAATGACCAAGCTAATAAAAATTAGAGTAGGTATTGAAATCAATAAGCGTCGAGCGATGTAGGTAAGCATCTAAAGGGCTATAAAAATTAAAAGGAGGCGCAACTAGTTAAAGTTGCGCCTTTCATAGATTATTTAATACGATACCAGTCGGCAACATTCCAGAGCTCTGAGTCCCATGTGTTCAACACAACTCCACCAAGAGATTTGGCGTGAGCTGAAACTCTTCCTCTATGTACCAAAGGAACGATTGTGTAGCTATCTTTGGTAAGCATGTTGTTTAACTGAATACCAATTTCACCACGCTTTTTTAGATCACCGGTAGCGGACAGCTTATCTAAAAGCGCGTCATAAGCTGGGTCACAATATCTATTGATATTCGCACCCTGCCACTGGCTTTCTGGCTTAGGTTCATTGCCACATCTGTAAGCTGATAAATAAGCTTGGGGATCAGTACCATCGAAGGTATTAGCATACATTTCTACGTCAGCATAAAACTTCTGGTATGTGTCAGGTGATCCTGGGTCTCCACCAAAGAAAACAGAGGCATTAAGATTTCTTAATTCCGTTTCAACACCTATTTGCTGCCACCACTCTTTAATTAGAGCTTGGAAGTCTTGCCTAACCGCGTTAGTAGATGTTTGATATAGAATAGATAATTTCACGCCATCTTTAGCTCTTATTCCGTCAGATCCTTTTTTCCATCCTGCTTTCTCTAACAACGCATTCGCTCCAGCAATGTCTTGCTTTAGGCAATGTGTGTTTTTAGCGGCATAGAGGTCAGGTGCAGGAACTAGGTCACAAGTTACATCGCCCGCTTTCCCATAACCAATTTCTACAAGCAAAGGTCTATCGATAGCCATAGATAAAGCTTTTCTAACATTTATATCAGTTAGGAAAGGATGAGGTGCTTTTCGAGTTGACCGTGTATCGGCGTCAAGAGAGGGTGATGGATCTGTCATATTCATTTCCAATCTTTCAACCAAAGGTCCAAAACCAGCAATAGCAACACCTTTACCGGCTTTTTCCATATTTGCAATAACTTCAGGTGCTAGTTGCAGATTCCACGCATAATCGAATTCACCTGTTTCAAGCACTGATCTACCTGCTGCTGTTGCGTCTCCGCCACCTTTAAAAGTAACAGTTGCAAAGGCCGGTTTGTTTGGATCTCTGTAGTTATCATTAGCTTTCATTTGGATAACGTCATTAGGCTTGAATTCTGTCACAACAAAGGGTCCTGTGCCTATTGGTCCAAAGTTTTCTGCGGTACAATTTGGAGCTTTCGCACCCATGCAGTTTGCAAATTGCTTTTTCTGTAGAATTGGTGTTTGACCACCCACGAATGGACCGTAAGGATTTGGCTTTGATGCTGAGAAGCTAACCACAATGGTTCTATCATCTGGCGTTGCAATATTCGTTACTCCATCAAATTTCTCTAGCTGTGCACATCCACCATCTGGATCCATGCAATACTCACCAGTAAATTTTACATCAGCTGATGTCACCGCTGATCCATCTGACCATTTAAGTCCACTTTTCAGTTTCCAGGTGATTGACTTAAGATCAGCACTCACACCACCATTAGCTACAGTAGGTATTTCTTCTGCTAAAAATGGCACAAGTGCTCCTGTTTCATTATATCTAGCCAATGGCTCAATAATCATTGAAGACGATTCGATGTCTTTAGTACCACCTGATAGATATGGATTTAATATAGAAGGTGCCTGCCAATAGATAATGCTGACATTTCCATCAGAACCCCTTCCTGCGAAACTAGCTGTAGCTATAAGAGCCGCTGCTAACCCCACAAATAAAGATTTTATACGCATATAATTCTCCCAAGTTAAAGGCCCAAAATCAGTTTAATCTCAGGAAACTGATTCCAAGACCCGTTATAAGCAGTGATTGAGTATGCAATATCGTTTTGTCATTGTAAATGATGTAATTCAAGTTGTAAGATGGATTACTAACTTTATTTTTAATTGGAGTCGACATTAATAATGCTGGATGAAAAAGAACCCCTCGCGTCCTTTGAAAATTTACGTGTCGAGTTTGATACAAAAGATGGAAGAGTTGTTGCTGTCGAAGACATCTCTTTCGAGATAAAACCAAAGCAAACCGTTTGTTTGGTTGGTGAATCTGGTTCCGGAAAATCTGTTTCGTCTCTTTCAATGATGAGACTTGTAGAATTTGGTGGTGGGAATTTGGCAGGTGGAAAGCTGATTTTCAATAGAGGCGATAAAGGGAAAGTTGATGTTGCTGTCTCAAACCAATCACAAATGAGAAAAATTAGAGGCAACGAAATTGGTATGATATTTCAAGAACCAATGACCGCATTAAATCCCGTTTTCACAGTCGAAAGACAATTAACTGAAGGTCTAATAGTTCACAAAGGGTTTTCAAAGAGAGAAGCGAAGAAAAGAGCCTTAGAGCTAATGACGATGGCAAAAATACCAGAACCTGCGAGACGATTAAAGCAATTCCCACATGAGCTATCCGGTGGAATGAGACAGCGAGTTGTAATTGCGATTGCGCTAGCGTGTCAGCCTCGGCTCTTAATCGCGGATGAGCCCACA
This sequence comes from uncultured Alphaproteobacteria bacterium, assembly GCA_902537215.1. Classification (GTDB taxonomy): domain Bacteria; phylum Pseudomonadota; class Alphaproteobacteria; order Rhodobacterales; family Rhodobacteraceae; genus CACIJG01. The sequence goes on from CACBAM010000001.1 coordinate 95,983, forward strand.
ACAGCTTTGGATGTGACTATTCAAGCAGAGATACTCGCTTTAATAAATCGATTGAAGGAAGAAACAGGTACCGCAGTGATGTTTATTACGCATGATATGGCGGTGGTAGCGCAAATGGCGGATCGTGTTGTGGTAATGTATCAAGGTAAAAAAGTCGAGGAGGGAACAGTGCATGAGATTTTCAATAATCCTCAGCATGAGTACACCAAGGCCCTTTTAGCAGCGGTTCCAAAACTTGGAGAGATGGCAAGCAAGAAATATCCTGAACCCATGCGGTTAGTAGGAGAGAAAACGACAAAGGACCTAAAGCCTATTATTGGAACGAATGAGCCACTACTTAAAGTGAATAATTTAGTGACCCGCTACCCGGTTAAAGGGGGCGTATTCAGACGAACGGTGGCACGCGTTCACGCTGTTGAGGATGTATCTTTTACTATCATGAAAGGAAAGACACTTTCGCTTGTTGGGGAGTCAGGGTGTGGTAAGTCAACGGTGGGACGCTCGCTCATTCGATTGGTAGAACCTACATCAGGAGATGTGAATTTAGATGGTCAAAATATACTATCACTAAATCCAAAGGATATGCGGGAAGCCCGTAGCAACATCCAGATGGTCTTTCAAGATCCTTTTGCTTCATTAAATCCTCAAATGATGTTAATTGATCAAGTGGCGGAACCATTGCGTAACTACGGAGCGGTGAAGCGTGAAGTATTGCAGGAAAAGATTGGGGACCTCTTCGATCGTGTAAAGTTACCACGAAGTTTTATGCAACGCTATCCGCATGAACTTTCTGGTGGTCAGCGGCAGCGGATAGCAATTGCACGTGCATTAGCGCTTAACCCTAAATTGATTGTAGCGGATGAGGCGGTGAGTGCATTGGATGTATCGGTGCAAGCGCAAGTACTAAACTTAATGATGGAACTCCAGATTGATTTAGGATTATCTTTTTTATTCATCAGCCATGATATGGCGGTTGTTGAGCGTGTAAGCCATGATGTTGGTGTTATGTACTTGGGCCGCCTAGTAGAGATCGGCCCTAGGCAAGCTATTTTTCGTAATCCGCAGCATCCTTATACACAGGATTTATTAAAAGCGGTACCAATTGCGGACCCAGACAAAAGGAAGTCGGAAAGAGATCTAAACTTTAAACCACTTCCATCACCAATTCATGATTTGAATTATAGGCCTGAACCATCCATATATAGAAAAGTGGCAAAAAACCACTATGTGTTAACAACGGATTGTGGGTATTAACAAATGACTGAACTATCGGCTTTAGAAATTTTAGAAAAATTAGTTAGCTTTCCGACTGTGAGTGATAGAAGCAACCTAGAGCTCATAGATTGGGTAGAAAAATATCTCAATTCATTTCACATAAAGACATACAGAAAATATAATGAAGACAAGGATAAGGCTTCACTTTTCGCTCATGTAGGTCCACAAATAGAAGGAGGTGTAGTTCTATCTGGCCATACGGATGTAGTTCCGGTTGAAGGCCAAGATTGGAGCACTGATCCTTGGGTGCTGACAGAAAATGATAATAAATTTTATGGTCGTGGTTCCTGCGATATGAAGGGATTTGATGCATTGGCTATCTGGGCAATGATTGAAGCCAACAAGAGTGAACTGAAAAGACCTCTACAAATAGCACTCAGTTATGATGAGGAAGTTGGCTGTATTGGCGCGCCTCCGATGATAGACGAAATGATAAAAAAATTGCCAAAAGCCAGTATGGTAATTGTTGGAGAACCATCCACTATGCTCGCAGTAACTGGACATAAGGGTGCTTTAGGTTTTACAACACATTTAGTTGGGAAAGAGGTTCATTCATCAATATTAGATAGAGGTGTTAGCGCAATAATGAATGGAGCAAGGTTGATAGATTGGGCTAATCAGCAGAATGTTTCTAATAAGAAATTGGAGATAACCGAGACTGCAAAGTTATTTGACCCTCCTTATACCACTTTACACGTAGGTGTTATAAAAGGAGGAACAGCACATAATATAACCGCAAAAGATTGTCATTTTGAAATGGACATAAGAGTTGTCTCGGACCAAAAAGTTGATTTTTGGACTGAAAAATATAACGAAAAAGTAAAAGAGATAGAAACAGAAATGAAAGCCATATCAGAAGATGCAAAAATAATTGTCTCAAATAGATCTGCAGTGCCAGGGTTAAGGCCGGAAACTAATGGTGAAGCTGAAACTTTCGTCAGACAAATCACTGGGGATAATGGAAACCATTTTGTTTCTTATGGCACCGAGGCTGGTCAATTTCAAGAAAGAGGGTATTCCGCTGTTATATGTGGGCCAGGTGATATTTCCGTAGCCCATCAACCTAACGAATATATTGAGAAATCTCAGTTTGAACTTGGCCTAAGCTTTATGAAAAATATGATTAAAAAGCTTTCTTGAAAATAGAAAAAATTCAGTTTTTGATGCCAGTTTTTATTGACAGAATTTAGCTAAGTAAAATACGATTGAATTAAAGAAATTTGAAGGAAATACAAAATGCACATAGAACCTGGAGTAGTAAACGGCGCAAAAATTGGACTTAGTTATTTAACCGGAGCAGCAGCAGTAGCATTAGGATTGAAATTGGTCATTCAGCGAATGTTTAATAGCACATCTGCCTTGGTAACAGCTATCAGATGTCTCATAACAACTATTTTTGTTTTTTCCTTTTTTGAGGTTCTCCCACAGTACCCGCTCGGTGTATCAGAGGTCCATTTTATATTTGGTGCAACTTTGTTCTTATTTTTTGGCGCTGGAGCAACAGCTTTTGGTTTGGTTGCAGGTTTATCTTTGCAGGGAATTTTGTTAGCTCCATCAGATTTACCGCAGCTCTACATAAACATATCAACTCTACTATTTCCTTTATTTGCCGTTTCATACATTGCAAAGAAGATAATACCGGCCAACATTGCGTATACTGATTTGCAGTATCGGCAAGTCATATCATTAACAGGGATATATCAGGGTGGAATAATTCTTTGGGTAGCGTTTTGGTGTTTCTATGGCCAAGGATTTAATCAAGAAACATTTTACAATGTCGGTATATTCTCCTTAGCGTACTCTACGGTTATTGGCATAGAGTGTCTACTAGATGTTGGATTGCTAGCCACATTAAAAAGTTACAAAAAAAGATCTTTGCCATCTGTCTTTAATCAGAGGTTGATTTCTGCAAAAGACTGATTATTTCTCCTACTCAGATAATAAATATAAAGTTCAACTAATCTTAAGAACTGGAATACCTTCTGGGTTACTCACGCTAGCATTTAAAATGAAAGGTTAATCACTATGGGTTCTATAAATTTTGAAAAGCTGGACAAGCTTGCTGAACTTTCAGTCAGTACTGGGGTTGCTCTGCAACAAGGACAAAACTTATTAATTACCGCTCCATCAGATGCACTACCACTAGTGAGATTAATAGCAAAGCATGCTTACAAAGCGGGAGCAGGCTTAGTAACACCTTTTTTCTCCGATAGTGAAATAACGCTCGCGAGATATAAATACGCTTCCGATGAAAGTTTCGACGTAGCTGCAGATTGGCTTTACAAGGGTATGGGCGAAGCTTTTGATAATAATACGGCTAGAATGGCAATTGCCGGTGATGACCCAATGTTATTATCAGATATGGATCCAGAAAGAGTTTCGAGAGCAAATAAAGCTAACTCTAAAGCTTACAAACCAGCAAGAGAACGAATTACCCAATTTGATATTAACTGGAATATTATAGCTTGGCCAGGCTTAGCCTGGGCAAAAAGAATGTTCCCTGATCTAGCTGAAGATGATGCGCAAACTCGATTATCAGAGGCCATTTTTATGGCTTCGCGTGTTAATGCAGAGGATCCCGTTGCATCATGGAAGACACATAATCAGACACTGAAAGAGAAAAGGGAATGGTTAAATGAAAAAGATTTCAAAGAAATACATTTCAAGGGGCCTGGAACAGATTTGAAGGTAGGTTTGGCTGATGACCATGAGTGGATGGGCGGTGCTTCAATGGCTCAAAATGGTGTGATTTGTAATCCTAACATTCCTTCTGAAGAAGTGTTCACTACCCCACACGCGCTGAGAGTTGAGGGCTATGTATCTTCTACTAAACCGTTATCACATCAAGGAACTTTAATTGATAATATTCGAGTTGTTTTTGAAAAAGGTAGTATAACAGATGCAAAAGCTACCAAAGGTGAAACCGTTTTGAAGAAGGTTTTAGAGTCTGATGAAGGAGCTCGAAGACTGGGAGAAGTCGCTCTCGTACCTAATAGCTCACCAATTTCGAACTCTGGACTTTTGTTTTACAATACACTTTTTGATGAAAATGCTGCTTGTCATATAGCTCTTGGCCAGTGTTACTCTAAGTGCTTTAAAGGAGAAACAAACCTTTCGACGTCAGAAATAAGTGAGCGCGGAGGCAATTCAAGCATGATCCATATTGATTGGATGATTGGGTCAGGTGAGATTGACATTGATGGTTTTGGGAAAAATGGAGAAATAGTACCTATATTTAGGAAAGGTGAGTGGGTTGATTAAAACAAATATACTAACATCAAAAGTGCTAGCCGAGGGCTTAAAAAAAATAGTAAAGCTTGAAAGTGTCGATGAAAAAAAAGAGCCTTATGAAAAAACAAAAAAAATTACCAAAGGGGTAGTTGTAGCTTTGAGTTCAGAAGCAAAACAGAAAGTAATTAAGTCCCTATAGATTTTTTTTTAATCAACCCATATCATAGAATTTTCTTAAAAGATTTAAAGCCGTAGGTTTCAAATTATTTGGGTTGGACCAAAATTGGTCATCATTAATATTAATGAATCCTGGAATGTCCTCAAGTGCTTCGGTATTTAAGTTCTTCAAACCCATAGACCAAGTCGAAAAGTTTCTTTCTTCAAAACTTCCATCTTCTAGAACTGTTATGGTATGATGTCTTTGGTCAGTAGAAATTCTATCCCAGGTAGATGAGATTGATTTTTTTGGCCCCTCAATGATTTGAAGGAAGTTACCTCTTTTAAACTTTTTATTGAACCTATAAATAAGTAATCCTGTTATTCCATGAGCCTCGTTCCATTCTCTTGCCTTTTGTAATAACTCCTTAAGCTCACTGCTGCTTATTTCTGACTGAGAAAAGCTGTAATAGACAATATAGTTCAACATTGTATCATTTAATTATTATGGACATAATACCATTATGGTAGAGTAAAACTGGGAACAAACCAAATTAAGATTACTAGGGAGATAGCTCCGATGAGAGAAGCCGTTATAGTATCAACAGCAAGAACACCCATCGGCAAGGCATACCGTGGGTCGTTTAATAACACACATGCACAAACCTTAGCAGGGCATGCTATTTCAGAGGCAGTAAAACGAGCAAAAGTAGATCCGACTGATATTGATGATGTGATTCTAGGAGCTGCAGCTCAACAAGGTACGCAGCAAGGAAATATTGCAAGGCAATCTTTACTTAGAGCGGGGCTTCCTACAAGTGTCGCTGGTATGTCAATAGACAGACAATGTGCATCGGGGATGATGGCAATAGCTACTGCAGCCAAACAGATAATTGATGATGGAATGAATATTACAGTAGGGGGCGGAGTTGAGTCTGTTTCGTTAGTCAGAAATGAAAATTTTAGAATGGATAATGCTAGAGATCCTTGGCTTGAGAATGAGATGCCTGAGCTTTACATGACTATGATTGAAACAGCCGAAACAGTAGCAGATCGATATGGGATATCTCGTGAAAGACAAGATGAATACGCGTTACAGTCACAAATGCGAACAGCAAATGCCCAAAGAAGTGGTTTTATGGATGATGAAATTGTGCCTCTTAAGTCGACAATGAAATACTACGATAAAGAAAATAAAACAGAGACTTATCATGAGGTGCATTTAATAAAAGATGAGGGGAACCGGCCTGATACAAGTTTGGAGGGCTTGAGCGCGCTCAAACCAGTTTTTAAAGATGGCATTCACATAAGTGAGGGAAGTCACATCACTGCAGGGAATGCCTCTCAATTGTCAGACGGAGCATCTGCAAGTATTTTGATGGAGTCAAAAGAAGCTGAGCGGAGGGGGCTTAGCCCTCTAGGAGTTTATAGAGGTATGGCTGTTGCCGGTTGTGATCCTGATGAAATGGGAATAGGTCCGGTATATGCGGTACCAAAGCTTCTGAAAAATAATGGATTAAAAATGGACAATATTGATCTCTGGGAGCTGAATGAAGCGTTTGCAAGCCAAGTGATTTACTGCAGAGATAGGTTAGGAATTCCTAACGAGATTTTAAACGTAAATGGAGGAGGGATATCTATCGGCCATCCATTCGGAATGTCAGGTGCTCGACTAGTAGGGCACGCATTAATCGAGGGGAAACGACGAAATGCAAAGCTTGTTGTTTGTACAATGTGTGTCGGCGGAGGCATGGGGGCTGCTGGACTTTTCGAGGTTTTATAATTGCTTAAATTAAAATATCCAAAAGATTTAAAGAAATTTGAGAATTATGATTTGGGTTACAGCGATTGGTTTTTAATTGACCAGCAACTCATAAATGCCTTTGCGAAGCTTTCAGGAGATGATCAGTGGATTCATGTAGATACTGAAAGAGCATTAAATGAAATGCCAGAGGGAAAAACAATTGCTCATGGTTTATTAAGCCTTTGTATCTCTCCCAGTTTAGGAAAAAATAAAATTCATATCGAGAATTTAAAGCACACTCTTAACTACGGTATTGATAAAGTGCGATTTATTTCGCCTGTAAAAGTTGGGTCATTTATAAGGCTAAAGTCAAAAATTGCCGAGGTGACAATTCGTGACGACAACACTGTTCTTGTGAGAATTGAGAGAACGATGGAAATTAAGGGATTTAAAAAGTTAGCTATGTATGCCGAAACATTATCATTAATGTATTCGGGTAATTCAATTAGCTGAAAAAATTTTTTACGAAGCTTCCGAGATATTCTTGTAAACCTTCATTATTTAAATGAAACCTATCTATTTCCATGTCCCAATCCATCTCTTTGAACTGGTCTTTATTGTCAGCAAACCATGGTTCTGATCTATATTCTATCTCTTCATCATCACAAATTTTTGCAGTCACCAACCACGACTTAAAATCTATATCCTGTAGCTTGTTTATCAAATCCTTACACATCTTGCTGTTTCTATCCATAAAATATCCAAAAAGAACAGCTCTAGTCCTATGGTCTGTATTTGTTTTTCCCATTGGTATGGGATCCAATTCAAGAGCTCTCTCTAAAAGCTCTATTCCTTTCTCTGTCGAACCCGTTCGAGATAAAATCTCTCCATAAACTGATAATACTCTAGGATCATTTGGCACCATTTTGAATGAGGTACGAGCGTGTCTTTCGCCAGCTTTGAAATCATGAGTACTCAACGCAACTTCCGCTAGCATTCTATGCACTTCAAAATCATTATCATTTAATTGTTGAGCCTTCTCTATGCATTGCATTGAATTGTCCCACCATTCTTGCATGTTTCCTTCTAAATAACCGCGTCCCATTGCTTGTCCTATTGCGCAAGCCTTCCAAGCATATGCCTGACCATTATTATTATCAGCTTCGATTGCCTTATTGAAGGAATCGATAGCTTGAAGGCACGCCTCTTTTTTAAATTTGTGGTGCAATACTTTGCCTCTTAATAACAATTCATATGATGTAAGATTTTCTGTGGGTTTGCGATTGGCCCGTTCAAGGCTAGAAATCTCAATTTCACCTAAGAGTGCAATTGATATTTTTCTTACAATTTCGTCTTGTACATCAAAAATATCTTCTAAGATACGATCATATTTATTGTTCCAAAGAGCGTTTCCATCAGTTGCGTCAGATAGCTCAACAGAAATTCTTACTCGTTTACCAGATGTACGAATGCTCCCTGAGACTGCATAATCTACTCCAAATTTTTTACAAAAATCTCTTATACTACTGGTAGCATTACGAAATTCGAAGCAAGACTGTCTGGATAAGACCTCAAGTTCTCGTATTCGGGAAAACTCTGTAATTAAATCTTCAACAACGCCATCAACTAAATAACCGCTGTCTTCATCATTGTTCATGTTATCAAAAGGTAAAACTGCTAATTTAGGCTTGTAGCTTTTAATCGCCTCTTGAGCGTCCTTTTCCTTAAGTGCATCGGTCTTAGAAATTTTTTCGCCAGAGGGGGAAATTCCATATACTTGAAAGGCCTCATCAATATTCTTTAAAGATTTCGTTCCAGCATCTTCAATAGTGAAATTTATTCTTTTATTAACCTGATCTTGTACGGCTGTTGAGAGAAGAATTTGTCCTGGGGAACAGGCAGTCTCAAGTCTAGCTGCAATGTTTACACCGTTACCATATACATTATCTCCTTCAATTATAACATCATCAAGATGTATGCCAACTCTCCAGTCAAGCTGAGATTCTTGAGGAAGTGTATTGTTTCTATCATTGATAGCTTTTTGAAAACCTATTGCTGCACTCACACATTCAACGGGACTTTCAAACTCCGCTATTACTGAGTCCCCTGCTGTATAGAAAATTCTTCCTCCGAATTCTTTTATCTGTGGATCAATTATAGATCTGCAGGCTTTTAGGTTTTCAAGTGTTAGTTCTTCATTCTCATCCATTCTTTTGCTAAAGCCGACACAATCGGTAGCAAGAATTGTTGTTAATTTGCGTTTAACTTTTGACATTGTTTATTACAGAAATCTGAGACTTTAATAGGCAACCAAATGCCCATATCACAAGTTAGTGTAAAACGAACAAATGACCAAAAGCTATAAAAAAATTAGTTTCCGTCGTTCGTTCCTTCAAATTCAGACATGGGCGGACATGTACAAATTAGATTTCTATCCCCATGGACATTATCAATTCTATTAACTGGCGGCCAATACTTATCTACTCGAAAGGAACCGGGAGGAAAACAAGCTTGCTCCCTAGTATATGGTCTATTCCACTCTCCAACTAGATCTTCAACTGTATGAGGAGCGTTTTTCAAAGGATTATTATCAGGATCGATACGACCCTCTTCAATATCCTTTGCTTCATGGAAAATCGCTATCATAGCGTCACAAAATCTATCAAGTTCTGCTTTGGTCTCGCTCTCTGTTGGTTCAATCATGAGAGTTCCCGCAACTGGAAAACTCATGGTTGGTGCATGAAAACCACAATCAACTAATCTCTTTGAAATATCATCAACAGTGACACCTGTATCTTTAGTCAGGGGTCTAATGTCTACGATACATTCATGCGCAATTCTTCCATCAGGCCCAGTATAAAGAATGGGATAAAACTCTCCTAATTTTTTTGCAATATAATTGGCATTCAAGATGGCTACTTTTGTTGCTTGCGTGAGCCCTGTTCCGCCCATCATTAGACAGTAAGCCCATGAAATAGTTAATATTGAACCTGATCCAAATGGGGCAGCAGATACAGCTCCTCCGTCATTATCCTCAACTGGATTGCCTGGAAGAAATGGAGTTAAATGATCTTTGACTGCAATCGGGCCCATTCCTGGCCCACCGCCACCATGTGGGATTGCAAAAGTTTTATGAAGATTTAAATGGCTTACATCGGCGCCAATCTCGCCTGGTTTAACCAGTCCAACCATTGCATTTAGATTTGCACCATCAAGGTAAACCTGACCACCAAACTTATGGGTAATTGCACAAATTTTTGAAACATTAACTTCAAATACACCATGTGTTGAAGGATAGGTAATCATGCAACATGACAGTCTATCTTTATATTCCTTAGCTTTTTTTTCGAAGTCTTTTATGTCAACGTCCCCATTATCTGATGTATTGACTGGAATTACTTGTAATCCAGCCATCTGTGCTGATGCTGGATTTGTGCCATGTGCCGACATGGGAATCAAACAGATGTCCCTGTTATTATCTCCCCGTGATTTATGGTATCGCCCAATTGTAAGCAGTCCGGCATACTCTCCCTGGGCTCCTGAATTAGATTGCATCGATATTGAGTCATATCCGGTTACGTCGCACAACATTTTAGACAAATTGCCTATCATTGTCTTATATCCTAGAGTTTGTTCTTTAGGGGCATATGGGTGGACTTGAGAAAACTCAGGCCACGACAGCGGGAGCATTTCTGCAACCGCATTGAGTTTCATGGTGCAGGAGCCAAGTGGTATCATAGATCTATCAAGAGCTATATCTCTGTCAACAAGTCGGCGCATATATCTTGTCATCTCACTCTCTGCTCTGTTCATATGAAATATAGGGTGTGTAAGAAATTCAGTATGTCGATATAATTCGTTCGGAATTCGATAGCCTGAAGTTAAGTCTTTATCTTTTCGTTTTATACCAAATGATCTCCATACTGCCTCAATAATAGCTGGCCTAGTTCTCTCATCCAATGATATTCCAATTCTAGACTCGCCTATCTTCCTAAGATTAATTCCCTCGCTAATTGCTGATTTGAGGATTACATTTTGCATGGGACCAACGTCTATCGTAATCGTATCAAAAAAATGTTTTTGTTCCACATTAAAACCATGTGCCTCCAATCCCTTGGCTAATCTAACGGTTTTTCTATGAATCCTTTGCGCGATAGCTTTTAATCCATCTGGCCCATGCATCACAGCATAAAAAGATGCCATTACCGCTAGAAGAGCTTGAGCTGTACACACGTTGCTAGTAGCCTTTTCACGTCTAATGTGTTGCTCTCTTGTTTGTAGAGCCAATCGATACGCTTTGTTGCCTTTACTATCTATGGAAACACCTACAATTCTACCAGGAAGAAAGCGCTTGTATGTCTCTTTGGTAGCCATATAAGCAGCGTGGGGCCCTCCAAATCCTTGCGGAACGCCAAATCTTTGTGTTGATCCCACTGCGATGTCGGCCCCCATGGAACCTGGTTCTTTCAGCAAAGTTAACGACATTGGGTCTGCTGAAATTGTAACAAGAGCACCGTTTTCGTGCAGTTTATCAGTCACATTTGTAAAATCTCTTAGTGTGCCAAAAGTTCCGGGATATTGGAATATTGCTCCAAAGCAATCTTCATAGTTAACGTCTTTATCCGGATCACCAATAATAATATTTAATCCAAGTGGATGTGCTCTTGTCTTCAGGACTTCGATATTTTGTGGGTGGCATTCTTGGTCAACAAAAAAATTGATGGACTTATTTTTGGCAATTCTTTTTGCCATAGTCATTGCCTCTGCACATGCAGTCGCTTCATCAAGTAAAGAGGCATTCGCTATTTCCAGTCCAGTTAGATCACTGATCATTGTTTGAAAATTAAGAAGAGCTTCCAAACGTCCTTGGGAAATCTCTGGCTGATAAGGGGTGTAGGAAGTGTACCAGGCAGGATTTTCTAAAACATTTCTTTGAATTGCAGGAGGTGTTATAGTTCCGTGGTATCCTTGACCTATTAAACTCATCATTTTTTTATTTAGTAATGCTGTTTCTCTTAGATGGAAAAGCATCTCTCGTTCAGATTTTGGTTTATCCCAATCAAGTAATTTTTTTTGTCTTATGGATGGAGGAATTGTTTGATCAATTAATTGGTCAATACTATTCAGACCAAGATGCTCAAGCATTTTTTCCATCTCCTGAGGCGATGGACCTATGTGCCTTCTATTAGCAAAATCGTAAGGTAGATATTCCGTTGGCTCAAAACTATTATTTTCAAAATTCATTTTTTCCCCCTAATAATTAAGTTATTGGATATGTTTCTTGTATTCGTCTTCACTCATTAGACCGTCAAGCTCTCCTTGATTCTTTAAGGACATTTTGAAAAACCAAGCCTCGCCAGTTGGATCGTTGTTAACCATAGATGGGTCATCCACTATTGCATTATTGATCTCAATAATTTCACCATCAAGAGGTGCTAATATGTCCGATGCAGCTTTTACACTTTCTATAACCACTATTTCTTGCCCTTTAGTGACTGAAGTTCCTAAATCTGGCAGTTCAATGAATACTATATCTCCCAATTGTTCTGCAGCATACTCAGTTATACCAACCTTGACAGTATCTCCGTCAGGCTCAAGCCATTCATGTTCTTCTGTGAATTTCATTATACTATCTCCTTTTAATTTCTTTTAAAACTGGTTGCAACAAATGGCAGTTTTGTGAGCTTTACAGGAAAGAATTTATTGCGTAGTTCTCCAAAAATAGGGTTACCAATTTTGAATTTTTTATAATCCAGGTATCCCATTGAAATGGGTCTTTCAAGAGATGGTGAGTAGCCGCCAGATGTGATCACACCAATTTCATTCTTTCCACTATCATCACTAAACAGTTTAGTCCCAGATCTTAGTGGAGCTCTCCCATCGGGAAAAAAAGCCTCTCTCTTGAAATAAGGTTGTTCTTCAATTTGGTTCAAAATCTTTTCTTGCCCTATAAAACCACCTTCTCGCTCCCCTCCAGTCCGTCTAACTTTTTGGATAGCCCATTTTAAACCGGCCTCAATAGGAGTAATTGTTTCGTTTAAGTCCTGCCCATATAGGCAAAGCCCACATTCCAGTCTGAGGGTATCTCTGGCTCCCAATCCAATCGGTTCAATACCATCTTGGTCGAGAATGTTTTTACAGAAAACTTCACATAGACTATTAGGTAGTGATATTTCAAATCCATCTTGTCCAGTATAGCCAGACCTTGAAACCCATAGTATCTCTCCTTTATACGAAAAGTCTTTCACATCAAGATACTTTAAGGAACTTAATTCTCCGATTAGGTTGGATAATATCTTTTCTGATTGAGGACCTTGAATAGCAATAAGAGCTCTTGTCTTAATTAAGTCAACATCGATTTCTTTAGAAATATTTTCTCTAAGATATTTAAAATCAATTTCCTTTCTAGAAGCATTTATAACAACAAAATAGTGATCGCCTCTATTTGATATCATTAGGTCGTCTATGATTCCTCCCTCTTTATTTGGTAAAAACCCATACCTCTGTCTGTCTTCACTAAGACCTAATACATCAATGGGAAGAAGTTTTTCCAACTCAGAAGCAATGAATTGCATAGACTGTGTATTAGACGAAATGACTAGCTGCCCCATATGACTAACATCAAAAAGGCCTGCAGACTTTCTGCAATATAAGTGCTCTTTCATAATTCCTAAAGGGTAATTAACAGGCATTTCATATCCAGCGAAAGGTATCGCTTTAGCACCGAGAGATCGATGAAGATCGTATAAAGCTGTCTTTTTAAGCTCTGTCAAAACTTAACCTTCTTATTCCGGTATTAAATGATTTTACCGGCATTCGTAAAAGATGTGTGTAAGTACACATCCAAGAATACCCCCTCTGTTCCTTTGCCTGAGATCGTTATCCCTTCGGCGGACTATTTATAGTCGCTCTCCAGAGTGTTCAGTCTATACCGGTCCTTTTTGCCTGAGAGTTTCCGGGGCGGTTGCTCCTTCGGCAACTATTGCTAGTTTCTCCCGATACATCAGTAAAGATATTACAAAAGCTTTAAACTTTCAAGAATTTTGGTCACGTAGATATCCACTGAAATATAAAACTATTCAGAAACGTCAAGTTTGTCCTGCGTTTTTAATTCAAAATCCGACGCGTCATGTCTTTCATGCAACTGAAACTTTGGGTTTCCTACTATACGATTAACCATCCGTGCTTTACTTGCTGTTGGTCTTTGATCTATTTTTTCAGCCCAAGCAACGACATTTTTATATGAAGACACATCCAAAAAGATACCAGCGCTATATAATCGACCAAGCACGAGCTGTCCGTACCATGGCCAACAGGCTACATCAGCAATAGTGAATTTTTCACAAGCTAAGTATTCAGTTTGACTTAATCTTTGGTCTAATACGTCCAACTGGCGTTTGGTTTCCATCGCATATCTGTCTATTGGATATTGAAATTTTTCAGGCGCATAGGAATAAAAATGCCCAAAGCCGCCTCCCAAATAAGGCGTACTTCCCATTTGCCAAAATAACCAGGAAAGGCATTCAGTACGCTTGTTTAGTTCTGTTGGCAGAAACTCTGAAAATTTTTCGGCTAAGTATAAGAGAATAGCACCGGACTCAAAAACCCGTTGTTCTTTTCCATTTGACTGATCTAGTAACGCTGGAATTTTTGAATTGGGGTTTATTTCTACAAAACCAGATGAAAACTGCTCACCTTTATTTATTCGGCAAAGCCACGCGTCGTACTCAGCGCCTTCATGCCCCAAAGCTAGTAGCTCCTCTAACATCAATGTTATTTTTACTCCATTTGGCGTTCCCTGAGAGTATAATTGCAATGGATGCTTTCCTTTGGGAAGCTTCTGGTCATAAGCAGAGCCAGCCGTGGGTTTGTTTATGCTTTCAAACGCCCCCCCACTAGGCTTATCCCATTCCCAAACCTCAGGTGGAATATATGTGCTTTCTTTATTCATTTTGATGCCCTTTATGATCCCGTAAAAAAATTAACCTTTTAACAAAAGTGATATGCAAAAGTAATTATTTAATATCCCGTTTTGAGTAAATCGTGATAGTAAACTAACATGCTTTCTCGCTTTCGAAACAAAAAAATTCCTGACATATATCTTTTTATTAGTCATTTTTTAGACCACTTCATAATTCTTGTCTTTGCCAAGGCAGCTTATGATGCAGGGCGGGACATAGGGCTCACCTACGGTGAAACTATAAAGCTGGCAACATTGGGGTTTATTCTGTTTGGTATTGCATCACCAATAGCAGCCAGAGTAGCTGACATTTTTTCAAGATCTATTACCATGGTATTATTTCATTTTGGTATAGGCATTTCGTCGATCCTGATAAGTTTTTCTTACACATCACTCCATCTGGTATTAGGCTTGTCCAGCTTGGGTTTTTTTGCTGCTATTTTTCATCCGGTCGGAATAGCAATGCTATTGGAAACAAAAGAGCGTGTCGGTCTACGCCTTGGTCTCAATGGATTATTCGGAAATATGGGCGTAGCTAGTGCTCCATTAATTACAGGCATTATTATTTTTTATAGTGATTGGAAAATGGCTTTCTTGATATCTGGAATAATATGCATAATCTATGGAATATTTTTTGCACGTGCTCTCAAACCTATGGAGTTACCAAAGGGAGGATCGCCTAAAACAAAGTCTGAAAAGTTTTCTCATGGCTGGAGGCAAGCTCTTTTAGCCTTAGCAATTAGTACCACCTTTGGCGGTTTCGTTTTTACAGCGGTAACTTTCCTCGTTCCTCGGTATTTGGAGCTTTATATGGAAAACCTTATGCTTTCTGTTGCGATGACTGGACTCCTTGCTTCTTTTGTCTATGCAATATCTTCTTTTTCACAGGTTGTTGTTGGATGGTTTATTGATCGTATATCGCCGAAAATAGTTTTATTTATTGTCTCAATTGGTCAGATAATCTTTATATATTTGGCGTCTCAATTCGACGGTTACAAGCTATTATTCTTTATGACGTTAGCGGTCTGTTTTGTTTTCGGGCAAATTCCAATTATTGATGCTGTTATGGTACGGTATGTTCCTGATGGTTGGAGGAATCGCGTTCTTAGCATAAAGTTTGTTCTCAATCTTGGAGTTGGCGCTACTGTGCTACCAACATGTAGTTTTATGTTGGACAAGGGATATAAGTTGTCGGAGCTTTTTAGTTTTTTAAGTTTGTTTTCTGTTATTATTGTTCTGGCATCTATTTTATTACCGTCACAAAGGTCTTCTCGTGCTGAGAGGTTGATTTTAAGGAAATAATAAAGTTGTGGGGCTATTTTCTTTTGTCCAAATGCTATACTTTGATGTAACTTTCTGTAACAAAAATAGAAAATTGTGAGACATATATGGATTACTTTAGGAACAGAGATTTTTTTCATGAGGGAATGAGAGAGTTTCAGGATCTTTTTGACGGGCGCAGAACAGCTGAAGCCATTGAAACAAACAGAAAGCACTATGAGTTTTGGGATGATGAAAAAGTATTAATAAAAAATGCGCAATTCTTCTTTATAGCGAGCTCTTGGAAAGAATATATCGATTGTAATATAAAATCAGGGGATCCGGGATTTGTGAAGATACTTGAGGGAGGAGTAATTGAATATCCAGAATATGATGGGAATTCCATGTATCGGACAGCCGGTAATATCATGAAAAATCCAAATGTTGCGTTATTATTCGTAAATTTTGACGGAAAAAGTCGCCGTATAAGGATTAATGGACAGGCGAGTATTCATAGGGATAGAAAATCCTTGGAAAAACACCATGGTGCTAAGTTTGTTGTGCGAATAAAATGCGAAATTTATCCAAATTGCCCGCGATACGTACCCAATTTAAAAGAGAGTAAACCTTCCCCGCATATTCCTAGAAAAGGAAAGGGAGTACCTCCGCCACCAGAGTGGAAACAAAGGGATTATATTCGAGATATATTACCTAAGGGTGATCCACATAGGAAAAAGTGAATTACGGATACTCTATCAGAATAAGAAAGGAAATAGATTAACTAAAAAATCGATATTGATATTCCTACAAGTACCAAGAGTATACCAGAAATTAAATTCGTTAAACTAATTGCGTTTGGAGAAGATAATAGTGACCTAATTTTTGCAACGAATAGTATCATTAAAATATTTCCAATCATCGGGACGGAAAAAGAGAGAACTGAAATTAGAAAAACATCAACAAGTCCTATTAATTCAAAATTGAAAAAACCTGGAAGAAGTGTCATGTAGAAAAGTGATGCTTTGGGATTTGCAGTTACAGCGATGAAGCCTGCATAAAAACCTGCAACAAATCCTGATTTAGTAAGACGGTGATCTTCACTTAACAGCTTATTCCTTGAGTATATTATATGCAATCCCATCAAGACTAAAACAAAAGAAGCAAAGTATCGAAATATCAATAATATATTGGAATAAATTGATATAAGAAGACCCAAGCTAAAATAAACCGCAAAGGGCCAAAGCATGTCACCTAGAGAAACGCCTAGAGCAAGCGAAATTGAAGATTTAGCTCCACCAGAAACTGTCCTAGCAATTAGGGCCACCCAAACAGGACCAGGGGTAAGAAACAAAATAATTAATGCAAAAAAATAAAGGATGATTTGACTGTTGTCGATTGTCATTAAATTTCCAAAAAAACTATTTGCTTCACTTTTTTTTGCTTAAAGTGCTAAAGACTAAATTACAAGGCAAAAAAAGGATATTTAATGGAAACTGAATATAAGGCCCTTAAAAAGAAAATTGATGAAAATGATTTGATTATACTGGATGGAGGCGTCGGAACTGAGTTGCAATTTAGGTGTATAGAGATGGATGAAACTTGGTGTGGGTCCGCCTCACTAAATACTCAAGTTTTAGAACAAATTCATTTAGATTACATAAATGCAGGTGCAGAAGTGATCACTACAAATACCTATGCATCTAGTCGTTTAATGTTAGAAGCAGCAGGTCTGGCAGATAGCTTTGAAGAAATTAATTCAAAAGCGATTTTTGCCGCGCAAGAAGCAAAAATAAAGGCAAAAAGAGACGATATATTAATAGCAGGATCGTTATCTCATAGACTTCCGATACCTGACGGCGCAAAGCAATCTGATCCAAAGCACGGAGTTTCCGAAAATAGATTGAGAGAAAATTGTGAGGAAATGGCTCTGTTTTTAGCTGAAAATGGGTGTGATATTATTATTTTAGAAATGATGTACCACCCTGACAGAATGCTATCAGTCTTTGAAGCTGCAGCAAAAAGTAAAAAACCCGTATGGGCAGGTTTCTCAACTCGATTGAGCGATACGGGTCTTGTGTTAAGTTTTATGGAAGAAGATGATATTCCTTTTGAACGAATTGTTAATATAGTCAAAGATTTTAATATCGATGTTGCTGGCATTATGCACACTGATGTAAACGCCGTAAGCGAGTCGTTAAAGGTATTAAGAAACTTTTTTGATGGACCACTAATGGTTTATCCGGACTCAGGCGGATGGGTGTCACCGAATTGGGACTTCAATAAAGTAATACAACCTAAACAACTTAAATCCTTTGCTGAAAAATGGATTAAGGAAGGGGTAAATATTATTGGCGGCTGTTGTGGGTTGTCACCAAATCATATTAGAGAGATAGCCCAATTAAAATGAAAATATCAGTTAGGGTTTGTTTCTTATTAAACCCATTGGCATGGAAGAAATACGCTTCATCTCTTCCGAAGAAAATAGCTCAGGATTTTTTATAAAGTCTAACATCATATCCGATGCATCTCCTCCCCAAAAAACTTGTCCTTCGACTACAAACGTTGGTACGCCAAATACGCCATTTTCTATAGCTTTAGATGTGTTGGCACGCAATATCTTTTTAAGAGCACTTTCATCTTGTGTGGAATGCGTTGATGATGTGTTTTCATTTACTACGGCTTCTAGTTTCTCTATTACCTCTTTCTGATCCGGTTGTTGTCCTTGTTTGTAGATAATGTCGAATATTTCTTTAGTTACTTCATAGGTTGAATTTCCTGCGATACATGACAGCAAGGCCGGTAGAGGGTTAAATGGGTGTGCGGGAGGCATAGTATATTTTATCCCTAACTTGTCAGCTTTCCATTTAAAAAAACGATACGTAAATATTCTTTTAGGGACAATTTCTGCAGGTCCAAGTTGACCCCAATGTTTCAGAAGAGCGCCAAACACGACTGGATGTATTGTGATGTTAAGCTTATTTTCAAACTTTTTAAATTGTGAAAATTGTAAATAAGCAAAGGGAGAAATAAAATCAAAATACCAATCAACTTTTTTCAAAATAATCTCCTAATTTACTCATGCTATCATATAGAACCAACTTGTGCTTTTGTATTTAGTATAATAGCATTTTATCCTTAGGAAACACTATGTATAAACTTTACACAGCACCCACTCCAAATGGATGGAAAGTAGCTATGGCTCTTGAAGAGTTAAGAGCTCAATACGAGGTACAGCTTATAGATTTACAATCAGGCGAGCAACATTCAAACTGGTTCTTACAAATAAATCCCAATGGACGAATTCCAGTGTTAAAAACAATGGGAAAAGACAGCACCATCATTTTTGACTCAAACGCCATCCTTATTTATTTGGCAGAACAGTTTGGCCAGTTATTACCAATTAATGAACCTGATAGAACATTAGTTTTACAATGGTTAATGTTCCAAGCAAGCGGGATAGGGCCAATGCAAGGGCAGGCAGTGGTTTTTGAACGGTACTTCCCAAGCGATGTTCCTGCCGCTCGCAAACGATATCATAATGAAACAAGAAGATTATATGAAGTCTTAGATGTACGGCTCAGTCAATCTGAATGGCTAGCTCGGCACTTTTCTATCGCGGATATTGCCAATTGGTCTTGGATAAGGAGTCATAAATGGGCACGAATTTCTACGGATGGTTTAGAAAACTTGGAAAGATGGATGGAACAAATGCGTATACGTCCAGCTTGTGACAGAGGTCTTAACATTCCTCCATCGCCAGGAAAAGCAGATAAGGTAAAGTCTTTTGGAAGTGCGATGACTACGACATGAGTGAAATTGAAATTAATGGTATGGCTCATGTAATATTGACAGTTTCACGTTTTAGTGAAGCAAGACAATTTTACAAAAGCCTTTTGCCAAAATTTGGAATGATCTGTGTTATGGATGGACAGGATTTTTGCTATCATGTTGGAGCTAGAACGGCTATAGGTATAAGAAGATGTGATCCTGAATTTTCAGCCGAAACCTTCCAACAATATAGGGTTGGTCTTCATCATCTATGTTTAAGGGCTAAAAGTCGTGATGATGTCGATAGAACTTATGAGCTTTTGACACAGATCAATGCAAAAGTTGTACGCGGCCCCGAAGAACGAGATTGGGCTCCAGGTTATTATTATGTATTATTTGAAGACCCAGATGGAATTCGGATAGAGGTAAATTTCATTCTTGGTGCTGGTCTATTAAAGGAGGGCGAAGAGTTTAAATCAAAAGATGATTACATTCGAAAGGATGGTAAGGATATAAAGTGATTGATATCAGGTTAAATCAAAATAGGGTAAAAAATGCAACAAAATTTGTTAGAAGAGTATACGGATTTCGTAGATAAAGTTACAAGTGAAGCTTCAAAATCATCTGATAAAATGGGGGAACGTATCAATTATCTCAATTCCAAAGATATCGAGATGTCACGATTGCTAACAGCTGGTATTGGTTTATCTGGAGAGGTTGGAGAGTTTAATGAAATAATTAAGAAAATAATGTTTCAGGAAAAGACTTTTGATGTTGTCGCGCATGAACACATGAGAAGAGAATTGGGAGATATAATGTGGTATGTAGCTCAAGCTTGTCTAGCGCTGAAGGTTGACTTAGTGGATGTTATAAATGGTAATAAGGAGAAACTGTCAAATCGATTTCCACAAAAACAATTTAATGGAAAACTTGATGCTAACAGAAAAACAGGGGACGTTTAAGGTCCCCTAAACAAATTAAGCACGGTTTCCACGTAGAGCGAAGAATAATCCTCCGACCCACATGAACACGTGAAGATTGTCATACAAAATTACGTCTAGAAAACTCTCGGGTTCGCCAATCCATATCACGCCCGTTGTTATACACCCAATAGTAAATCCACTGAAGCGCGTTAGGGTGTCTCCCAACCAACTTGGTATTTTTCTTGTGTTAAACAACCCGCCTAATATTAAACCCAGACCACTACCTAACTCACCAAGAGCCACCACCCACCAAACAAGAACCGAAAGACCATAAGATTCTGCTTCAGCAGGGTCTATGGGCAACTTCATCAATCCCATTTGTATGAACAATAACGCTAAAGGTATTCTTAATAACCAATGGGACGTGCAAAATTCTGGTATAGCGCTGTTAAACCGTTCTAATCTTTTCACAATCACATTCATGTCCTCACTCCTTATTACGCGCAGTCGCAAACAATTGTTTTTAAATCATTGCATCCGCAGACACTCACAGAAGTGTTTGCAGACGCGATATATTTCTCAGGACTGAAGGAGGTGTTCTTATGACTGCCATCGCATAATGGGTATTTTGCACTCTGACCACATTGGCAAATGAAATAAGACTTTCCGCTTACGACGTCAAGCTTAGTAAATTTCTTCTCTTCGCTACTCATAAATCACCTCATAATCCCAAATTTTCTAATAATCTTAGTTGACAGCAACTAAATCGAGCGCCTTGTTGCATGAACTTATCGCACTCACAGACATTCCCATGTCATGCTGTCTTTTGCATTCAGACTGCAAATTTTTAATATCTGCCAGGGTCTTTTCATTAAAGGACGCTGTTTTTAATGCTTTCTTTATTTTTGTATTGAATGCCGCCATTTCGCTACAGCCACTTGCATACACGCTTGAGCCAAAAAGTGTGATTACGAATACAAATGCAATAATCTTCTTCATGTTTAAATCTCCGTTTTGTTAGTACGAATTTTACATAGATCTATTTTTTTCAAAACCAAGCAAAAAAAAAATTTTTTCAAAATATGAGGCAAAGTGACACACCCAGTTGTCATCTTTTCGATCCAGAACATATCTGATGAACAATACAAGGAGAATCGAATTATGAAAACGAGGCGAATGTCAACTGCAGCAATGAAAACAAAAGGCCAGTATCCAAGTGATAAAGAAACACTTCAAGACTCTGTTGAACTCATTTTCGGGTCAGATCCCAAAGAAATGAAAGAAATGGCTGCAAAAATGAGAACTAGGTTTGCTCAAGCGGCGATAGCAGGTGCTATTGGCTCTATAATTTTTTATTACTTACTGCTGAATCATCACATTTAATGCAAAGCGGTGAAAGAAACTTATCTCAAGCGCGTCTGTCTGAATTAATTGAGGTAGCACTCAGTGACAAAGTAAGTTTCAAGGCTATAAGAAGTGAATTCGGGCTAAAGGAGATCGAAGTAAAAAATTTGATGCGAAAAAATCTTAAACCGGGAAGTTATACTGCGTGGCGTAAAAGAATTTTTCGTAAGGGAAAGTAGGGCGCCAGTTGAATATTGTGTGGTTCAAAAGAGATCTGAGAATGTTCGATCACGGGCCTCTTTCAGATGCTTGCGCAGATGGAAAAATTTTACCCCTTTACATTTTGGAGCCAAATCTCTGGAAACAGCCCGATGTTTCGTACCGACACTTTATACATCTTCAGCACTACCTCAGCCAACTCGACGATATGTTTATTAAAAGAAGCGCTAAGCTAGTAATCAAAGTTGGAGAAGCGCTTCCTGTATTAAAGTCTTTGGCAACCCGACATGGCGTCAAAGCAATTTTTTCTCACTATGAAACATGGAATAAATTTTCAAAAGATCGCGATTCAGCAATCCGAAAGTGGACCGATGAAAACTCTATAGACTGGAGAGAATATCAACAAAATGGAGTGGTGAGGAATTTAAATTCTCGTGACGGATGGTCAACCCTTTGGCACAATCACATGCGTAAAAAAATTTATGACATACCTGAAAAAATATTATGTATATCTGAAGATTCTGATAATTTACCATCATGTCAAGATATGCAGCTGAAATTTGATGGTTTCGAACCAAATTCTAACCTCGGCAAAATTGAGCCAGGTATTGTTTTAAAAAGTTTTTTGACTGAGCGGGGAGAAAACTATCAGAGAGAGATGTCTGGACCTTTGTTATCTGCAGATTCTTGTTCTAGACTGTCCACACATATTGCCTTCGGGACTATTTCTATCCGAACTATTTTCCAGAGGACACAAGAACAAACCCAAAAAAAGCTAGACCTTGTTGAGGATAAATTGAAAAACTGGCGCGCCTCTTACAATTCATTCCAGAAAAGACTCCGATGGCATTGTCATTTCATTCAAAAATTGGAAGATTTGAGGAGCATAGAGTGGAAAAACATTCATCCTATTTATGATAAATTGGAAAGAGAAACCTCTTATTCGGAAAATTTTGAAAGATGGAAGCGTGGAGAAACAGGGTTCCCCTTTGTTGATGCCTGTATGCGATCATTGATATCAACTGGATGGATAAACTTCCGTATGCGAGCAATGCTTGTTAGTTTCGCTAGTCACAATTTATGGATAGATTGGAGGCAAACATCTCTTTATCTGGCGCGTCTATTCTCCGACTATGAACCCGGAATTCATTATTCTCAAGTGCAGATGCAGTCAGGTACTACGGGTATTAATACAATAAGAATTTATAACCCAATCAAGCAAGGCTTGGAACATGATCCTCAAGGAAAATTCATCAAAAAGTGGGTTCCAGAGTTAAGGCATATGCCTGAGGTAAATGTCCATATGCCCTGGGAGACACCAGAATTATTAGGTAAATATTATAGCCCCATAGTTGATGAGAAACTATCAAGGGAAAGAGCTTCAACAAGAATTCATCAACTCAAAAACTTAAAAATAGCAAGATCCCAATCGGAAGCTATTTGGAGGAAGCTAGGTAGCAGAAAAACTTCTGAAAACGATTATCTTAAATCGAGAAAAAAGACGCCAAAATTACAAAAAGAATTTGAGTTTTAATGTTTCCATTTTCTTAAGACATACTATATTTCGTTAATGGATCTATCAGGTAACAAACTAATAGCTTTAGTTTATGGTTTATTGTGCCATGGCATTTTTCTAGTGGCAGGCGCAGTAATGTTTATCACCATTTTGACAGGTTTTCAGTTTTCAGTTGGACCCTTCGTAGGCTTTGGTGCGGTGGCAATAAATCTTTTGCTGTTAATTCAGTTTCCTATCGGTCACTCATTCTTTTTATCTAACCGTGGTATGAAGATATTAGAGATTTTTGCGCCTAAAAGTTATGCCAAAACTCTTAGAACAACGGTCTACGCTACTATAGCTTCCATACAACTTATACTCTTATTCTCTCTCTGGAATTTTTCTGGACTTTTTATTTGGCAAATTGAAACACCAGCAAGCTTATATATGATCATACTTAACTTACTTAGTTGGGCTTTATTATCTATTTCATCTATACAGGCAGGATATAAAGTGCAAACTGGTTCCTTAGGCTGGACATCTGTATATCAGGGAAAAAAACCGGTTTTTCCAGACATGCCTACTCATGGTCTCTTTTCGATAATTAGGCAGCCCATTTATCTATCTTTCAGTCTAGTCCTTTGGACAAGTCCTACGATGAGTTTGGATTTATTTATTGTTGCGTTATCCTACAGTCTTTATTGCTATTTTGGTCCTATGTTGAAAGAAAAAAGATTCCAAAAAATTTACGGCAAAAGATTTTTCGATTACCAACAAAAAATACCTTACTATATGCCATCAATTTTTCGGCGGACGGGATAATCTGCACGCCAGTAAATAGTATGAAAAAGTTGAAAAACTTTTAAAGAACGATAAAATCAAACCAAAACAAAGGGTTTATAACCAAAACCGTAAAAAAGAGGATTTTTTTGGACGATTATAGTGACTTTTCACCTGCTGCTATCCCAAGCAATGAAGCCCGAAGACTTGAGGCAGTTCGAAAAACGGGGGTAATGGATGTTGCCAACAAAGAGTTATTTTTAATTTATACAGAGCTAGCAAAAGAAATATCGAATATGCCTGTTAGCTATACTGGGCTTATAGATGAAGAAAGACAGTATATGTTGTGTCATGTTGGGTTATCAGAAGATCGTCCTGACAGTGCCCCTAGAGAAAGAACATTTTGCCAATTTGCTTTGAATAGTACTGACCCGATATTAGTAGAGGATTGTAGTAAGGACGATAGGTTTAAAAATCACCCCGTTGTGACTGGAGATCCATATGTTAAATTTTATGGGGGGTTTCCTTTAGTTACTCAAGGTGGATTAATATTAGGAACGCTTTGTGTTGTCGACACGGAGTTGGGTAAAAAACTCGACAATAATCAAATTACACTAATACAAAAGCTTGCGGCAAGACTGGCACATCAACTTGAAACCCAGGGTGATCAGAGAGAAATTACTGCATCTCGAGCAATAGATATGCTTAAAGTGGTTGTTAAAAATCATCCTGATATGACCATTAAAGATACCATAAATTTCTTAACAATTATTGAAGGAAGACCAATAGACGAATCAGGAAAACAAAATCTTATAAAATTTGACTTGCTTGATGCATCTGGAGTGATGACTAAGAAAGCTAGAGAGTTCCAAAGTGAATTAGATCTTGATCAGGGAATATACAAGAGAATATCAATTACTAAAGAACAAGCTCAAGTCAATCTCGATAATATGCTCTCTGAATTGGGAGATATTTAGATGTTTGCAGTGATTTATCAATTTAAGTTTCCTGGTGTTAGTGAGGCAAAAGTAGCGGCTGGATTTTGTTCAGAGTCCTTGGGCGGAAAAATAGCGGAATATGATTTTCTAGGACTTAATATACTAATAAGTAAAGATGGTGATTTAAATATTCACGTGAAATTTGAGGATGCTAAAGCCTTGAAAAAGTTCGAAGATGATTCAGAAAAACTGCTAGGTGATTTGAGGAATAGCTTCGTTTTTAAGGAAAATAAGGTTTCTGGCGTTTTTGCCTTTACCTACGAAAAAGAAGCAGTGGCTACAGATATTAAAATTGAAGGCGCCTCTGTTGTAAGGAATTAGTAGCCAAAATTTTTATCTGTTCTGGTTTTTAGATTTAGATGAAAATCCCGGCAAATTGAAAAAATTTGAAAACGTGGTATAATTATTACTTTTAATCAGTATACCAATTTTTTTTATTATGTTCTAAGCAATTGAGAGAAGTAACTGAGATTAATAGCACAAATAATGATCTTTCTACTTGGAGTTTGGGCTCTCTTTGCAGGTACAGTTGCTCTGTTGGGCTACTCTTTTTCTTTCCCTTTTGAATTTAATCAATCAATAGAAGAAATTCCCTTTCATCGATGGCAAATCGTAAGGGTGAGTGTTTTTCTTACCTTTGGTTATCTCGCTATACGACACTTTTTGTTTGGTAAGGAAAGAATGTTCCCGATCCAATTTCTTGATATATATTTAAAGTCCATAGGAGGCTCGGGCCTTATTATTTATTATCAGCAAGGAATAACTGATTATCGTGAGTATGCGACGCTCGGTTTCTTTCTATTAGCAGCGCTACTCTCTCATTTTTCAGCAAGACCAGAATATAAAAAGATTTTTTTCAAAAGATAAAAATCCCATTGAAGATTGTTTGAAAAATAATACTATTGGATTCTAAACGATTACCTAGAAATGTTATTTGCGGGAAGAATGGATCTAACAAAAGGAGCTCTAACGCTTCAGGTTGTTCGTTTCTATAAGTTCAAAAGGAAAAAACGAAGGGTTAAAAATGGCTAGTGTAAACAGAAGATTAACATCTATTTTGGCAACTGATTGTGTGGGATTTAGCAGTCTAATGGAAAAAGATGAAGAGAAAACACTAGATAATTTAAAGGCCTGTCGTTCTATTATAGATCCCTATATTGAAGAATTTGGTGGAAAAATTTTCTATACCGCCGGAGACTCTGTTATTGCTGAATTTGCGAGTCCCGTTTCCTGTGTCAACGCTGCGATAAACTTTCAGAAAGCTATTGATGAAAGAAATAAAGTCACCGAAGAAAGCTCAATCATGACATGGCGAGTGGGAGTGCATATGGATGATGTGATTGTTGAAAAGGATAACATTTATGGTAGTGGTGTTAACATAGCTGCACGGTTGGAGGCTGCTTGCACTCCTGGCCAAATACTAATTTCATCAACAGTGAAGGATCAAGTTGATAACAAAATAGAATTCAAAGTTGAAGATGCGGGTACTAAGGCATTAAAGAATATTTCCGATAGTTATCAGACGTTTGGCATTTCTCCAACAGGTGGGAAAGTAGAGAAGACTGATGGTAGGAGCTACGCAAAAAAGGAGTCTGAGAAAAATTATAAGCCAAAGCTAGCTGTCATGCCGTTCTCGAATGCTAGTAATGACGAAGATAGTGGGTATTTAGTAGATGGAATCGTAGAGGACTTAATAACTGAATTTTCAATGATAAGAGAATTAGAGCTAGTCTCTCGACAATCATGTTTCGATTTTAGAGACAACGAGATGGATCTGAAAGCATTCTGTGAAAAGTTTGGCGTTGATTATGTTGTTGTTGGTAGCATTCGTTCATCTGGTAAAAGGGTGAGAATCTCAGTCGAATTGTCTGATGCAAAAGATGATAGCCAGATATGGAGCCAAAAGTTTGATAAAATCATCGAAGATATCTTTGATGTACAAGATGAAATAGTTAGACAAATTTCTGGAAAACTTCTGGGAGAGATTGAATTATCGAGCTTAGAAAGAGCTCAAAGAAAACCCACTGAAAATTTGTCTTCTTACGAATTACTTTTGAAGGGCAAAGTTTTACACCACAAAATACAAAAGGATGCGTTACAAAACGCCTTAACCACCTTCGATGAAGCTATAAAAGCTGACGAAACTAACGGCCAAGCGTATGCTTGGAAAGCCTGTGCTCTTGGCCAGGGTTTGAGTAGAGGCTTTATTGAGGGTGATATGGCTGAAATATGGAGTGAAGCGGAAGGATGCCTTAAAAAGGCACATGAACTTAATGACAATGATTTTGAGGTTCATCGATTGATGGCCGAGGTTAATTTATCGGGTAGAAATTTTAGAGTAGCAGAAAGACATGCCTCCAAGGCTTACAAAATGGTTCCCAATGACCCAAGAGTTTTATCAGTTTATGGCGAAGTATCACTGCGATTAGGAAAAATCGATCAAGGCTTAGATGCGCTGAAGCTAGCATTAGAGATCGACCCAATTGCTCAAGGAAAAACAAACTCTGACTCGAGAACAGCTCCAGTAATATTTGGAGAGTTTTTGGCTAGAAATAAAGATAAATGTCTCGAGTTAGTAGAAAAATTAGAAGATATAGACTCTAAATCATGGCTTTTAACTGCAAAGCTCTGTAGTGATGAGGAACATGATATAACAGAAGAAGATTGGTATAAACGCGGAAAGGAAGAGTTTAATGATAAAGATTGGGCAGCTGAAGTTGATAGCTTTCGGCTTAATAATGAAGGAGCAAAAGAGTCGCTAATCGAGTTTGCTGAAAGTCTTTTTTAAAGGCTTAAATAAACAAGTCTAAAAAAATTTTAACGAGTTAGTATATGTTCCGCTAACTTGATTCCACTCGAGGCGGCATCTATAATTGTTCCACCTAAACACCAGTCGCCGCAAATGCCGACATTTTCTTCGTTATAAAATAGAAAAGATTTTCCCAAAGATCGTTTGGTGAATCCATAAAGCCAACGGTGGCCAGCTTCGTAAGTTGGTTTAGGTAAGGAAAAGGGGACGGCATCTACTATCTCTTTGAGCAACAGCTCTTTAATTGTATCTTTGTCGTTTTTAACAACTTTCTGGGCAAAAGGTTCTTTAGTGTGAACGGTTAAGCAGAATAACTGCTGCTCACATTTGAATCGATTATTTTCTACATGAATAAGAACTTTTTCGTTCGAGAAGTGTTTTTCTTTTACAGGTTCTGGATCTATGTCAAAGGAAAAGAGAGCTGCTGCAGAGCTCCTCATTTGGACTTTCTCTATTAGACTGTCAAACTTATTAATTTGTTTATTAATTAGAGTTTTAGCTTGATTTGGAGGTATTGAAAGGACCAAGTGATCATAAGGCATTTTTTCATGAACTCCACCTCTACATTTCACAACAATTGTCTTATTGTGTAAATTTAACGAGATAGCCTCACAGCTCTTCCGTGTATTTAAATTTATCCCGCAATAATTTACAAGGTCGGCAACTGAATTAATGGGCTCAAATAGATTTCCTTTACGCTGGATTATTTTTTCTTTCTCTGCTCTTTTGAATATTTCTAACCCAAATTCTGGCAACTCTTTATGACTGTAAAAGTCAGGTAAGGAACTTGCACCATGATGGAATACAGCTCCATCTGTTCGTCGTGTACTTAGCCTTCCACCTGTGTTCCGGCCTTTATCAAGTATAAGAACTGAATGACCAGCTTCGGCTAATCTTTTGCCACATAATAATCCAGAGATTCCAGCACCAATTACTACAATTTTCTTCTCATTCATAAATAAATCATAATTAAGTTTGTGGTTTTTTTTTGTTATATTTATCCAAAATGAGAGAGAAATTATTCAATTTTGATAAATAGGCAACAAGGGGGCCACCTTTTTTTTCAGAGCACTCTTTATGCATAAAAAAACAATTTATACATAGGGTTAATGTTCTTTTTTTTCCAATATCTATTCTGGTTATTGGAATTGTTTCATCATAATCAGGATGAGGATTTTCTGTAGCCTTACAAAAATCACATTTTGCTTCAGGTTGGTTATAAATAAAGTTTTGCATTTTTAGCTCTTCTCTAAGCATCTGAAGTCAGCCGGAGGTCTATTTCCTCCAAAATCAATATGACAGATATTTTTCTCATGACGTTGGCACCAAACTTGAATGCCAATTCGAGTAAACCCGACATCTACCTTAACATAATCTCTAAGAGCTATGTCTGGGTTATCTAAATCTTTATACTCTTTGAAACAGGTTTCGCAGACAATCGGTTCTCTGACATTATACAATAGTTTTTCATGATTATTGGTCAAAACATCTCCTTACGTATTTAAATAGATTTTAATAAGAATTTTCAAATCAATACATAATCTTAGTTTTAAAAACTTAAAAATTAGTATTGGGAAATTATAATCCTTTGTGTGCCCTCTCTCTAAGAGGAGCCTTGGTAATTTTACCATTAACATTCCGTGGAAGAGGTTTGTTGGTAATTGTAATTTTATCGGGAACCTTGTAATCGGCGACTTTTTCCAACAGTTGGAGCCGGATTTCATTAGGCTCGAGCGAGGCTGAAGAAGTAAAAATGAAAGCATGTGATCTTTCGCCAAGTATAGGGCAAGGGTAGGGAACCAAAGCGGCCTCTTGGACTTCATCCATTAACATCATTAGGTTTTCTATTTCGGCACTAAAAATTTTATATCCTCCACGATTTATCATATCTTTCTTTCTATCATGAATACGTATAAAGCCGTTTTTATCTTGACTGGCGATATCACCAGACTTCCAGTAACCATCTTCGAAAGAGCTTTTGGTAGCCTTTTCGTTTTTCCAATATCCTGGTATAACCATAGGACCTTTAATCCAAAGTTCGCCAGTCTCACCTTGATTAATTTCTTCGTTATTTTCGTTAACAATCTTAATTTCACCACAAGCTACGACAAGACCTACGCTATCACCTTGGTCATTGCAATTAATTGGAATGATAGTTGTAGGGGATGTGGTTTCAGTTGCCCCATAAGCATTATTTAAACTTAAAAACGGTAACTTTGAAGCTAATTCCTTCCTAACAGCATCAGGCATTGGAGCGCCTCCAAACGCACCTATTCGCCATGATTTTAAATCCTCAGCAATTAACGCATTACGATGAAGCAGCAATGCATACATTGCTGGAACGAGTATCGAATATGTTAATCCATGCTTTTTTGCAAGAATTGCAAACTCTTTTACTTCAAAATGCTCCATTATGACAATTTTCCCCGCACACCCTATTATAGTCAGGATTTGGGCTACTAGTCCGGTAACATGGCTTGCAGGTACAGCAAGAATAGTGCATTCACCATCTTTAAGTGCCAGCTCCATTTGGAAATGAAGAAAAGAATGAACAAGCCCAAGATGGGTCAGTATAGCGCCCTTTGGACGGCCGGTAGTACCTGAGGTATATAATAGTATAGCTGGTTCTTCTTCTTCGATTTTTTTTAAAGTGATTTTTTCCTCAACGCCTTTTTCAAGTAATTCGTTAAATTTTAGACAATCAGTTTGAGGCTCAGCTTGCGTAGTTATGAAAAGAATTGAATTACTATCTTTGCTAAGTGGTTGTTCTTTTTCAGTTTCTTTATCAAAGATAACCGCATGCACCCCTGCATCATTATAAAGGGAAATTAGCTCCTGTTTTTTGTGTCTATGGCCAACAGGCATAGCAATTAGACCAATTTTAAAAGAAGCAAAAAGCGCTACTACAAATTCAATGCTATTAGCGAGATTGATAACAAGGATATTTTTCTCTATTAGCCCAGATTTCAACAACCCTCCAGCAAAGCTATCGGACAGCTCATCTAGTTTTTTATAGGAAATATATTGTTCTTGAAAACATAGAGCGACCCTATCTGGATGCTTTTTAACTATATCTTTTAAAATTTCGAGAAAGTCGTTCGGCCTATTCTCAAAACATAATAGGTCTCGGCTATCATAATGAGGTTCAATATTTTTTTTAAAATCCATTACATTATTTTTTGTCATTAGCACCTTCCAAAAACGGCTTTCTTTTATTAAACTTATTTTTAGATTATTTTAAAGCTTTAACTAAAAAGGTATGTAGTTGGACAAACAGCATAACATTAAATTAGACAAGGACCTTTCGCTTAGAAAAAGAGCAAAGAATTTTATTCCTGGTGGAATGTGGGGTCATATGAGTGTTAAAAAGCTACCCTATGGTTACCCACAGTTTTTTTCTAAAGCAAAGGACGCAAGAATTTGGGATTTAGATGGAAACTGTTATATCGACTTTATGTGTGGTTATGGACCGAATCTCCTTGGTTACAATAATGCAGAAGTCGATCACGCAGTTAATGAGCAACGAAAAAAAATAGACCTAGGGAATGGCCCATCTGCGTTAGTAGTGGATTTGGCAGAAAAAATGACAACGCTTGTCGATAATGCAGATTGGGCTTTATTTGCAAAGAATGGTACTGATGCCACAACAACCTGTTTAACCATATCGAGAGCGGCAACTGGTAAAAAAAAGATATTGGTTGCAAGAGGGTCTTATCATGGATCTGCGCCATGGTGTACCCCCGTAGCAACCGGTGTTGTGGAAGAAGACACTTCCAACTTAATTTTCTTTGAATATAATGATAACGCGAGTCTTGAGGCTGCCGTTCAGGACGCCGGTAGTGACTTAGCAGGAATAATATTGACTGCTTTCCGCCATGATGTTCGAAGAGACCAGGATTTACCAAAAAAGGCTTTTTTGAAGAAAGCACGAGAGATTTGTGATAATAAAAATGCTGTTCTTATTCTAGATGATGTAAGAGCGGGCTTCAGACTGAACAAAAGTGGGAGCTGGTTTGATTATGGTGTAAAGCCTGACTTAACTGCGTTTTCAAAAGCTATTGGAAATGGATACCCTCTTTCTGCAGTTGTAGGCGCTGATAAACTAAGACAAGCAGCAAGTGAAATTTATGTGACAGGCTCTTTCTGGTGTAATGCTACCTCTATGGCTGCGAGCTTAAAGACATTATCAATAATCGAGGAAATAGACGTGGTAGGCCATATTTCCTTCTTGGGTAATAAGCTCAGAGCTGGAGTAGACCAAATAGCAAATAATTTAGGAGTTGAGATATCTCAATCAGGTCCCCCTCAGATGCCCTTGATTTTGTTCAAAGACGATAAGGATTTCTCAAAAGGTAAAAAATTTGTCCAATATCTACTAGGAAGGGGAATTTATTTTCATCCTTGGCATAATATGTTTCTGTCTTTGGCTCATACTGGCAAGGATGTGGATATAACACTTGATGCGGTCGAATTTGCAATGAAAAAATTATCTCTTGAGTTCAAATAATAGCTTCTCAATCATGTTGTACACTAAATGCTTACATATGATTATGTGGGTTCCGATTTTTTTATTTCTAATTGCTACGCCCACGTGGATCTCTAGAGATTGGCATTTGATGATCATAAGTCAAGTTGGCATAACAATCATTTTCGCAATAAGTTTTAACCAGCTTCTTGGACAAACGGGATTACTAAATTTAGGGCATTCAATCTTTATGGGGGTGGGAAGTTATTTTTCAGGTTTGATTTTATTACAGATTAACGCCGGTGCATTATTTATCCCTCTACCAATTTTACCACTATTTGGAGGGCTCGCAGGCTTCCTTGTGGCAGGGATAACTGGATATTTCTCCGTAAAACGATCTGGAATGATTTTCGCTATGTTGACTTTAGCGATACTTGAATTTGTTAACTCATTTAGCACCTCATTCCCAAGCGTTTTAGGCGGGATCATAGTAGATCGGACTCTCAATACCGATTTTTTTAATTTTGATTATGGCGGCAACGACTCAGTATGCTTTATCGTAATGGCTTGGTTGTTCATAGCTGTATTTGTTTCTTACTGTTTTCTACAAACTCCACTTGGCAAAATGTGCAATGCAGTGAGAGAAAATGTATCTAGAGCAGAATATATAGGTTATTCGAGCTATATGGTTAGATATCTTTCTTTTTGCTATTCCGGATTTATAGCAGGAATTGCTGGAACATTATTTGTAATCAACTATGAGTTATTCTCACCGGAGGTATTCAGCCTTCGAGAGGCCTTCAACATTTTATCAGCAACTTTCATTGGGGGTATTGGCTTCTTTTTTGGGCCAATTATTGGTGCTTCTATTTTTTCATTATGTAGTATCTTATTAAGTAAAAGTACAGAAATTTGGCCCTTATATCAGGGGGTTATACTAATGATTTTTGTTCTTTACTTTCCCAGAGGTTTGGCTGGCTTTTTTATTGATCAAAGAGACTTTGTTAAATCGAGAAGTAAGCTAGAAGTTATATACTATTATCTTAAAATTATAGTGCCTGTGATGGTTACGGTATTATCAGTTACATGGTTAGTTGAGTGCTTTAATACGATTTTGCATCACCAAGAAAAAACTGATTTTATATTCCTTTGGATTTTATTTTCAATTTCAAATCCATTGAATTGGTTTATAGCAATCTCAATAGCAGTTCTCGGTATCTGCTTACTAGCGACTAACTTGAATAAAAGAAAAATTGATGCTGTATAGCTTACCTAGAATACTGGAATGGCTTTAAAAAGGCCTGCTTTTTATCCATTCAACAGTTTCATGCATAATAGTGGGGAAATCCCTTATCTTAATTCCAAGACTATCTCTTCGTTTAAAATCAAATTGTGTTGGTGCTACAGGATCTTCTGACATCGGTTCAGGCATTTGCATGTCCGGTATTAACTTCTGACATTCCCTATAAATGTCATTCCAATGGAAACTTTCCAAGACCCCAAAGTATCGACCGGAGGCTGAAGGGTTTTCATATGCTGCCAAAAATAGCTTCGCTAAGTCTTGGAGGTGTATTAACGAAGCTGAGTCATTCGGCACTTTTTGATGTCTAGG
Organism: uncultured Alphaproteobacteria bacterium; assembly: GCA_902537215.1. Lineage (GTDB taxonomy): Bacteria > Pseudomonadota > Alphaproteobacteria > Rhodobacterales > Rhodobacteraceae > CACIJG01. The sequence continues at coordinate 130,022 of CACBAM010000001.1, forward strand.
ATTTCCACCTTCTAAGACGCGTTTAATCCATAAAAATGGATTATGTTTTAAATGCTCGGGTAATATAGCGGGCCCGTACAATCCAGTAGGTAGAAATATGGAAAGCCGCAAATTATTTTCATTACAAAATTTGAATGCGGCTCTCTCCATATATGTTTTAGCGGCTGATGTATACTTTTTTGAATTGCATTGCTCTTTCTCATCAGACCAATGATCCAGCTCGTTTTTTACTGGAACTGGAGGCATTGGGTTTGTACTAGAAGTAGAGGAACAAATTAAGATATTCTTAACGTTATTAACTTTTGCTATCTTAAGAATATTGAGGCACCCATCCACTGTGGGCTTGATGATTTCATTATAGCCTCTTTCATCATCAAGCTCTTTTGCAGGTGTCCCGTCAAAGCCTTTATATGTGGGTATAAGACAACAGATGATAGCTGCATCGGAATTAATGAGAGGATTATCTAATGAGGAAATATCCGCCATATCTGCCGAAAAAAACTTTGCATTATTTCCAGAAGGAAGGCTTTTTAATCTGGAAATTCTATCTTGATTCTCGATATCTCTAAGTGTGCCATTGACATGATACCCTCTATCTAGTGCCTCTCTTAAAATACTTGAACCAACCAAACCGCTAGCTCCAAAAATAGTTAATAACTTGTTCTCCATCAATTCACCTCTTAAAATTAAATTTTGGTGTTCCTTAGTTTCTTAAATCAGTTTAGTCCTTTAGAAAAATTTCAGTTACGCCAATACCTGTTGCTTGATAAGCATCATATATTTCATCAGCTCCGGAAATTTTTAGCGTCTCGGGATTGCCTTGGGATCGTGTTGGCACAATTATTTTTCCTTTGAAACCGTAGCGCCTTGCTTGCTGTGTAGACCAATTTTGGGCATGAAATTCTGGTAAGGCTAAGATAATGGCTTTTAATTTGCCAAATCTTAGCTTTGACCAAAACCCTGGATCTTCTGCATCAGCAAACGTAACCCTTTTCCCAAATTTTAACTGTTCCTTAACAAGATTAGTATCAGCATCAAAACCCACGACTTTCACATTTTTCGCTGACAAATTATCAAAAATCGCACTACCTACTCTTCCCATACCTAACACCATAACATCGGCTTCACCACATGTATGAGGTTGCTCATCTGGATGGTGTTGAGGTCTTTCAAAGTTAACTAAATACTTCTCAATGGCCACAAAAATCTCATGCACTGAGTTATTCAAAATAGCACCTAGAGCAAAGCTAAAGCATATAGTGCATATTAGAATGGAAAATGTTTCAGAATTTAAAAGGCCACTTTGTTCCCAAGAAGATATAAGTATCAATGAGAATTCTGAGTAAGTTGCTAACGAAATGACTATTAAAAAAGCTGTATATGCTCTTAGCTTAAATACCAACAAAAGGCCAAATAAAATAATTGATTTAATAAAAATAAGGATTGTTATCAACAATGCACTTTGAATAATTTGTAAATTTAGATCTAAGCTCATACCCAGCGAGAAGAAAAATGCTACTAATAAGATCTCTCTTATTGTCCATATTCTTTCCCCCAGCTGTTTTGCAGACTTATAGCTAGCCATTAACATACCTAGAGTAAGGGCGCCTATTTCTCCTGACAATCCAGCATATTTAAAAAGAGCAGAGCCTAATAGCAAAGCAAGTAAGATTGTAGCAATAAGCTCTAATTCCTCGCTAGGATTAAATTTCTCTAATAATATTTTTAGTATTGGAATTGATAAGGGTAACGCAAGAAGGTAAAGAGTTGAAGGTGTCCATGATGTGTCATTTGTAAGTAACAGCACTATAAGCGCTAAGATATCTTGAAAAATTAACAATGATATAGCCAGTCTGCCATGAAAAGTTGTTAGTTCATTTCGATTTTCAAGAGCCTTTGAAGCTATAATTGTACTAGAAAAGGTAAAGGCCACACAGATGAGCAATTTAGTTTCTAGGCTTAAACCAAGATTGAGGAGTAGAAGAAAAATTAAAAAAACAGCAGAAGAGTGCATTAAGAATACCAAAAATAATGAGGTATTAAGAAGTGATGATGGTTTGATTTTCAGACCTATTGAGAATAGAAGAAGCTCTACACCAATCTCAGATGGTAAGTCTAATAATGTTTGTCCGCTTCCATCATAAAGTGAGAATAAGTAACCCGATAAAATAAATCCTACTATTGTGGGGATATATATTAACCTACACAAATACCCAGCAAAAAGTGCACCCGCCATCCATAACAGTATCGTTTCCAAGTCTCATCCCTCTATTATTATCTTAAGAGTAGTTTTAAAAGATATTCAGTCAAATTTGGTTCCTTGTATCATTTTGGTAATGTTCTTTTCACAATGATTTTTCGTTTTTGTGGCTCTTTAGCTTCAGGATGCCAGATGCCAAAAATACACCGATGGCTACCAGGAAAATGCCTACCATCTTAATTACTGGCACGGTCTCATTTAAAAACATAATTCCTCCCAGCATTGCAAGTATTGGCGTTAACGCACCAAAGGCTCCCATCTCCGATGCTCCTATTAATCGAACCCCGTAATTGAAAAGAATGGTAGCTAAAATACCAATTATTAAACTTTGTATGACTATGGTCATGCCTATATCCAATGCAGATACATTGTTGAAGTTTACTCTTCCTGTGAGAAGTAGTATGGGAATTATAAATAGAGTGCCCCAAAACAAACCTATCAAAAGACCGTGAAGAGGGGTAAGCCCACTTTGCCGAAAAATAACTGAATAGACAGCAAATAACCCAGATCCAATAAGAAAAAGAATATGGCCCCTCCAAACTCCTTCGTCAGAATCAAATAAAATTTGCCATAAACCAACTAATAGCGCCCCAATAAGTATAACAAACAAGCCAGCTCGACGTATTTGGTCTAATTTTTCACCTAAAATCAAAAAGGCAGCTAATGCAGTCCAGAAAGGTAGCATGCCGGGAGCAAGCACACCACCGTCGGACGCTGGTGCAAACGATAGTCCACTTGAAACAATGTATGGGAAAATAGCACTAGAACCAATCATCAACATTCCAGCTTTTATCCAAGACAGACCTCTGGGGATCAAATCATATTTGATCATAAAAGGCGCCATGATCAAGGTACTCGGTACTAGTCTTAAAAATAGAACCTCCTCGACAGTAAAGTTAGTGCTTACAGAAAATCTAGTAGCAACTATGAAAACAGCCCAAATAGAAACTGTCAATAAAGCAACGATAAACCCTAAATGTCGACGATCTAAATTAAGCATGAGTTATTTCTATATATATTCAATGAACTTTCTAGGTTTATTTCAAAAATTAGTTGTACTCTGATGGTTAAAGGCTACATACTCGGAGGTATTTTTAGGTTTAGAAAGGTGCTAAATGAATATAAATGGGACATGTCTATGTGGACAAATTCAGTTTGAGGCGAATGTTGACCCCGAAACAACAACAATCTGTCATTGTACGGATTGTCAAATAAATTCTGGCACTGCATTTGGTTATGTCGTTGGTGCTGTTAATGATAGCTTCAATCTCTTAAAAGGAGAATTGAGCTTTTATATTAAATTAGCAGATAGTGGTGCAAAACGTGAGTTGGCATTTTGTGGAAAGTGTGGAACAAGAATTTATGCTAAACCTGAAAATGGAAAGTCAGGTTTTTTTGGGTTGAGAGTTGGGACGATTAGACAAAGGAAGAGCCTTCATCCTAAGAGGCAAGCGTGGAAAAAATCTTGCTTGGACTGGGTACAAGGAATCAAAACGGATCAGACATTTGAGACACAGCCAAAACTAAACTAAAATAAATTTTATTGAGAGTATTGAGGTTGAATAATGAAAAAAGGCTATCTTATTGGACAAATAACAATTACAGATCCAAAAAAATATCAACAATACGCTTCCGAAACAGAAAACATAATAAAAAGTTTTGGGGGTAGGTACCTAATAAGAGGTGGCGATCAAATTATTGCTGAAGGAACTCCACAGGGTAATCGTGATGTAGTAGTTGAATTTGATACTTTAGAAAAAGCAAGGCAATTCTATGAGTCAGAAGAGTACACAAAAATAATTGATATTCGCAAAGAAAACTCAAAAGGATATATTCTTATGGTAGAGGGTTATTAATTTTAAATATGTTGCTAAATATTTTTTAATAGTCCATCAGTTGGACTTATTTTCCGTTTTATAGCAACAATTATGACCACTTCATCAAAAAAAGGAATTATCACTCTGATTATAGCAACATTCTTTCTAGCATTGATGGATGGTATGTCACGGTATATGGCCGAGCTTTATGATGTATTGAACATCAATATGTTCCGATTTTGGGTAATTGGAAGTTTTGTGATTTTAGTCAGCTTAAGAGGCCGGGGTGTTTTACGCTCAATTTTAAAGACAAAGCAACCAGTTGCCCAGATTTTTAGGGGCCTTTTATTTATTTCGTCTTTATTGATGGCTATCTATTCATATACTCAAGTTGGATTAATTGTTACACACGCACTAATGGCAGTTTTTCCTCTCCTAACGGTGCTGTTGTCTGGGCTGTTTTTAGAAGAGAAAATTACAAGAATAAAAATAGTAGCAGTCGGGGTTGGATTTTTAGGTGTAACTATTATTATTAATCCAATAAATCTTGAATTCTCGTTAGTATCTGCCTTACCCTTGATTTCTGCAGTTACCTTTGCAATTTATGCAGTACTTACAAGAAAGGTAGCTTCTACAGATAATACTGAAACCAGTTTTTTTTGGGTGTCTCTAGTTTCCGCAATTGCGATCACAATACCCAGCCCTCTATTTTATAGGCCGATACAATTATCTGATCTACACTTTCTAATTTTGTTGTGTACGTTTAGCCTAGTAGGCCACTTTTTGCTTACCAACGCCTATCGCCATGCAGAGGCTAGTGTATTGCAACCATTTTCATATTTTCATCTTTTCTTTGCATCTATAGTAGGAATTATATTTTTTCATGACCCTTTGTCGATTTCAACCGTTGCTGGGGGTAGCCTAATTGTTTTTGGTGGAATTTTGATTTCCAGAAAAAGTTAAATTTGAATTGGGAAATATCTTCAAGGATTTTTAGTTTGTTTTAAATTAATGTATCTTGAGAAAATGGAATGTAATTTAAGCCTGGAAAAATAATTAAAAAAAAATTAAAGATATGAAGATTGTTATGTGGGACTACAAAGATACAGAACTACCCTTCAATACAACCGATCGTTCATCTCATATGAAAGAGATGGGTGGTGAGGGCTGGGAGTTAGTTTCCGTTTCCCAAAATCCTGAAAGGAGATGCCACGTATTCTTTTGGAAGCGCTCTCAAAATCGTGATATTAAAAATGGAAAAGATTTGTTGCAACCTGCCGATAATAAATCAGAGGATCAAAATGTCCTATTAGGGGCAGGAAAGGGTCATAACAGCGACCCTATTTCTCCCGTTACCTATAAATCTAATCGAGAGATATCTGAGCATGAATATAAAAAATTTCCGGATCCACAAGTAGTTATGATTGTTAAGTATCGACCAAAGGACGGATGTTTTGATCAGTTCAGAAATGAACTTTACAGTAGGGAATACCCAAATGTTATTACGCGGCACATGGGCTTCAATAAAAAAAACGAATTTGTTTGTGTAAGTTTTATGGAGAGTATTGATGCTGCTCTCGATTTAGAAGGCGTCGGCACCAGCTGGCTGGACTCTGTAGATCACCTTCTAATTAAATACCCAAATGGAAGTCGTACCGAATCTTTTTCGGGACCTGTTTGGGGATGGTTCCCAAACTATGAAAACTTGAAACGTTTTGGTGCCAAGGCAAAAGCGTTTACAATATTAGTGGTAAAGATGAAAGATAGTTTTATTCAAGAAGTGAAAGATATTGTCCTTCAACCGTCAATATTACCAAGAAACCTTTTTTCCTGTGTTGCACAGTATAAAGATACCGATAACACATATATTTATATAGGGATGGATACTGAAGAAAACAAACAAGACGCCAACACATACTATTCGAGCGGTTGCAGTAGACCCATTACTTCTTTAATTGTCCCTGAAATGTCTTTGGAATTTTTTAGTGACGCTGAGGATTTTGTTTGGGTAAATTCTAAGTATTTTTAACTGAAAAAGTTCTCTTTTAAATTCTAACTCATATTGATTATTTCCATTATCTATTAAAAATGAGTTTTTAATTATTTAGACTTAATTAATTAATTTACGCAGAAGAATTTTTTTATTTCTTTTTTTTAAAAATTTTGTATACAAGCGTTTACGCACGAGTCTCTAACCCCTGATAAAATTCAGATAATGGTTATGCAACGGCGTAAATGTTTTTAATTCGGGGCGGGCTTTGTTCGATGTTTGCTGCATAAAGTCCCATCCGCCTAGATTTGAGAGGGTTTGCGTTATTAAATAACGTTGTATGCCATAGCTGCTAATATTGCTATTGGAGCATTTGACGTTTTAGCCTTTTATCGCAAGCTTTTTCTTTTTATTACGTTGGCTCATGCCAATCATTAAAGGAGAAAGAAATGACGACACAAAATGAAACTAATTCGGCGCAAGTACCATGGGGTCAGCATTTAGTATTAGACTTCAAAGATTGTCCCAAAGAGTTACTAGCAGATAAAGAAAATATACTAGATTGGAGTAAAGAGCTAGTACAGGCTATTGACATGATAGCTTACGGCGAACCAATAATCGAGCATTTTGCCACGCATTCCCATGAGGCTGCAGGCTACACTTTACTTCAGATGATTGAAACTTCCAATATTGCCGCACATTTTGCTGAAAATATCGGACAGGTGTATATTGATGTTTTCTCTTGTAAAGCATTTGACGTCGAAGTAGCGCTTGGAATTTGTAAAAAATATTTTAAGCCTACTCTAGCCAATATGCATAAGTTGGACAGGGGGTTTCACAAGGCAAATCACGATACTGTAAGAAACTTTATGGAGGAGGAGCGAAATGAGCACGCGGCGTAATTTCATAGAAGATGTTGAAAGCATTTATAACCTTAAAGGGAGTAAGGCGTTTCAGGGTTTTGAAATCAATAGAACCTTATTTGAAGGAAAGAGCGAATATCAAGATATTGCAATTTATGAGAACGATACACTTGGTCGTGTGCTAGCCATTGATGGTATTATTCAGATCACAGAGTGTGATGAATTTGTTTATCAAGAGATGATGACGCATGTACCCCTTTTTTCGCATGAAAAACCAGAGCATGTTCTTATTATTGGCGGTGGTGATGGTGGGATTTTACGCGAAGTTCTTCGCCATAAAGGGATAAAGAGAGTTGTCATGGCAGAAATTGATCAGATGGTGATTGATGCCTGTGTTGAGTATATACCTAGCGTTAACAATGGAGGTAAAGTTTACCAAGATACCAGAGTGCAACTGATTGTTGGTGATGCTTTTGTGTATGTGAAAGAAACAGATTTAAAGTTCGATGCGGTTATAATTGACTCAACTGATCCTATAGGTCCTGGGGAGAAATTATTCAGCCATGAATTTTATAAAAACTTAGTTAAAATTCTTAAGGAAAATGCTGTGGTTTCGACCCAAGGAGGTATCCCTCAATTCCAGCCAGGTGAGGTTGGAGGCACTTTATCTTGCCTAAAGGAGGCAGGATTATGCGCTAGTTGTTATATTGCAGCGATCCCAACGTATTATGGCGGATACATGACACTAGGTTTTGGAGTTCTCAATTCTACTTGGTCACTACCCCTTTTAGAAACACTAAACAAACGTTTTAAAAGAGCATGTTTTAAAACTAGACATTACAGTCCAGAAATGCACTTGGCATCTTTTGTTCTTCCTCCATGGATCCGAGATGACATTAATAAAAGACCCAAGAAAGAAGAAGAGGCAGCATAAAATGAACCATCTCGATAGCGATTATTTCGTAACATGTTCAAAAACCGGTGATCAATTTGCAGGAAGGCACATACTTGCTGATTTTTGGGATGTGGAACGAATGGGTGACTTAGATTTTATAAAAGAAACAATAGAAGAAAGTGCTCGCAAGGCTGGCGCGATAATTCTGCATTCTTACTATCATCCTTTTGGTGAAGGTATGGGCGTAAGCGGTGTAACAGTTTTATCTGAAAGTCACATAAGTATACATACTTGGCCTGAACGTAATTTTGCTTCACTTGATATTTTCATGTGTGGGAATTGTGATCCGCGGAATGCATTGGACTATTTACAAGAGATATTGAACCCATCTTCAGTCGATCAAAGCCTGAACCACAGAGGAGTGATTCCTGCAGTTGCGCGAATGTACAAGTGAAATTTTAAAAACGGAATAGTCCAAGGTAATTATATTCTAGAGCATCACCAAGCAATTGGGGACAAATGGCTGGGACGGCAGGTTTCGAACCTACGGTGCATTTGATCAAAACGCGTGGATAATGTTATGAGGAGTTATAAGGTTTCTAATAACCCTTTAAAATCATCCTTTTACTGTGATGCCTACTCTGAGTTAATAGGAGAGTTATGAAAAATGTTGTCAAAAAATTAACTAAAAAGAAATAAGTGTATTCATTTTTGCTTTATTACTTTATTACTTTGTAATTATTGATGTTTCCAATGCGTCGATGTAGTGAGTCCTCCAAATATTAATATTAAAAGAATGTAATTGATCAAAAGCATTGAGCCATCTCCTCAAGCGTTCCTTTTTAGGCATTTTTAGAGCATAATTCAATGCATTTGCTACTCCCTCCGGATCATGAGGGTTCACAATTAATGCGTCTGGTAATTCTTCTGCTGCGCCTGCAAATCTTGATAAAATTAGCACTCCTGGATCACTCGCGCTCTGAGCTGCTATATATTCCTTTGCCACCAAATTCATTCCATCTCTTAGTGGTGTTACAAGTCCAATTCTGCTATTTCTAAAAAATCCCATAAGACTTTTTTGCTGGAATCCTTTGTTGAGATACCTTATTGGCGTCCAATCAAAGTCACCATACGCACTATTTATTTTTCCAGCACTAAGCTCTAATTTTTTTCTTATTTCTTTATATTGAAAAACAGAACCTCTTGAGGTAGGGGCTATTTGAAGCAAAGTTGTTGATCTGATGTGTTCACTATGATTTTTTAGAAGATGGTTATACGCTGCGAATCTAAGCTCAAGTCCCTTCGAATAGTCTAGCCTATCGACGCCAATAATTAGTTTGTCCGTTTTAATACTTTTTAGCAGTCTTTTCACCTGAGGAGAGTTATCAGTCTCTTCTGATATTCTTGTAACTTTGTTCGTATCTATAGATATTGGAAAATGTTTTACCTTAGACTTTTTACCTAAAGCAAATATTGATCCATCTGGTTCAACTGATCCTCCTAACTCACTGATGATATAATCTAAAAAGGTAAGTACATGTTTCTTAGTTTGAAAGCCTATCAAGTCAAACTCTAAGAGTGCATCAACAAGTTCTCGATGATCAGGTAATGCAGTCAAAATTTCTTTTGATGGCCATGGTATATGTAAAAAGAAGCCTATTTTTTGTGTACATTTTAGCTTTCTCAACTCTCTAGCCATCAATAAAAAATGATAATCATGAACCCATATTAAATCTTCATTATTGAGAAGTTTTTTGATCTTTAAGGAAAATGACTCGTTAACGCTCTTATAACTCTCAAACTTTAATTTGGAATAATCTACTAAGTCCAATCTGTAGTGAAAAATAGGCCACAGTACTTCGTTACAATATCCATTATAGTAATTTTCGTAATCTTTTTTGGTTAAATCAACAATGGCATAAGTTATTCCTTCATCCTTTTTTACATTTAGTTTGACGTCTTCATTTGTAGTAACTCTTCCACTCCAACCAAACCAAAGACCGCTTGTCTCCTGCAACGTATCATATAATGCAACTGCAAGTCCGCCAGCTGCCTCAGGTTTCTTTTCGTTGGGAAGCATGACCCTATTAGAAATAACGACTACTCTACTCATAACTCTGCATTTTATTTACCTAGATTTTAGAAGTTGCTTCATTACTTCGTGAACGGATTTAACATTAGGTAAAAAGAAGTTGGCCTTACTTCTTTTATGATTTCCAACACGAACTGACCAGCCACCTTTCTTGTTGACAGTTTCAAAACCATCCTCATCGGTTTCATCATCACCGATAAAAATAGGTCTCCGTTTTATAAAAGGTTTAGTTCTCATAAAATATGAAATTGCTGTTCCTTTATTGTGGCTTAGGGGTTTAACTTCCAAAACTTCCTTTCCTTTTAGTAAAGTTAAACTACGGTCACGTTTCGTGAGCTCCATTATAATTCTATCGATTTCTTTCCTGTCGATTGTTGAATTCCGAAAATGAATAGTTAAACTTGAACCCTTATTTTCAATCTCAATATTTTTTTTTCCATTAAGTAATTCTTCAATTTTATGGGCAATTCTCTTTATGTTTCCAGTATTGGCCTGGTACTCCTTAATTCGGAGTGCATCTCTCAATTGTGCTCCGTGGTTCCCAGCAAAAGAAATTTTATTTTTGTCGAAAAGCCTATCTAGGTCATCTAAAGTTCTGCCACTTATAAGGCCTAACGCACCTTGAAGTCTATTACGGATGGTGTGCAGTTTTTTCTGCAATCTAAAACAAGGTTTTATCAAGCTTGGACTATTCTCAATCTCATAGAGAGTGCCATCAACGTCTAGGAATAGAGCAACTTGTTGACAATCTTTCGGAAGTAAATTTACAGAGAATGGTGACGACACGTTTAAGGGTTCGTTTATTTGTTTAAAAAGGTGTAATCTATAAGCCTTATGGATACACGCAGTTGATCTAGCACTCAAAAAGCAAAGAAATGTAAAATAAGCAAGTCATATTTAGAGTATTTACAAAATTTATTTCTTGCAATAATTACGTTACGTAAACCTTATATTTTATCCATTGGTGTATATCAATGGAAGTGATTTAACGGTTAGCTTCTCAATTTTCAGCAATGGTACATTAGATAAAACCTGTATATTTTGTTATCAGGTCTTTTATAACCCTTTAAAATAGTTCTTATCCTTCTCATATTTCTTATGTGTTATCGAGAAAATCACAAAAGCTATTGTCAAATCGACTTTTTAGTCTATCTCGATTTCTGTAACTAGAGGGTTTTGAGACATCGCCTCAGAAATAAGATTAAAAATTTCCTCTAAATAATGATAAAAAAGATGGATTTAAAAATACTGTTTAAAAACGTCGCCGCATATATTGTCTTGGTGAAGAAATGTAAATTTATCGCAGCTATTTTTGCTGTTTATTTAAGTGTAGCTGAAAACAATCTTGCAGCTAATGCGCAGTTTTTTCAAAACATTACCGATAAAATAGAAAATAACGTACCGAGATTATCTTATGGCGTGGCCGTAACAGATTTTAACGATGATGGAAAAATGGAGTTTATAGTTACAGGGTTTCGGTATCCTAATCTCGCACTGAGCTATGAGAATGGTTCATATACAAATATTAATTCTAGTAGACTATTTGCTGATGAAAAAAGGGCATCGATTGGAGTTGTTGCTTGTGATGTAGATCAGGATGGATATGAAGAAATTTATTTCTTGAATACCGACACTTATAGTGGAACGAAAAAATATTCAGATCGTCTAATAGATGCGGACGAAACGATTTACGATATTTTCAGTTTTAAAAAAAATCAGGCAAACTTGAATCTTACGGCCGGTAGGTCGGTGGCTTGCGTTGATAGACATGGCAACGGTAACTATGGAATTTATGTCTCCAACTATGGGGGTCCAACAAGATTTTACGAGCTGAAAAGCGATATTATCCAAGATATCGCACCTTCGCTTGGAATAAATGCTACGACCGGTGGTCGTGCTGTAGTAGCAGGGCATATTCTATCAGGAAAAGTCGATATTTTTGCTGCGAATGAACGGGGACCTAACTTTTTACTGATGAACAAGGGCGGCACATACACTGACAAAGCTTTGGAGTACGGTATCGATGATACTCTCCAAAATGGGAGAGGAACGGCTCTATCAGATATTGGTTATAATGGGAGCTTAGACCTTATTACAGGAAATTGGAATGGTTTTCATAGAATATACACTCATGCAAACAACACCTTCGTCGATACAGCGTCTTTAAATTTTAGACAACCTTCTAAAATAAGAACGGTTATATCCGCTGATTTTGATAACGATGGTTTTGATGAGATATTTTTGAACAATATCGGTCAACCAAATAAATTATTTAGAGTTCTAGATAACAATAAACTCGAACAGTTGGAATTGACGAATGCTCTAGAAAAGAAAGGTCTGGGCACTGGTGGAGCAGTAGCCGATTTAAACGGTGACGGAATTTTGGAGCTACTGATCGCTCATGGTGAAAGTGCTCCTGAACCATTAAGCCTTTTTTCAGCTAACGTTAAGGACGATTTTCAATATTTAAGAATAGAACCTAGAAACTCTTACGATGCACCAGCAAGAGGTGCTACCGTAACACTTAAGACAAATTTCAGAACCCATGCTAAAACTATAGATGCAGGCTCTGGCTATTTATGCCAGATGGAACCAGTAGCTCATTTTGGAATCCGTAAAAATGAAGAGATTGAGTACATTCAGATAAATTGGACTGACGGTCAAAAATCAAAATACAAAATTGAAAAGCTGAACCATCAATATGTTTTCAACCAAGGTAAAACAAATTGATATGACCAGGTATATTTCCACACTTTTTGTCATGTGCTTAATAATCCCCCCAATAAGCTTAGGAGAGTCTCGAAGTTCTGATAGTTTAAAATTGACACGTTATTATGAAGAGTTACGAGCAGATTGGGGGAAAATATTTCCGAACAAAAACAGAAATGCTGGCGGTGCTCTATTTTTTAAATATATTTTAGATAATTCAAATTCTAGAGATGAGTTTTTTGAGAAGAATAAGATGTATTGTAGTGTCTCTGGGTCACTTGTACGGCCAGGTTCTCAACCTGAATTTGTTTCTGTCAGAGGCCACGATGAAGAATTAATTTGCGGCTCGCTTTACAGATGTTGTTGGCCCTGCTCTTGTGATGTGATGAAATTTGTTCAGGTGCAGGCCCTCGAAAAAACATTTGATGATAAGACGGAATTAATCAACGTATTAACAATCAAAAACCCATGTGAAAAACCAGATTTTCCTGAAGAGGTCGATAGAGAGTCCATTTGTGTGGGCACCTCACTAAATAAAAAACGAGTGACTGAAATAAATGGAAGGCTTGTAGTTGGAGTGCTATTCGAAAGCAAAATCTGTTCACCTAAGGACATTGAAAAGATAAATAGAGAAGTTATAACAGGAAGCTACTGTCCACTTAGAAATAATACACCACTCAAAGAGGTCAGGGGAGGTATGGGGGACATTTTCATAAAAATGGCTAATTAGATTTTTATTTGATTTTGCTTTGAAAATTGATCACTTACCGTGCATGTTTAGCAATAATTGGCTGGACTGATAGGATAGCAACCTACGGTACACGGGATCAAAACCCGTAGATATTGTTATCAGAAGTTATCAGGTTTCCTATGACCCTTTAAAATAGTTCTTATCCTTCTCATATTTCTTATGTGTTATCGAGAAAATCACAAAAACTGTTGTCAATAATCTTTAATTAATGGGATTATTCCTAAGGAAAGGTATAGAGATCACCTTGTTGAAACTTTTTTGAAGAAGATAGGTCAAATATGAAACATGAGAAAATTACATCAGAAAATGTAACGGAAAAATACGAGTATATTTTTGCAGATTGGGTAAAAGAATTAAACATTGAGTTTTGTGAGGTTCGAGAGCGTTATGTGAAAGCAAAGTTTAAAAATAAAGCTAAGTTTAGATTTTTTTCCGGAGCAGTTTGCGGTCAAGTTTTAATGGCTGTAGTAGATACGGTAATGTCAGTGACGATGGGAACAACCGAAACTGCTGTTAGAGGTACATTATCTCAAAATAATAATTTTGTTAAACCTGCTACAGCAGATTTTTTTTATGTGGAGTGCTCTCTACAAAAAACTGGAAAATCTATAGCAATTGGAGAAACAAAAATATTTTCAGGCGACAACAAAGACTTGATCTGTCACTCTACCTCAATTTATCCAGTTAATAGTTTAAAAACATAATGAATTTCTTTAAAAGCACCTAGTAGATAATGTCGCAGGTTTCAAACCTACGGCACACGGAATCAAAAACCCCAAAATAATATTAAGAGGAGTTATTAGTTTTCTCACGATCTTCTAACATTGTTCTCATCCTTTTCATGCTCCTATTTAGTTATCAGGAAAATCATGAAAACTGTTATCAAATTTTCTCAGCGGTAACTATTCGGTAAGGAAAAGGCATATTAACAATTCCGTCAATCTCGAACTCTTTAAATCTCTCAATAAGCTTTGACTCAATGCTAGGTATCTTTTTGGGATCTTGAGAGTCTAACAAGCCTTTAGATCTTACCGCAACTTCTCTGTACATTTGTGGAATTGAATTTGCAGGCACTCCCAAATTAAAGACATTATTTACAGCTTCGAAATTTGTCATTACAAGACCTTGAGAAGAAAGCCGTTCTGATGCTCGGTGCTGATCACTAAAATCATCGATGGGAGGTGCTGTTGGCAATCCTACATCATAGCTTCCTAACTCACCTATTGTTTCAGCAAGCGTTCCAAAAAACGGAGATTCTTGGACTGGGGCCCAAACAGTGAATACAAAACGTCCATTTTGTTTCAATACGCGTCTCACTTCTTTTATCGCTCTGTCGGGGTGAGCAAAATGTAACATTCCAAAAGTGCATAAAATTTTTGTAAAGCTACTGTCTCCATACTGAAGGTTTTCAGCATCAGCTTGTTCAAAATTGAGATTTGGATTTTGCTTTCGTGCCTCAAGCACCATAGCTTCAGCAAAATCAGTACCCACTACATTTTGTGTTATTTTTGCTATTTCATTTGTTCCATAACCTGGTCCAGATGCAAGCTCCAATACAATATCATCTCTTGAAAGGGTCAAAGCATTTACTGCTTTCGGTATGATATTCTTGGCATTTGCACTAGCCCATTTATCATAGGTAGATGCCCTCTCTTCCCAACCATTCTTTTCAAAGTTTTTGAAATCTTCAAATTCAGTCATTTTTATTCAACGGCTTTTTAATGCTTTTACGTTTTTTGATTAGCGAAGCAGACTATGTCAAAATAACACTTCAAAAGGCAGAGTCAAAAAAAAATGTTTATCTAGTATGCCTAAAAGATTCTTGTCAAAAGGTCCAAAGATATCAACCATAAAATTATTGGGTTTGAGCAATTTAGAAAATGGCTGGGGTGGTAGGATTCGAACCTACGGTACACGGGATCAAAACCCGTGGATATTGTTATCAGGAGTTATCAAAATTCGCATAACCCTTTAAAATAGTTCTTATCCTTCTCATGCTTCTTATGCGTTATCAGGAAAATCACGAAAACTGTTGTCAAAAGTGTTGTCAACAACTAGCATTTCCGTAATAGTTTCTAAAGTGAACTAAATCAAGGAACAGTCGATGGCGTTCTTAAATTTATTTTCTATAGATATAAACTACCTGATCTTGTTTCGCTGGTCAGGCATGCTCTCGATTATACAGATTGTCGCCCATGAGTAAGTCAAGTGACATTGCTGACCTATTTGACCATCTGGAATTAAACGATGCTTTCCTTGCCGCGCAATACCCTGCTGATATCGAGGATTTTTGTAAAGTTTATCCAGAAAAAGTTATTGGGTTAGCCCTAGTTGGCCCAAATGAAACAAATAGCTCAGCTTTTGAAATTATTGCTGAAAGAATATTGATGATAAATAGTGAGCATGGACCTACCAAGACGGCAGCAAATGATTTTAAAAAGGATTTAAAAAAGGCAAGTACCTATGAAATAAAAAACTATGAAATACTTCCGTGGTCAGATATTTCCATAGATCACCCCAAACAATTATTCGAAAGTCTTTCGAACTTTTTTGGATCTATGGGTCAAAAAAAAAATGCATTTGCAAAATCCAAAGTGGGCGGAAAATTCAAAGACACTTACTTTTCAATTGAAGGATGTGGACCTCCTCTAATTCTTTTCCCATTCACTCTGTCGGCAGCACAATGGAAACCTATAATACCATTACTGGCAGAAAAATTTACAGTAATCACTTTAAGTGGGCCTAATTTAGGTTTTATTCCAGTTTTGGAAAGTCGTGCAGCGCTACCAACTTATCAAACTATGATTTCATCATTGGTATCAATAATGAATATTACACCAAATGGAAAAATTTTAGAATTGGGTTGTGGGACTGGTGCTCTATGTCGTCAAGTTTTAAACTTAAGACCAGACCTTTCTGTGACCGGGGTTGATATAAATACCTACTTGTTGAATGGAGCTATCCAAATCGCTGAAAATGAAGATTTGTATGTTAATAATTATATTGATGAGAAAGAATTTACAGTGAAGAATTTTTCTGAAGCTGGTGAATTAAACTTCGCTTACAGTGACGCCATCGATATACCCTTTCCTGATAACTTTTTTGATGCTGTTTATTCTGTAACTGTCTTGGAGGAATGTGATGCAGATAAAGCAATAAAAGAAATAGTGAGGGTAGTCAAACCAGGAGGACCTATAGGAATAATTGTAAGAGCTATTGATATGCCCCAGTGGTTTAACTTCGATATAACTGGCGAATTAGAGCATAAGTTAAATATTCCCCTTCAATTAAAAAGTACTTATGGCATTGCTGATAAATCACTTTATGACCAGATGCGCAAAAACGGACTTCATGAATCGATTAACTTTCCAAGCATGGTAGCTGTGCCCAGAGGCAAAAACAAAAATTTATTTGAGTGGTTTCTGAGACGTACGCGACAAACTTTGAATGAAGATGAGAAAATTGAACTGGATGATGAGCTGAAAAAAATTTCTGATAAATCTAACCTGATATACTCTATGCCATTTCACTGCTCAGTAGGTTGGAAGCAATATTAATGATACGCTTATAAAGACAAAAGCTACAAAACCACAAGGCTAATTTTAGTAATTGGCTGGGGTGGTGGGACTAGAACCTAAGGCTCTATAATGATAACTCTTGAAATTATTTTTCAAAGAATGGTTTATATTCCCAATGAGTTTCAAAGAGATCTGGATCAGAGTAACCCTCAAAATTTTGAAATGAATAACCTGTTGGGCCTGTATAGTAAATAGTCCACTCTTTAAGCCATGCGTTCAACGGAGAAATCTTTTTAAACTGAAGTCCTCCCATGTTTAGAAAAATCCAGCCACCATGTTTATCCTGCGTAGGAGTATCGCAGTACATATCCATCAAACCATCGTTATTAACATCAATTAACTTGGTGCTACCGCAATATGAATTCCATCTATTACTTTCAGACTTAATATCTTTCTTCCAGGCTTTTACAGAAGTCCAGCTCTTTTTTCCTGAAATCATTGGAATTTGATCTGCGATGGTAAATTTACCCTCCCCATTATTAGACCAAATAGTGTGAGTTCCTCCAGCGTAAAGTGGGCCTACGGTGGTTCCCGCTATATCTAGATCCCCATCTCCATCAAAGTCCCATGATACTAGATCTACGATGTGTGATAGTAAATATCCCGATCCATAAATGTCATACGCTGGTGGAATTTTTTTCCAACCTGTTTTAAAACTTCCTTTACCATCCCCAAACAGAACTACGGTATTATTGTGTTTCTTACTACTATTATGTGAATACAATTTTTTTTCAAACCAACCTCCACTAGCTATTAAATCAACTATTCCATCACCGTTGTAATCACCGCTCGTCACGGCAAAAGCAAATTGGTCAGCACACTGTTTTACAGTAAAGTTCCCAGCACCATCATTAAAATGGCAATATATCTTGCCCCCGCCTTTTGTATTTTCCCATTTAATATGGGGAGTTACCACATCTAAGTCCCCATCATGATCAATATCATTCACCGTAACGCCATGTGAAAAACCTTGGTATAGCCCTGTTTTTTCATCTACGAAAGCTCCCTTTTCCTTCACATGCTTCCAACCTTTGTCATTAGAAATGAAAACTATATCTGCTCCCCCATGATAAAACTTTCCTTTGTAAGTGTGGCCAAAAGCACTTGGGCAAAATACGTCATCTATTCCGTCATTGTTAAAATCGGCTAGTACCGGTCTCTGACAATTTCTACCCATAGAGGTATTATGCTCAAAAGCATTGATAACGGTTTCGTCTCGTTCATTAATACTTACTGAAAATGCAGTAAAATTTAAGTAACGGTCATTACCACTTTTTAGTTCGCACAACGGGACACCTATAGATGTGAGGGTATAGCCATTAGGACAAACTTCCATCTCATAAGACATGAGTAAATCTTGGCGACCGTCATTATTCAAATTTCCGAATGCCATATGATTTATGTAGAATACCTCTCTATTTTCAGATGCATTTTTTCTTTGAAATAGATCAGAGGGTAAAAAATATGGTGAGTTTGAGTCCGGTATTATTTTCGATTGATTTGAAATAAAGTTTCCAAAAAAGTGTACCTTTAATTTATTTTTCGTTTCCTCAATTTTTGGAATTCCTAAACTTATCACTGAAGTTTTTAACTCTATCAATTCATTATCGTCAATGGTTCCATCGAACACTTTGTTATTGTCGGCATAATATTTATTTAATGCCTTTATTGTATTTTTTCCTTTTATCCCGTCTTCTGTTCCGGCTGCATAACCTAATTGATTGAGCATATATTGGCTACCTCGAACGTATGAATTAGAGTTCGCTGCCATGCTTTGAAAAAATATAAATAAGGCTATTACTAAAGTCTTGATAATTTTCATCAGACGATTGCTCCTGGCGAAAAAAGTAGCTTAGAAATTTCTCTATGTAAATAGCAAGGCAGATATTGAAATATCAATCTTACCCTCACAGAAAAAAGTATAAGTGGCTGGGGTGGTAGGATTCGAACCTACGGTACACGGGATCAAAACCCGTGGATATTGTTATCAGGAGTTATCAGGATTCTCATAAGACCTTTAAAATAGTTCTTATGCTTCTCGTGCTTCTGATGCGTTATCAGGAAAATCACGAAAAGTGTTGTCAAAATTGTTGTCAATATTCCTATTTTTTTCTGACGTTACGCCTGGAATTTTGTTTGCTTCTTTTCTTTTTTTTTCGATCATTTTTCATTTGAACAAGTTGTTCTTCGCCAAGACTTTCTACCTCCTCTATAGGAGGTAGTTTTCCTTTGAAATTTTCAATTAGCGCTAAGGCCAAATTTTCATTAGAGAACCGAGTTAATAGCTCATTAGCAAACTTAAGTTCACTAGAACTATTTTTTTTGTTTCTTGAAAGGTAGTTTATGATCTTTTCATTATCTTTATGTTCTATTTCTTCTTGTGAAAGAAATTTATTAATAACCGGTCTTACCTTTGCAGAATTGATCAATTTTTCATATTTTCTTTTCTCGCCAGGTGAACAAAAAAGAATACTTCGACCCTTGTTCCCAGCTCTCCCGGTTCGCCCACTTCTGTGTATTAAGGTTTCTGGATTATAAGGGAGTTCAGCATGTATAACTATATCCAGGTTAACCAGGTCAATACCTCTTGCTGCTACGTCTGTCGCAACACATATCTTACACCTACCATTTTTTATGGATTGTAATGCCTTGAACCTCTCTGATTGATTTAATGCACCAGATAAGGAGACAACAGAAAAACCTCTATTTAATATTCTAGAAGAGATATGCGTTACAGCATTCCTAGTAGAGCAAAAAATAATAATAGTCTTATCATCATGAAATCGGAGAAAGTTGAATATTGCATTTTCAATATCATGTTTTTTTACTAAATATGTTTCATAAGAAATATCAGTGTGGGCTTTGCCAAGACTAGTAGCTTCAATTCTGACTGCGTTTTTTTGGTACTTTGATGCTAATGACAATATTTTTTTTGGGAGAGTTGCCGAAAACATAAGTACCCTCTTATTTGCGGGACTTTGATTTACAATCATATCTAAGTCTTGTTTAAAGCCTAAATCAAGCATTTCATCAGCTTCATCAAGGACAAGCGATCTTAAATAATTTAAGTGGAAAGTTTTCCGACGTATATGGTCATTAATCCTTCCTGGTGTTCCTATTAAAAGATTAACTCCTTTAGAAATATTTTTTCTTTCTTTTTTTATATCCATCCCACCGATCGCTGTTGAGATTCTGATTTCAGTTTTAGAAAACAGCCATTCTAACTCATTAAAAACCTGTAAAGCTAATTCTCGTGTGGGGGTAACGACTAGGGTTTTAAGTTTGTTATCTGAATCCAGAATTTCTTTAAGTCCAGCAACCGATATTGACAACCCATAAGCAAGTGTTTTGCCAGAGCCTGTTTGGGAGCTCACCAGAAGATCTTTATCATTGTTACCAGGATCAAGCACTAAGCTTTGAACTGTTGTTAGTTTGTCATACCCTTTTTCTTTTATTGAGAATTGTAATTCTTCAGGAATAGATTTTGTTTCAAGCATTCGCTCAATCTATAGAATAATAAAAATAAAGATATAGTTAAGATTTTTAAATTTCGTCTCATCTAATCTTTTGATCAAAAGAAAGATTGCCACCTGCCCAAATTGGTAAATTCTCTTTATCATTGAGCCATTTTTCTTCATCAGGGGTATTAGCTCTTCCAAACTCTGAATTTCTTTGCGGGTAACGCCCAAATTTTTCCAAAACCTGCTTATGTTGGTCTACCGCCTTCTTATTTCTCCCTTCAAATAGAGTGAAATTAGGATAAGCACCAATTGCCATGTCAATTATTTCGCATGCACGAACAAGGTCGACTATTTCTTCTGAATGAGCCAAAGCCCAGGGAAGTAAATATAGTAGTGCTGGAGGCAATTTTAAAGTTTGTTGGACTTTCTCTTTACTAACTAGGTCTCGAACGAGCTCGCGTCCTATGTAGTCATACGAAAAAGCTTCAGCCGTCCCTCGAAAACATGAGCGAGATAGTTGGTCTGCTAGCAATACTCTAGCAACCTGGCCTTCAAGGGTAAACCATTCATCTTCAATTAGGGTTTGTGGATCAGCTTTCAATTCGCGAATAACAGATGAAAATGGCTTGCAAATATCGTCTAAAGCGGTTCCACTCCTAAACCATATGCCTAATAGTGGTTCCACTGTTTCATCGTAAAAAAGGCTTTTTCTATCATTAGCATTATTAATATCGCAGCCACACATATAATTCAAAACACTACTTGGAGAACGAGGATTAGTAAGAGCTTTCAGGACTGCGGGTTTTCTACTAAATTGCTCAGGGGTAAGATCGTCTGGTAACATCATTTAAAAAAGAAGCAAAGAATGATTTGGTTGGGGAAAGTTTCAATGATCGTAAAATATTAGAGAAAACAATTGAAGAGATATGTAGGAAAAAGGGGTGGAGTTTTAGGTCGTAAAAATGTTCAAATTTTTTTCAACCACAGAGTTGAAAGCGTTGTAAAAATCTATGGAGTGGCATTTGCAAAAATTGGTTTACGATTTAAAATAGGTTTTATCGATCTCTTCATCTTCAGGAAGTAGAGCCGAAGTGAAACGTTCTGTCTCCATCACCATTGAATTAAAAAAACGGTCCATACCCCAAGCATCTAGCTGTTTATAAACATGGTCTTCGCTAACAGCTTGGAAATGAGTGCAATAAAAGTTGCTTTTACTACCTTGCCATACTTGAATTACAGTCGCAAATTCGCCAACAGTAGTTTTAGCCCATTCTCCGTGGGTTGCTACATCTGCATATGTTTCCCTAAAATACGATTTATACGCTTTTGCCGCTTCATCATTGTGAGCGTCATGAATAGCCATAAAATTTTTAATCATCAAATGGATCCTTGTTAAATATTAGCTTCTTATACGATATATTAAATGAAACCATTCATAACTTTAAGTTTACTTTCCTAAATTGGAAGCCAAAATCTCCCACTGAAAGTAAATGTTGTCAAAGTGTTGTCAAAAACGGATTATTCTTCAAACTATAGATTTTGATCCGGTAGATAGCTAATCAGTAATATCCAAGAAAACATAGTATACTTTAGCTAATTTTAGGAGTGGCTGGGGTGGTAGGATTCGAACCTACGGTACACGGGATCAAAACCCGCTGCCTTACCGCTTGGCTACACCCCAACAGTATTGTTGTAATATCTTAGCGCATAGGATTCAAGGAAATTAGTTGTAGCTCAGTCAAAAGATTTTACGACATCATCAATTGCTTTAATTTTACTTAATAGCCCTGATAACTGGTCAAGAGGAAGCATAGAAGCACCATCTGACGGCGCTGTCTCAGGCTTCTCGTGGGTTTCAATGAACACACCAGCGATACCAACTGCTGTGCCCGCTTTTGCTAAAGTTTCAATGAACTCTCTTGAGCCACCACTCTCTGAGCCTTTTCCTCCTGGTTGTTGAATAGAATGAGTAATATCTAAAACGGCTGGGAACCCACTTTGTCTAAGAATTTCTATGGAACGCATGTCGCAAACCAAATCATTATAGCCAAAAGTAGTGCCTCGTTCACAAAGGAGTAAATTTTTGTTACCTGTAGATATAAACTTTTCAGCCACCTGCTGCATTTCAGAGGGTGATAAAAATTGCCCCTTCTTTATATTTACGGGTTTATTTGTTTTACTAGCTGCGATGATTAAATCTGTCTGACGGCATAGAAAGGCAGGTATTTGAAGAATATCAACCTCTTTTGCTACAAGCTCGCATTGTTCGGGTGTGTGTATGTCTGTCAATGTGGATATATTTAGACTTCTCTTTAATTTTTGAAAGATTTTAAGACCTTCGTCAATTCCAAGACCACGCTTTGATAAATGTGAAGTTCGATTGGCCTTGTCAAATGACGATTTAAAGACAAAGTTAATGGCATTATGGTCACAGATTTCTATTAATTTTTCGGCGATCATCATTGCATGTTCGAGGCTTTCAAGCTGGCATGGACCAGAAATAAGTGTCACGGGGTACTTATTTGAGATTTTGAGACCATTTAGTTCAATTGTATGATCAGCGAGTTCAGTATTATTCATATAAATCTCTTGTTTTAATTTACTTATTTACTATTAATAATTTAATTATATGTTTACGGCATTTCTTTGTTTTTGAATAGGTTAAAATTATTTTGAAATTCTTTGTGTTAGCAATCTTATATGGTCTGATTTGGATTTCCTTTTCGGGGCATTTTGATTTTCTGTTGTTATCTTTCGGTGTTATATCAGTTTTGATCGTCTTATATATACTTCGACGGATGCGCGTAATTGATGAAACCCCAATTAAGTTCCAAATCAACTTATTAAGCTTTGTGAGTTATTGTTTTTGGATACTAAAGGAAATATTGAAATCTAACATTGCAGTGACTACGACAATATTAAGTCCGAAGATAAAGATTAAACAAAATATGTTTGATGTACCTCTATCTCCTAAAAGTGAAGCGGCTCAGGTAATATTTGCAAACTCTATTACACTTACTCCAGGGACTATAACGGTTGAAACTGAGAAAAATAGTCTTTTGGTACATTCCCTAAATTTCTCCAGTAGCACTAAAGATGAAATAGACGATATGGGTAAGAGAGTAAGTAGATGCGAGAGAAAGGGGGCATGAATTTATGTTTTACGTTGCAACCATCTCAATCATGATTTCATTTATATTGGTGCTTGTAAGATTATTTCTGGGCCCAACATTATATGATAGAGTCCTCGCGTTAAATGCATTTGGCACACTAGCTGTTCTAATGATAAGCGTCGTTGGTTTTTTATTTGGCAGACCCGATTTTCTCGATATCGCCTTATTATATGCATTGCTTAATTTTATTGGCACAATCGCAATTCTCAAATTCTTTAGATATAAAGAAATTGGCGACAAAAAAGCTATGAGTAGAAAGAAAGCATAATGAGTTTGTTTGTAGAAATATGTGGTTGGTTTTTTATCCTCTTGGGATCATTTTTGCTTTTGACTGGAAGCTTGGGCTTAATAAGGTTACCTGATTTTTGGTCCAGACTACACGGTGCATCTATTAGTGATACAGGAGGTGTGCTGTTTCTAATTTTGGGAATGATGTTGCATGTCACGACCATATGGGTCTTTTTTAAACTTTTAGCTATAGCTATCTTTATTTTTATTTCCTCACCCACGGCTTCGCATGCCATTGCTAATGCAGCATTTGTTACTCTAGGATACAAAAAAAAGAAGGAAGAAAGAAAATAGAGTTATTTATTATAATATGTTTCTTCATGGTTTTAGTTACCATCGCAATAATGGCATTGACGTTAAAGCATCTGTTTGCAGTGATAATGTTGTCAGGTGCATTTAGCTTGGTATCGGCAATGCTTTTTGTGGTGATGGATGCTGTCGATGTTGCCTTTACAGAGGCTGCTGTCGGGGCAGGGGTGTCTACTGTTTTGATGCTTGCAACAATGGCGCTCACGGTTCGGGTTCAGAAAGAGACAAAGAGACCTATTATATTTCCGCTTGCAGTTGTTTGCCTTGTTGGTGTTTTGCTAATTTATGGAACTCTTGATATGCCGAACTTTGGAACTTTTGATTCACCAGCTCAATTACATCTTGGCTCAACGTATCTAAGTATCACTTATAAAGATATGGGAATACCAAATGTCGTAACGGGTATATTGGCGAGTTATCGAGGATATGATACGCTAGGCGAAACAGTGGTTGTGTTAACAGCCGGCCTCGGAGTTATCCTATTATTGAGTGGTCTCAAAGGAAGAAAAGATAAAGAGTGAGGCCATGAAACATCATTTAATTTTAAAAGTTATTACAAAATTTATGGTCGGAGTTATCGTTTTGTTCGGACTATATGTACAGTTTCATGGAGATTACTCTCCTGGAGGAGGTTTTCAAGCCGGTGTTATCATCGCGGCTGCATTTATCCTTTATGGTATAGTCATGGGCCTGGAGAATGTACAAAAAGTAATGCCCATTTGGTTTGCACAGAAGTCAGCAGCGGTGGGTGTATTATTATACGCACTAACGGGTGTTTTCTCAATTTTCTTTGGATTTGAATTTTTAAACTATTACGCAATTAGCCCCGAACATCCAAAACATGGGCAACATTATGGTATTATATTGGTCGAGCTGGGTGTTGGGATAACAGTGACTTTTGTAATGATTGCTATCTATTATAGCTTTGCTGGTCGCACTCCGCGTTTAGACGATAAAGAGTGGTAAGCTGTGGATATTAATTTAAACTTTATATATGGGCACTTGCCTTACTGGTTATTTATTATATTGATGCTCTCAGGCCTCTTTATAGTTGTTTCACGGGGAAATCTGATCAAGAAAATTGTTGGATTAAATATTTTCCAAACATCAGTTTTTATGTTTTACATATCAATAGGGAAAATGAAGGGTGGCACGGCACCAATTTTACTTGAAAAGTCCGCTAACAGTTCTGCAGTTATATACTCTAACCCGCTTCCACATGTTCTTATTCTTACCGCAATTGTTGTCGGTATCGCCACTACTGCTTTAGGTTTAGCTTTAATAATAAAAATTCGAGAAGAGTATGACACGGTTGAAGAAGATGATATCCAAAAAATGGATCAAAAAGACCTTAAGAAATACAATAAAAAGAATGTTTTGGAGACCAATAGTTAATGGCTTCAGAAATTAAACAGGGCACTTTAGAGTTGGTTAATCATTTGCCAATTTTGCAAGTGATTACCCCGATGTTGTTAGCACCCTTATTGGTTGTGCTTAACAATAAGACATTGTCTTGGTTGCTAAGCTTTCTAGGTACTTTAGCCTGTCTATTTATATCATTTTTACTGATACAAGCTGTTAGTGACGGCAGCATTATCACGTATTACCTAGGCGGATGGGTGCCACCAATAGGAATTGAATACAGAATAGACGCCGCCAACGCTATATTATTATTTCTGATATCAATTATAAGTGTCATTGTTCTGATCTTTTCGTATACTTCACTTCACGCAGAAATTCCCGAAGAAAAACATACTTTGTTTTACTCCTGCTTTCTTTTATGCCTTACCGGTTTGTTAGGTGTAGTAGCAACAGCTGATATTTTTAACGTTTTTGTCTTTTTAGAGATTTCAAGTTTATCTACCTATGTTTTGGTAGCACAAGGGGCCTATCTTGATAGAAGAGCACTTTCTGCGTCCTTTAATTATCTAATAATGGGCACTATTGGTGCAACTTTTTTTGTGATTGGTATTGGATATATATACATGGCGACTGGATCTCTAAATATGATAGACATCGCGGAAAGAGTTAGCCAATTAGGTGATAACAAAACTATTCAAGCGGGATTTGCCTTTATTGTTGTAGGGATGGGGCTTAAGCTTGCCATGGTTCCTCTTCATGTTTGGTTGCCTAATGCTTATACTTTTGCACCTACTGTAGTTACCTGCTTTTTGGCTGCAACAGCGACCAAAGTTGCGCTTTATGTTTTGATCAGATTTGTATTTTCTGTGTTTAACTATGAAGACAGTTTTGTTAATGAGCTCTTTTTTCTCCTTTTGATGCCTCTTGCAGTAATCGCAATGATAGCAGCATCAGTCATCGCCATTTTCAAACAGAACTTAAAGAAGCTACTTGCTTATTCTAGCCTCGCACAAATAGGGTATATGCTCCTTGGATTATCGTTAATGAGTCAAAAAGGTCTTGCATCTTCATTAGTGCACATGGTTAATCATGGCTTCACTAAAGCAGCACTATTTATGTCCCTAGGTGCTTTTGTGCTTAATACAAAAAATGTATATATAAAGAGTTTAAGAGGTCTGGGAAAATCGATGCCATTTACTTCAGCTGCATTCGTAATTGGGGGTTTAAGCTTGATTGGTGTGCCTGGTACGGCTGGTTTTATTAGCAAATGGCTACTTCTAGAAGCAGCACTTGAAACCGGGTATTGGTTAGTAGCAATTTTCATTATCGCGTCGTCGCTCTTCGCAGTTATCTATATTTGGAAGATAATTGAAGTTTTATATTTTTCAGAAAGTTCAGACTCTTACAATGAAGTAAGCGTTCTAACGTTATTACCTATTTCGATACTCGCTTTATTTTGTATTTTTCTAGGTATTAATACTAGTTTTACAGTGGATGTAGCTAACATGGCCACAGAAATTCTTTTTAAGTAGGGTGTATTTTATGCCAATAGAGTTTTTGATATTTTTAACAATTTTTACCCCGGCATTAGTAGGGGGGTTAAATTTAATTTTTATTAAAAAACCAAATGTCAGGGATACCGTTACTCTACTAGGCGCACTGATAACATTTTATTTTAGTTTAATTATTTTTCTTGGCTTTGAGGGACAGGCAACACAATATAAACTAACAACAATAATGCCAGGGATTGATATTTCCTTTCATATCGAGCCTCTGGGTATTATATTCTCATTGTTAGCCTCAGGGCTTTGGATACTTACTCATATTTATGCGATTGGATATATGAGAGGAGCAAAAGAGAAAAACCATTCGAGGTTCTTTTTCTTTTTTTCTTTGTCAATAGCCAGTGTTATGGGGATCTCATTCTCAGGTAATCTTTTCACCTTATTTCTATTTTATGAACTACTAACTCTCATTACTTTTCCATTAGTTTCTCATAAGGGTTCGACTGAAGCGTTGAGAGGAGCAAGAGTTTACCTATCAATATTATTAGGAACATCAATTGGACTACAGTTGCTCGGAATAATTTGGATTTATTTTTCCGTTGGTACGTTGGATTTTGTAAAAGGTGGAATATTAAATGGCTCCTTTGGATCATTAGAGTTAATACTCCTCGTTGGTTTGTTTGCTTTTGGGATCGGAAAAGCAGCTCTATTCCCGTTCCATAGGTGGTTACCCGCTGCAATGGTCGCTCCCACACCTGTCAGTGCTTTGCTGCATGCTGTTGCTGTGGTTAAAGCGGGCGTTTTTACAGTTCTTAAAGTTGGTGTTTACATATTTGGGGTAGAGAGTTTGTCAGTATCGGAGGCAACAGATTGGCTAACCTGGTTAGCTTGTTTTTCAATTTTATTCGCTTCTCTGATCGCAATGACTAAAGATAATTTAAAAGCTAGACTCGCTTATTCTACTATTAGTCAATTGGCTTATGTCGTGCTTGCTTTCTCTCTTGCGAATAGTCTAGGCGTTCTAGGCGGAACTCTACAAATAGTCACCCATGCATTTGGAAAAATCACCTTATTTATGTGTGCTGGTTCTATTTATGTAGCAACCAAGAAAACAAATATAAGTGATATGCAGGGATTGGGAAGGGTGATGCCAATTACGTTTTTAAGTTTTCTTGTAGGTGCCATATCGATAATTGGACTTCCTCCGATGGGTGGATCTTGGGCAAAATGGTTTTTAATATTGTCATCTCTTGAAGCAGACAAACAATTCGTTGTATTAGTCCTATTAATAAGTTCTCTCTTGAATATTGCTTATCTTTTGCCGTTAGTGGCAAAGGGCTTTTATCTTGACCCTATAGATCAAACAGAAATCAGAAGTTTTAAAGAACCGAGCGCACTTGTTTGGCTACCGCCTGCAATTACAGCTAGCATCTCATTCCTTTTGTTTTTTAACGTAAGCTATATAAGAGATTTTATGATTAATTTTGGTTTAGTGGGCTAAGGTAAGTAAATGAGATTTAATCCCTTCATATTTTTTGAGAAAGCTAGCCGACTTCGAGTTCTACTGTTTACATTTTTAATTCTGTGCTTTTGCTTATTCGTGACAGACTTTTTTGTTAAGAGATATATCTATTTTGAGATTGAGAGTACTTATAATTTTTATAGCATTTATGGTTTTATAATGTTTTCAATTATAATATTTGGATCACGATTACTAAGGTTGCTTTTGGGCAGGCCAGAAAATTTCTATGCCAAAAAAGCAGTGGACAATGAAGATTACCCAGGCAAGGAGGAAAAGTAAATGTTAGCAACACTTCCTCTCCCATTTTACTTTTTGGTAGGAGGATTTATATCAATCTTTTTACCTAAAGGAACTGTAAAGTCTTCTTTTGTCTGCTTAGTTCCTGTTATAGCGCTGTTAGTGTTACTTAATGGGGGCTGGGAAGAGGGTTTTAAGATACAATTTTTGGGTCTTGAGCTGAATTTTATGAGGGTAGATAAGCTTTCCACCGTATTTGGAATTATTTTTTGTATAGCTGCTTTTTTGGGTAATTTATTTGCATTCCATCTTCGAGAAAGTACACAGCCCTTTGTTGCTCTTATTTATTCAGGAGCAGCTATAGGAGCTGTTTTTGCGGGGGATCTTGTCACGCTTTTTGTTTATTGGGAGCTTACAGCTATTTCATCAGTATTTCTAATTTGGGCTCGGAAAACCGAAGGCGCTTATCATTCCGGTATGCGGTACCTTATTATTCAAGTTTTGTCCGGAGTTGTGTTGCTTTTCGGAGTTGCTCTTTTTTACTATGAGACTGGATCAATATCGTTTGTAAAAATGGAGCTAAATAGTCTAGCTACAGCTTTAATTTTTATTGCTTTCGGCATAAAGTGTGCTTTTCCATTTCTGCATAATTGGCTTCAAGACAGCTATCCGTCGGCTACCATAACGGGGACCGTAATACTTTCTGCTTTTACTACAAAACTTGCGGTCTATGCTTTGGCGCGAGGATTCCCAGGAACAGAACTTCTTATTTATATTGGCGCTGCTATGACAGTATTTCCTATTTTCTATGCAGAGGTAGAGAATGATTTGAGAAAGGTATTAGCATATAGCCTGAATAATCAACTTGGTTTTATGGTTGTTGGTGTGGGTGTGGGAACGGAGTTAGCGCTTAATGGCACTGCGGCACATGCTTTCTCTCATATTTTGTATAAAGCTTTGCTCTTTATGAGTGTTGGCGCTGTTCTTTTTAGAACGGGTACTTCTAGAGCATCGGAGTTAGGAGGGTTGTACAGAACTATGCCACTAACAGCAACCTTTTGCCTTATTGGAGCGGCATCAATATCCGCGTTCCCTTTGTTTTCTGGATTTGTTAGCAAATCACTAATTATGAGTGGAGCAGGGAAAGAACACTATCAGATAATTTGGCTAATTCTTGTCTTTGCTTCTGCTGGAGTTTTGTCGCATTCTGGAATAAAAGTTCCCTACTTTACTTTTTTTCATCATGACTCAGGTAAAAGACCAGAAGAAGCGCCTATGCATATGCTGCTTGCAATGGGCTTAACCTCAATTCTTTGCATTTATATAGGTATTTTCCCAAATAACTTGTATGCGATAATGCCTTTTCAGGTGAAATATGACCCTTATACTTTTGAACACATTTTAACACAGTTGCAACTATTATGCTTTGCCATTCTAGCTTTCTTCATCTTAAGTAAAATGAAGCAACTTCCATCTGAAACACGTGCGATAAACCTAGACTTCGATTGGACCTATCGAGTATTTCTACCATCTATAACAAGCAAGATATTATTATTTCTTGAAACAGTTGAACAAAAAGGATTGAGTGTCTTACACAAATCTTTGCTTTTGTTTCTTAATAAGGTTTATCACGTTTCTGGGCCAGAAGGTGTTATGACAAGAATATTGACCTCGGGTACAATGGTTCTATTTATTGCCATTGTACTACTGATTGTTTTGGGAATTATTCTGTTTTAATAAAATCTCTTTTTTTCTACCAAACCTAAGGGCTGCAGACCTTTTTTTATTCTCTCGATATTCATCAGAATAGATTTAATGGAACTTCTCAATCGTGTCGGAGCAGATATATGAGGAGTAACAGTCACTTTATCATGAGACCAAAAGGGGTGTTCTGGTGGCAAAGGCTCTTCGTTAAAGACGTCTAATGTACACCCAGAAAGCTTCCCACTATCAAGTGCTTTTAGAAGGTCATTGTCTTCGATTAATCCTCCTCTTCCCGCATTAATCAAAATTGCTCCAGGCTTAACTATCTTAAGCGAATCTGAGTTGATAATGGTTTTTGTTTTCTTTGTGAGTGGTAGTAGTAGTATTAAGTAATCGGAAGTGGAAAGTATTCTTGTCAAACCTTCTGGTCCTATCAATGATCGTACTCCCGTAATTTTTTTTTCTGTTGCAGACCAACCTGTTACCTTAAAATCAAGTTTCTGAAGTTTTTCAGCGGTGGCTGATCCCAGAGTCCCAAGGCCTAAGATCCCTATATCAATTTGATTTGCAAGTAACCTTTCTGTGTTGTGAGCTTTCCATTCTTTTTTTGCTGGCTTAATAAATTCATCAAGGTCAAGATGATACCTCAACACATGAGCTGTGCACCATTCGGCCATGCATTCTGTCATTTCTAAATCAATTAATTTTACCAACGGTTGCCGGATTGTTTTGTTTAAAAGCGTTTTTTCAACACCTGCAAATATAGAGAATATTACGGTATCAATTGGGAAAATGGAAAAATCGGCAATGTCACTATCATCAGAATATATTATTGCATTAATCTCAATACTTCTGGATATGTCTTCTACTATGTTATAGTTCAAAGACTGGGCTTCGATTTCTTCTGCAAGAGCCTTCTTGTATTCTGCTGTGTTAGATCCAGTTGAAATGAAAATATTCAAATCAGAAGCCAATATTCTTATGTACGTGTGCACTTTGAATTAGTCCAAAGCTCAACATAATTACAATCATTGAAGATCCTCCATAGGAAACTAGAGGTAAAGGGATACCCACAACTGGCAACAGGCCCATAACCATTGCTATATTTATAGAGAAATAAGTAAAAAAAGTCATGCAAAGACCTGTTATCAATAATCGAGAATATTTGTCCGTAGTTGCTAATGCTGAAAAAATACAAAAAGCAACAATAAGGCTATATATGATAAGAAGACCAATTGTACCAAAAAACCCAAACTCCTCTGCCAGAGTAGTAAATATAAAATCGGTATGTTTCTCTGGTAAGAAATTAAGCTGACTTTGTGAGCCTTGCATGTAGCCGCGTCCAAAAAGGCCCCCCGAACCTAAGGCAATTTTTGATTGTGTAATGTGATAACCTGCTCCTAAAGGGTCTGCTGATGGGTCTAGAAACGTATCTATTCTTCTAAAGTGATAATCTTTAAGTAGCTGCCAATCTTTACCTCTACTCTGAAATAGGATAAAAAGTAGCGTAAAGAAGCTTAATCCTCCAAATAAAAAATATCCAAAATGTACCCCAGCAATGAACATAACAAAAATACCTATCATAATGATGACCAATGCTGTGCCGAGGTCTGGCTGTCGAAAAACTATTAATGCTGGAATTATTATTAGTAAAAGTGGAATTAAAACGTAAAACGGATGTGATACCTTACTGGCAGGAAGCTTATGATAATAATAAGCAAGGGCCATGACCATTGATATTTTGAAAGCTTCCGATGGCTGTAATTTTATTATTCTTAAATCCAACCACCTTTTTGCACCCATTCCCGTATCACCATAAAAATAGACAGCTATAAGTAATGCTAAACCTAGCAGATAGCAAAAAGGAGATATCTTCTGCCAAAAGGAAATACTAATTGCTGACATTACAAAGATTAATATGAAGCTTACAAAGAACCTATTTATTTGAGGTTTAGTCCAAGGCTCCCAACTCCCACCACTTACAGAATACAGCATCAAAAAACCAAATAAGGCCGTTGCGAGAATTAGGATCTGTAGTGGCCAATTAATGTAAATTATCTTTATGAATGGGTTCATCTCAAATATTTGGATTTATGTTAGATCTAGAATTTATTTTTTTTTCAATATCCATAAGCCTATTACGTGCCTCTAATTGTTGTTTTTCTGGATAAGCAGTGACAGGAGGAATACCGCCATAAAGTTGAAAAAGCATTATATCCCGCGCAATTGGAGCAGCTACCTTGGAACCACTTCCTCCATGCTCAACTACTACGCTTAGAGCATATTTAGGATTTTTAAATGGAGCAAAACATGTGAACAAAGCATGATCTCTCATTTTCCATGGCAAATCTTCATTTTTTATCACGCCTTCCTCTCGCTCCTCTCGCGTTATTCTCCTTACTTGAGATGTACCTGTTTTACCTGCAATTAAGAAATTCTGATCAGTAGTTCTAAAATTAAATGCTGTACCGTCTTTTTCATTTAAAACGTCAAACATCCCCTTTCTAATAGCAACTAGAGTACTTTCTTTTATTAATAGAGCTTTGGGGTTATCTGTGTTTTTATTAGAATTTTTAATAATGTTTGGGGTTACCTCTTTCCCAGATGCTAGTCTGGCCGTCATAACAGCTAACTGTAAAGGCGTTGCTAAGCTAAATCCTTGTCCGATGCCCACATTGAGAGTGTCTCCTACAAGCCAGCTGGTGCCAAATCTTTCCTTTTTCCACTTTTTTGTGGGTACAAAACCTCTACTTAAACCGGTCAATGGTAGATTGTATGCTTGACCAAGACCTAGCTGTCTTGCCATGTCCCCGATCCTTTTCACTCCGACTTTACGAGCAAGTTCATAAAAATAGACGTCGCATGACTTTTGAATAGCTTCTTGGAGGGTAAGTTTACCGTGCCCACCCTTAAGCCAGCAGTGAAATTTTCTGCTTCCTAACTCATAGAATCCCGCACAAAATATTTTATCATTTAATCCAATAAGCCCTAGTTCGAGAGCAGCTGCAGCTACTACCATTTTAAATGTTGAGCCTGGAGGATAGGCTCCAGAAGTAGCTTTGTTCAGTAGAGGTTTTCGCTCGTCATTCAGTAAAGCGTTCCAATCAGACTGCGATATTCCTAATACAAAGTTATTTGGATTATAGCTTGGGGTTGATACTAGTGATAATATATCTCCACTTATTATATCAATAAGAACCGATGAAGCGCTCATCCCCTTCAATCTTTCTGATGCAAACTTCTGAAGATTGGTTGCTATAGTCAGGTGTATGTTTTCTCCTGATTTACCTTGAGTTCTGTTTAGTTCTCTCATTACTCGTCCTGAGGCGTTAACCTCAACTTTACTGACACCTGCTCTTCCTCGTAAATGGGCCTCTAATTTTTTCTCGACCCCTACTTTCCCTATTTGAAATTTTGGGATTTGAAGAACTGGGTCAACTGGTTTCTCAGTATCGAGGTCTTTATCAGATATCGGTCCAACATAACCTACAATATGAGCGTAAGACTCGTATTCTTGGTAGTGGCGTGTTAACCCTACCTCTGGAATTATGCCTGGGAGACTTGGTAAATTTACTGATATGTGCGCAAAATCTTTCCATGTAAGGTTTTCGGCGACGGTTATCGGTATAAAAGAGCTTCTTTTTTTCATATCTTGCAATATTTTCTCTTGACGCTTTTGGTCTAACTCTATGATGCTTGCAAGTCTCTTCAATACTTTTCTAGGATCACCAGCTTGTTCTCTAATCAAAACTACCTTGTAATTTTGTTCATTTAAGGCAATCGGCGTACCCAATCTATCAAAAATAAGCCCTCTTGAAGGAGGAATAAGTCTTAGGTTCACTCTATTGGCATCTGCTAGTAACTTGTAATCCTCTGAGTCTTCAATTTGTAGTTTTCTGATATTCCATCCCAAAAGTGCTACCGTACTCGCTTTTAATAATCCAGCAAGCACTATCCGTCTATGTACTCGCCTGACTAGCTTTGATTTTAAGGTTGTGTCTTTAAATTTTGACATTATCTTTTATTCGCTCTTACCAATTTATAAGGTATATCAAATAAGGGATAACAAATTAAAGTAAAAATTGTCTGATTGACGATTGTAAGCAAGCTAAGTTTTGGTAAAAATAGTAAGTAGTGTAGGAAAAGATTGAGTGTTTGAACAAAAGAGAGCAAGATTAAAAATATCAAATAATGAATATAGAATGGTGACTGCTCTATTTGTCGTTTATAGCGTCTTATAATTACAACGCTCATAAACATCAGAATTGTGAATAGTCCGATAGGCTTCATATGTAAAACATCAGAAAAGATCAATAGTGTCAAAATTGCGTACAAGTTTATTACCTTTGGTCTATTTAGAGCAGAAGCAAAGATTAAACATAAAAAAAGATCTGGGTAAAATGAGTTTGTGTTGCTCAAACTCGTACTCGTTAATGCGGTAGGGAAAATAATTAATAAAAGTCCTAAAGCAAAAACAAGAGTATTAGTTAAAAGGTTCGATTGATAAAATTTCATTTGCTAATACTAAAAATTCTCCATTCCTACCAAGTCGGTCTCTTTCCAGTCCACAACTATTTTTTTTGTATTCAAAATTCGCAGAAATTCCAAAGACTCAAAATTAGCAACTGGCTTTACTCTCAACTTTTTTTTATTATCAATCAAGATAGTTCCTATAAGAATATCGGATGGGAAAACATTGCCGTCACCGGACGTGAATACCCTATCGCCAATATTAATAAGACCTTTTTCTTTAACAAACTCTAACAAAGGCCATGGACTATTATCTCCGATCATAAGACCTTTTTGGTTGCTTCGCTTTATCTTTATAGGTATTGCAGAGGAAATGTCTGTTAAAAATAATACTCTAGCGACCTTCTGTCCAACCCCAGAAATTCTACCAACAAGCCCAAGCCCGTCTACCGCAGCAGAGCCATTTTTTATCCCATCCTTCGATCCAATATTTATTACCCCCGATTGATAAAAGGGACTACCACTGTCAGCCATTATTTCTCCTGTTACCCATATGAGATCTTCACTCAGCTTTACATTATTTAATGCTCTGAGCTGTGCATTTTTTTGTTCCAGCTGTAAGGCTTTTTCTTTCCAACCAGTCATATTCTGCAGATCTCTCTTAAGCTCTTTATTCTCTTCTAAAATTGATGAGTAAACTTCAAAATACCTGACAAAGTCCCCAACCACTTTAATAGGGTAGTTTAGAGGTATCGTTAGGGGGGAAACAAAATCAATGATTTTTGTTCTTATTAACTCTGTCCTAGTATTATCTACTCGCCACAAAATAAAAATAAGAGTGAGGCATACAAATATAAAGGTGGTAATTGGTATGCTCCATGACTTATATCTATGGGGTTTAGACTTATTAGCCATTTTCCTAAATAAATAAGCTTTTAACTACCGTAATCTATCACATGAGCTAGCTGCTTTTCAAACTCTAAAGATTTTCCAGTGCCTAAAGCAACACAATTTAGAGACTCATCAGCCACTGAAATCGCTAAACCTGTCTGTTCTCGTAATGCCAAATCCAAATCACCTAAGAGTGCACCGCCTCCTGTAAGCATGACCCCTCGATCGACTATATCTGCTGCCAAGTCGGGAGGTGTGCTCTCTAGAGCGGTCATCACTGCTTCACAAATCTGTTGTACAGGTTCAGATAGCGCCTCCGCTACTTGAACTTGAGTAACTTCAGTCTCTTTTGGCACTCCGTTTAAAAGATCTCTTCCTCTTATATCCATTGAAGCTCCTCTTCCGTCTTCTGGCATACGAGCAGTACCTATTTGTGTTTTTATTCTTTCTGCAGTAGCTTCTCCAACCAATAAATTGTGTTGTCTTCTAAGATATGAAATAATAGCCTCGTCCATCCTATCCCCTCCAACTCTCACTGATCTTGCATAGACGATATCTCCCAAACTTAAAACTGCAACCTCGGTTGTCCCGCCTCCAATATCAACAACCATAGATCCTGTTGGATCAGTTATGGGCATTCCTGCTCCTATTGCGGCCGCAATTGGTTCAGCAATAAGTCCAGCTTGCCTCGCCCCTGCTGATAAAACAGACTCTCTAATTGCTCGTTTTTCCACCGGGGTTGCTCCATGTGGAACACAGACAATTATTTTAGGCCTAGCAAACATTCCTCTTTTATGGACTTTTTTTATAAAATGTTTGATCATTTCTTCTGCAACATCGAAATCGGCGATTACTCCATCGCGCATAGGTCTTATTGCTTGTATTGATCCAGGTGTCCTTCCAAGCATAAGCTTAGCATCTTCTCCAACTGCAAGGACCTGTTTCTTCCCATCTCTCATATGGAACGCAACAACAGATGGCTCATTAAGAATTATACCCCTCGATTTTACATAAACAAGCGTGTTAGCTGTGCCCAAGTCTATAGCCATATCGGAAGATATAAAACCACTCAAAAAAGAAAACATGTACGACACCTATAATTTTTTATCACTTATATTAATTTATCAAAATTTATCAACTTTCAAATTTAACATTTGAAAATTAGTCTCTACCAATTGAACTGTTTGTATCCGTCTGTATCTCTTTACCATCTTTCCAAATAGCATCAATTATATTTCCATCTTGGAACTTCATGACACCTTTTCCTTCTCTCTTACCATTAAGAAAGTAGCCCTCATATCTATCTCCGTTAGCATAGATGGCAATGCCTTTTCCACTCATCTCCCCAGATACCCAGTCTCCACTATATGAGAAGCCATCTTCCATTTCCATGCTTCCTTTTCCATGTCTTTGATTATTTTTAAATGTGCCTTTATAAACGGTACCGTTTGGAAATATTTCTTCTCCCTCTCCTTCTTGAATTCCGTTTTTCCACGTCCCTTTGTATACGTAACCATCCGAGTAAGTCATCGTTCCAAAACCGTTGTTTTTTCCACGGGAAAATTCACCCTCATACACTAATCCATTAGCATATTTCGCTATACCTTTACCTTCAATAACTCCATTAACCCAAGAGCCCTCATACGAACCTCCATCACTGAAGAAAATTTTACCTATTCCATTTGGCTGATTATCTTTAAAATTTCCCTCGTACTCAGACCCTGAAGAATATGTAATTTTACCAGATCCATTCATTTTCCCTAACAACCAATTCCCTTCATATCTGAATCCGTCTGGACCTGTAAGAATACCTTGTCCATGTCTTAGATCATCTTTGAAATTTCCATCATACTTTTCCCCAGTGGTGTAGATCGATACTCCTTTACCATTTCTCTTCCAGTTTACTATCCTACCTTCATATCTATCTCCATTTGACTGGATAAGTTTTCCAATTCCATTAATTTTTCCGTTTTTCCATTCTCCCTCGAGAACTACTCCATCTTTTGTAGTCAGTTTGCCAAACCCTTGCTGCAGACCTTTTTCCCAATTTCCTTCATAAGTAGATTTATCTGCATAAATTAATGTTCCGTTACCCTGTTTTTCGTTATTTTTCCAATTACCTTTAAAAATGGAACCATCTGAATAATTCATCTCTCCATAACCGTCTCGATTATTATTAGAGAATTTGCCTTTAAATATCGATCCATCTGTCATAGAAAGCACACCATCTCCTTCCATTTTACCGTCTAGCCAGCTTCCTTCATATTTTGTTCCGTCCGAAAAAGTCATCGTTCCTTCTCCATCGGGTACACCTTGCTCGAAAAAGCCTTCAAAAATTTGACCAGTTGGATACCTGGCAACTCCCTTTCCTTGGATCTGATCGTCTTTCCATTCTCCTTCATATGTAAAACCATCCGGCATCGTATACTTTCCTAAACCATTTCTTAGACCGTTTTTAAACGATCCTTCATAAACGCTACCTTCATCATATTGTTTGACTTGATCTTGAGCTAAGGTTGCTGCTGGATTTTGCAATATAAATATCAAAACTACGATTGACCACAACTTCCCAGTATAAATTTTCAATAGAACCTCCGAGTACATTTTTGCTTCTGAAGTTTCGATTTCAAACTGAAGGAAAACCCTTCAATACTTCTGCACATCATCAAAACTAGATAGACTTCGAGTGCCATTTTAACTAAAATTAGGAAAACAGCAAATTTATTTTGGATCGTTGGTGATGAGTGTTTATCGGCTTAAAATTTCTTTAGTCCAGTCTAATCCTACCGTTGGAGGAATAGATCTCAATGCGGAATGTGTTTTGACCAAAGCTAATGAGGCAGAAAAAAAAGGATCAGATTTAATAGTTTTTCCTGAAATGTTTCTAAGTGGATACCAGCCTCTAGATCTCGTTAATAAACGTTCTTTTTTGGAAAATATCTCTATTCAAGTGGAACAAATTGCTCAGAAAACAAAGGGTCTTGGTGTTAGAATTTTAATTGGAGGTCCATGGCTTTTTGATGGAAAGATTTATAATGCATTTATCTCTATTCACAAAGGATTTATAAAAATAGTAAGCAAGAAATCGCACTTGCCTAACTATGATGTTTTTGACGAGAAAAGGTTTTTCGTCGCTGGAGATGAATTAGAACTCTTAGATCTAGGAACACTAAAGATTGGGTTTCCTATATGTGAAGATGCGTGGCATCCAGATATCATTTCCAAACTGAAAGAGATGGGAGCCGACATAATAATTATTCCTAACGGTTCGCCATATGAATCCAACAAGCTATCTGAAAGACAGCGGATAATTAAAAGTCGATGTGAAGAGTCTAACCTACCTATCATCTACTTAAATTTGGTTGGTGGCCAAGATGATTTAGTATTTGATGGTGGCTCATTTGTATATGACAATAGAGGTACTATTGTCTGTCAATTTCCACAGTTTTTAGAAAAAACTGAGCAAGTTATTTTTGAACATAGAAAAAACGGTTGGGTTCCATTACCTGAATTAGCAGCGGAAATTGGTTCTCGTGAAAGCCAAGACTATAAGGCCGTTGTGCTTGGGCTAAGAGATTATGTTTTGAAGTCAAATTTTCACAAAGTTGTTATTGGCTTGTCAGGAGGAATTGATAGTGCCCTTGTGGCGGTTATGGCAGTGGATGCATTGGGTGCCGACAACGTAGTCTGTTTGGCATTGCCTTCAAAGTTTAATTCGAGTGCCTCATTAGATGATGCAAAACAGTTGTCTGAAAATCTTGGCATTACGCTTGAGACAATAGGTATACAAGAGATTATAGACAAAGTGGATCAACGTTTAGCACCGTTGTTCCAAGGTAAGAAAAGAGATGTCACAGAAGAGAATATCCAATCCAGATTAAGAGCTGTTTTGTTGATGGCGTTTTCAAATAAAGAAAAGCACCTGCTTTTGTCTACTGGTAATAAGTCTGAAATTGCGGTGGGTTACTCAACTATTTATGGAGATATGGCAGGCGCTTACAATCCTCTTAAAGATATATATAAGACAAAAGTTTACAAACTTAGTAAATGGAGAAATCTTATTGCTAAAAACGATGAGTTTAGAGTGGAAAAACCCATTCCTGAAAATATTTTACTTAAAGAGCCTTCTGCTGAGTTAGCCTTTGATCAAAAAGATACTGACTCTCTACCAAGTTATGATGAACTTGATACCATTTTGGAGTATCTTATCGAGGATGATCTAGCGGTTCAGGAAGTTGTTAAAAAAGGCTTTTTAGAAAAGACCGTTATAAACGTTAAAAATCTTCTTTACTTGAGTGAATACAAAAGATACCAAGCCTGTCCTGGACCCAAAATATCTAGGAGACCCTTTTCGCTTGGTAGACGTATACCAATAGTAAATCATTGGAGAGATTAGATTTGACAAAAAGAGTTTTGAGATTTGCTCCGTCTCCCACAGGTTATTTGCATGTTGGAAATATCAGAACAGCTTTGTTCAATTACTTGCAAGCAAAAAAAGTTGGTGCTGAGTTTATTCTGAGATTGGATGATACGGATAAGGAACGCTCTTCTCAGCATTTTATAGATCAAATAAAGAGAGATCTGGAGTGGTTAGGCATAAATTGGGATAGAGTTGAACAGCAGTCTCTTAGAATAGAAAGATATAGAGAGGTGTTGAATAAATTTAAAGAGCAAAAAGTAGTTTATGAGTGTTTTGAAACTTCTTTAGAGTTGGAGCTTAAAAGGAAAAAACAGCATAATCAGGGCAAGCCTCCAGTATATGATAGAGCAGCCTTAAAATTGGATGTTGTAGAGAAAAATGCTTTCAGAGATAAAACTGTTAGTTATTGGCGATTTTTGTTGAGCGGTGAAACTGTAACTTGGAGAGATGAGATTGCAGGAGAAATAAATGTCCGAACATCAGTTGTGTCAGACCCTATATTGGTTAAGGGAAATGGCCAGTTTCTCTACACTTTAGCTTCCGTGATTGATGACTCAGATTTTGGTGTTACTGACGTGGTGAGAGGTATTGATCATTTGACTAATACCGCGGTTCAAATAGAAATTTTTAGGAATTTATCTGCAGGTCTGCCAGTTTTTGGACACCACTCTTTGATTGTAGATAACTCTGGAGAGAATTTTTCCAAGAGAAGCGGTAGTTTATCTATTAAAAGCTTAAAAGAAGCAGGAATAGAAGCGGGAGCTATTGTTTCAAAATTAGTTTCTCTGGGAACCGGAGAGGGCCTCGACTTAAAAAATAATATTAATGAGTTAACCCCTAAATTTGAATTAAATAAATTTAGTACAGCTCCAGTAAAATTCGAAAAGGAAGTTTTAAAAACCATTTCTCGTAAACTTATAGCCAATTTGTCTGTTAGCGAAATTTCCCCCTTTCTTGATCTGATTGGTATCCCAGACAATATAAAAGAAAATTTTTGGATGATGGCAAAAGACAATATAAACTCTAAGCACGACTTAGTTGAGATATGGAATCTGTGTAAAGAGGGCACTAATAACCCGATAATAGCCCCTGAAGATAAACAATTCATAGAAGTAGCAATCAGCTTAATTGGTGAATATCCACGCGACAACGACAGTTGGAAAACATTGACGGATAAGTTAAACAATTTAACTGGAAGATCAGGTAAAAATTTGTTTATGCCTCTTCGTTATTTCCTTACAGGGAAGAGCGATGGACCTGATATGAAGAAGCTTTTTCCTTTAATGCAAAAAATTCAAAAATGTGGGCTAAGTTGAGAATTTCCTGTATTTCACTCTTTGTGGAATAACCGCTGCATCTCCCAACCTTCTTTTTTTATCGTCTTCGTAATCATTAAAGTTACCTTCAAAGAATATCATATTGCTCTCTCCCTCAAAGCCTAGGATATGTGTGCACAGTCTATCCATGAAAAATCTGTCATGTGATACGACTATCACGCAGCCTGCAAAATCTAGTATAGCTTCTTCAAGTACACGAAGTGTTTCAATGTCGAGATCGTTAGTCGGTTCATCTAGTAATAATACATTTCCGCCTGATTTTAGTAATTTTGCAAGATGAACTCTGTTTCGTTCTCCACCTGACAATTGACCTACTCGTTTCTGTTGGTTAGGGCCTTTAAAATTGAATGCACCAACATACGCTCTGGAATTTACCTCCAAATCACCCAATTTAATTATATCTAATCCACCTGAAATTTCTTCCCATACATTTTTGCCGTCGTCGAGCTTATCTCTATTTTGATTGACATAACTTAACTCAACAGTCTCTCCAAAACTAATGTGACCACTAGTGAGAGACTCTTCACCTGTTAAAATTTTTAAAAGAGTCGATTTTCCAGCACCGTTAGCTCCTACTACTCCTATAATAGCTCCTGGGGGAATAGAAAAACTAAAGTCCTCAAATAGCATTTTATTTTCAAAAGTCTTTGTTATCTTTTCCGCATCTATTACTTTTGAGCCTAAACGTGGACCATTGGGAATTATAATTTGGGAAGTTGATATTTTTTCTTTTTTATCTTCATTCAGCAAATCTTGATAAGCACTAATCCGAGCCTTCTGTTTAGCCTGTCTAGCTTTAGCTCCTTGTCTAATCCAATCAAGTTCATTTTTCAAAATGTTATTCTTAGCTTTTTCAGTTTTTTCTTCTAATTCTAGTCTCGTACTTTTATTTTCTAACCAGCCAGAATAATTTCCTTCGAACGGAAAACCTTTTCCTCTATCGAGTTCCAGGATCCACCCAGTAATTTGATCTAGGAAATATCTGTCATGAGTTACAATCAAGATTGTACCTTTATAGGCTATCAAATGTTGTTGAAGCCAACTTACGGTTTCTGCATCTAGATGGTTGGTAGGTTCGTCTAATAAAAGCAAATCAGGCTCCTCAAGCAGTAATTTGCATAAGGCAACTCTTCTAATTTCTCCTCCAGATAATGCAGAAACAATCGAGGAATCATCAGGACATCTTAACGCCTCCATGGCCATACCAACTTTTGAGTCAATATCCCAAATTTGGAGTGAGTCAATCTTATCTTGAAGCTGTGTCATTTCTGCCATTTTTTCATCAGAGTAATCATTTGCTAGTGATGCGGCTAAGTTATTAAACTGGTCTAGAAGTGATTTTTTGTCGGATACAGACGCTAAAACATTTTCCCTTACCGTTTTGCTATCGTCGAGCTTTGGTTCTTGAGGAAGGTAGCCTACTTTTATGCCTTGAGCCGGATAAGCTTCACCATTAAATTCTCTTTCCATTCCTGCCATTATTTTTAATAGAGTGGATTTCCCAGCGCCATTCACTCCCACCAAACCAATTTTAACGCCGGGCAAAAATGATAATGTTATATTTTCAAAGCACTTTTTCCCATTTGGAAAGGTTTTTGTTAATTCTTTTAGCGTATATATATATTGATATGAACTCATGTTCTAATTGCTATAATAGTATTACTGTTTTGTCATATGTTTTTTATTGAAGGATTAAAAAGACTTGCAACTAGAGCCGGAGAAAACGCTTGGTAGGGTTGGCTACAGAAGGCCTATAGGGATATTAGGAGGGTCATTCAACCCTCCTCACTTAGGCCATGTCCATATTAGCAAAGTATCCTTAAGGATGTTTGAGCTAGGACAGATATATTGGGTCTACACAAAAAAAAATCCTCTTAAAAAAGTCGGTCCATCCAGTTTTGGTGATAGGGTCGAGAAAACCAAAAAATTGGTAAAATTACCCAATATTAAACTTTCACCAATTGAGATAAGGCAAAATTTTCACTACAGTTTCCAACTTTTGAATTTTATACAAAAAAGACATAGACATATAAAATTTATTTGGGTGATGGGTGAAGACAATATTATTCAATTTCATCTTTGGAAAAACTGGCAATGGATAGCGAATAATGTCAGAATTGCTGTGGTAGCCAGAGGGAGAAGTAGATCAATAGTGAATTCGTCAACTTTTGCTTTTAAGTACAGGAGTTTTAGACTTATGAGTGGGCAATCTGCACAACTACAGCATTGTAAACCTCCAATTTGGTGCATAGTGGACTCAAAAAGACTAAATCTTTCTTCAAGTGATCTTAGATCAAATGTTAAGTAAAAGAAAATTTATTAAGTTGAGTGCTTTGTCGGTATTTACAGGAATTATTCCCTTGAATGCTTTAGCAAAAACAACAAATATTTTTACCAATTTAATAAAAAAATCTGGTTTTGAAAATAACACAAGTTTTATGGCAGTAGACCTTAGATCGAATAAGCTCATCGGTCGGCATAATGAAAAACTTAGGTTACCTATTGCTTCTGTTACTAAAATGGTGACTGCATGTTATTATCTTTGCAATAATTACAAACTTGAC
This sequence comes from uncultured Alphaproteobacteria bacterium, assembly GCA_902537215.1. Lineage (GTDB taxonomy): Bacteria > Pseudomonadota > Alphaproteobacteria > Rhodobacterales > Rhodobacteraceae > CACIJG01. The sequence goes on from CACBAM010000001.1 coordinate 174,220, forward strand.
AGATTTAAAACAGAATTGTTCATCGACGGAGTTATCAAAGACTCTGTACTGCATGGTGACCTATACCTCAAAGGTTACGGAGACCCTACGCTTAAGACCGATGACCTTTCCCTTTTTATTGACTCCGTAAAAAATTTGGGTGTTAATGAAGTAATTGGAAGCCTTTTCTACGATAACAGCTATCTGCCTGACATAAATTATATAAATAGAAATCAACTTCCTCAGTATGCATATAATCCAGGTATCGGAGCGATTAACCTTAATGAGAACCGTATTCTATTTGAGTGGAAAAGGTTGGAAAAGGCGAAATATAAGACTTCATTAACTGCTCCAGGCTTAAAAAATATTGCAAAAGTAACAAATATCACCCTGGATTTAGAAAACAATAAAGGCCCTGTGTATAGTTATGAGCTTGATGAAACGAAATTCAAAGAGAGATGGTCGGTAAATAGGCGGATATTAGGAAAAAAAGGTAGTCGATGGCTACCAGTTCGAGAGAGTTCTTATTATGCTACCGAGACTTTGAAACAGCTTCTGGTTGATAGAGGTATTGAAATTACGAATATGGGCAGAAAAAAAGTACCCAAGAAGAGTAGACTGCTTTGTACGCACTATTCTACTGATAACAAAATAATATTGAAAAGTGCATTAAAATACTCAAAAAATATGGTTACCGAGTCACTCGGACTTGTTACAAGTAGACTCATTTCAGCAAATCTTTATGACCTTGACCAGTCTGCCATAATTATGACCAGATGGTTTCGTGACATTATTGGCAAGCAAAACTCTCTATTCTTAAATCACAGCGGGTTATCCGCAGGTAGTTTTTCCACCTCTGAAGATTTTAGAAGGTTTTTAATGCAAGACGATGTTCAAAAGAGTCTTTTGCCAGTCTTAAAACGTATTCCAATTTACACATCAAAAGGGAAAGTTAACTCGATTGGCAATATAACGGTTAAAGGTAAATCGGGAACCATGCATTATATAAGAGGATTAGCAGGATACGTTTGTAAAGAGGATATTCCGGTAATGGCCTTTTCCATATTTTCAGCTGATTTAAACAAAAGAAAAGAAAACTCTAGCAGTAACTTTGAAAGGCCAAAGGGATCGTCGTCTTGGCTTTCCAGAGCTGTAATCCAAGAAAGACAAATAGTTCGAAAAATAATAGATAGTATTTAGATATCGATTTTAGATTGTAAGATGTCTTGCTCTAGCACCTCGTTCTATGGCGGCTCCATGGAGACGATCTATGTTAAGTTCGTATCTAATTTCTCTTAATAATTGGAGCTCGATTTCTTTAAGGCGCCCGTCTGCGGCAGCTACATCGCAAGCTAAAGCGTACGCTGTTTCATAGAGATGCTCAGGTAAAGAGACCCTTATCAAACCAAAAAGCGCATCAAGTCCATCTTCTTCTTCAAATATATCAAACACAGTCTCGGCTATAGTTTTTACACGGGCCACATCATAATCTTTAAATATTGGTAGATGTTCAACGATTTTGATTATCGAGGCGAATTCAATTTTCGTAACACCTCGGTGAGACGTTCCTTCCGCTATCATAATAGCTACCAACGCATCTTGAGGGCTCAATATTGTTGTACTTGAGTTTATATCCATTTAAATGCTAGCAATTCTCTTACTTTTATATTATACGGATCTCACTTTATTTGAACAACATTTATGTTTTTTTTCTTTTAATGTGGATTGGTGAACCTGATGGAAAATATACCCAATAATATTAAAGTTTGGCCTGCACAAGAGGCAGTTGGCCTCAATAAATATTTGCAAAATATCAATGAAAATAAAGATAAGGTTACTTTTCAGACTGGGTATGGTCCATCTGGATTACCGCATATTGGAACATTTGGTGAGGTTATGAGAACCTCGATGGTTATGCACTCCTATGAAAAACTATATGGAATTGAAACCAATCTCTTGTGTTTTTCAGATGATTTGGATGGTCTTAGAAAAGTTCCTGACAATATTCCAAATAAAGAGTTAGTAGAACGAGATTTAGATTTACCCCTTTCGAAGGTAACCGATCCCTTTGGAACCCACAAAAGCTTTGCTGATCACAACAATAGTAAATTATGTGAGTTTCTCGATAGTTTTAGTTTTGACTATAACTTTATTTCGTCTACCGAATGTTACACTACTGGTGTTTTCAACGAAGCATTAGTACAAGTACTAGCTAAATATAATGATATTATGGAAATAATTTTACCTTCTCTCGGGCCCGAAAGGAAATCAACCTATTCGCCTTTTTTGCCAATAAGTAGAGAGTCCGGTAAAGTTTTACAAGTTCCAACACTCGAAATTGATACTACAACACATTCAATAGTTTATAAAGATGTTGACGGGGAAAAAGTTAAAACTTCAGTCACAGATGGGAATGTAAAACTACAATGGAAAGCCGATTGGGCAATGAGATGGTTCGCATTGTCTGTAGATTATGAAATGTATGGCAAAGACTTAATTCCATCTGCGAATTTAGCATCAAAAATATGCAGAGTGCTTGGGAGAAATGCGCCGTACCAGTTTTTTTATGAGTTATTCCTTGATGACCAAGGACAAAAAATCTCAAAATCAAAAGGTAACGGCCTGTCAATTGAAGAGTGGCTAAGATATGGATCAAAGGAATCTCTAAGCCTCTTTATGTTTCAAAAGCCAAAGACAGCAAAAAGACTTTATTTTGATTCCATTCCAAGAGCTGTTGATGATTACCATAAGTTTTTAGAAGTGTATCATCAACAGAGCGGGGAGGATAAATATCAAAACCCTGTTTGGCACCTTCATCGAGCCAATCCTCCTAAGTCAGAATTACTCGTTTCTTTTTCTATGCTAATGAACTTAGCGGGGGCAACTGGGTCAACAAGTATAGAAACACTTCTTTCATTTGTAAGAAAGTATGTTGACGAGAAAGGTGATCCTATGAACGCCACAATGCGTGGGGCTCTGCAAAATGCCATAAATTATTTTCATGATTTTCTTGAATCCAAGCTTGTTTTTAAGGAACCCTCAGCTAATGAGCGTATCCCTTTAGTTGAGCTGACAAAAAAACTAGAGGGGTTACAAAAAGGCTGGGATGCGAGTGAAATTCAGCAAATTATTTTAGATGTAGGTAAAAAAAATGGATTTGAAAACAATAGAGATTGGTTCAAATTGATATATGAAGTTCTATTAGGAAGTCAAAGTGGTCCTAGGCTAGGCAGTTTTTTTGCCCTGCTAGGTAAAGAAAAAACAGTCGAAAAGTTGAATGAGGTGTTACAATGAGGCTTATTATTAAAAAAGTGTGGATCATCGCATTATTTATTTCTCTATTGAGCACTTTAGTCTTTGCTGATGAAAGTGAAATGGCACGTAATACCATAAGTTCACAGATTGAGGCTTTTAAGGAAAATAATATCGAGAAAGCATATACATTTGCGGCGCCCAACATTCAAGCACAGTTCTCAAACCCGGAAGTTTTTGGTTTGATGGTCAAGAACGGCTACCCTATTATATGGAGGCCAAAGAGCTTTAAATTCACAAAATTTCAAGACCTTGGCAATAAAGCTATTCAGAGAGTTTTATTCCAATCCTATGAAGGCCGTCTGGAGACATATGACTATATCCTTGAAAAATATGATGATCTGTGGAAAATTGCAGGCGTTTTAACCATAAATTTAGCAGGTGAAACCTAGTAGTTATCTCGCAAATGGATCTTTTTTTATTTCCAATTCTGTTTTTTCAAGCTTTTGTATTTGGTCTCTCAATTTAGCCGCTACTTCAAACTCAAGATTTTCTGCGGCCTTAAGCATTTGCGATTTTAAATCCTCCAGATGACTGGATAGATTATGACCAATCCCAGGTGTTTTCTCCAAATCAGCCGTTACTCTAGCTTGGTCAGTGTCCCCTTTATAGAGACCCTCCAATATATCGTTAACATTTTTCTCGATCGTTTTCGGTGTTATGCTGTTCTCAACGTTGTACTTTTTTTGTTTATCACGGCGTCTATCAGTTTCGTCTATTGCTTTCTTCATGCTATTCGTGACTGTGTCGGCATACATTAGGACCTTTCCGTCAATATTTCTGGCAGCCCTTCCAATCGTTTGTATCAATGAGGTTTCAGAACGCAAAAATCCTTCTTTATCGGCATCTAATATTGCAACTAATCCACATTCTGGAATATCTAAACCCTCTCTTAAAAGATTGATACCCACCAAAACATCAAAAGTGCCTATTCGTAAATCACGAAGAATTTCTAATCTTTCTAAAGTATCTATATCAGAGTGCATGTATCTAACTCTAATGCCCTTCTCATGAAGATATTCGGTGAGATCTTCAGCCATTTTTTTTGTCAGTACAGTGCAAAGAGTTCTAAGATTTCTCTCTGTTACTTTGCTAACTTCTACTATCAAATCATCTATTTGAGAATCAGTAGGTCGAACCTCAATTTCGGGATCAATCAGACCGGTAGGTCTGATAATTTGCTCAGTGAAAACTCCCTGTGTTTGGTCCAATTCCCAAGCCCCAGGAGTAGCAGATACATAAATTGTGTGGGGCCTCATAGCATCCCACTCTTCAAATTTTAATGGTCTATTATCGGTACATGAAGGAAGTCTAAAACCATATTCCGAAAGAGTACTTTTCCTTCTGAAATCTCCTTTAAACATACCACCGAGCTGCGGTATACTTACATGGCTTTCATCCGCAAAAACAATTGCATTATCGGGAATATACTCGAAAAGTGTAGGTGGTGGTTCTCCAGGGTTCCTACCTGTGAGATACCTTGAGTAATTCTCGATACCATTACACATACCTGTTGCCTCGATCATCTCTAAGTCGAAGTTAGTTCTTTGTTCTAATCTTTGTGCCTCAAGAAGTTTATTTTCATTATTAAGCTGTTTAAGTCTGATCACTAGCTCTGCTTTTATATTTTTTATTGCCTGCTGTAGAGTCGGTCTAGGTGTCACATAATGCGAATTTGCATAGATTTTTGCTTGGGATAGTTCCGCAAGCTTTTTTCCGGTTAACGGATCAAATTCAACAATTTTTTCAAGCTCGTCGCCAAAGAACAAAAATCTCCACGCCCGATCTTCTAAATGAGCAGGCCATACATCTAGCGTGTCACCACGAACTCGAAAGTTCCCTCTTTGAAAATTTTTGTCATTTCTCCGATACTGTTGCTCAACCAAATTTTTAACTACTTGCCTTTGATTAAAAGTACCTCCTTTATTTAAACTTTGTGTCATAGAGCTATAGGTTTCAACGGAACCTATACCGTAAATACAAGACACGGATGCGACAATAACTACGTCTTTTCGTTCCAACAGGGATCTTGTCGCTGAGTGTCGCATTCTGTCAATTTGTTCATTTATTTGAGCTTCTTTTTCGATGTAGGTGTCAGATCTTGGAACATAAGCCTCCGGCTGATAGTAGTCATAATATGAGACAAAATATTCTACAGCATTGTCTGGAAAAAATTTTTGAAATTCACCAAAAAGTTGACCTGCCAAAGTTTTGTTAGGAGCAAGAATGAGTGCAGGGCGTTGTGTAGCCTCGATAATTTTGGCCATCGTGAAAGTTTTTCCTGTACCTGTGGCCCCCAGTAAAACTTGGTTCTTCTCGCCTTTCTTTAAACCCTCGACCAACTCGAGGATCGCAGTAGGCTGGTCACCCGCTGGTTTAAAATCCGATACAACACTCAAATCATTTTTTTCAATAGTCAACTCATTCATATCGCCCAAACTTTATATAAAATTTTTTATAATTGCTGTGTGATTTTTCTGTTTAAATCTGCTATTATTAAATATAGTAATATTTTTAAAATTTAAACTGTCTTTTAGGAATTTTATGGTAGCACGAATTTTTAAATCATCTAAGACTGCGATGCAGTCGGGAACCGGAAATGCAGGCCAGTGGTTTCTAGAGTTTGAGCAAAACGATCATAAATCAATAGATCCAGTTATGAGTTGGATTGGATCAAGCGATACCACCAGTCAAATAAAATTAAAATTTGAAACGAAGGAAGAGGCAAGACAATATGCGATGAAAAACAAGCTTTTATTTTTCATCGATGAGGGCTCTGAAAAAAAGATGAACATCAGAAAAAATGGTTATGGTGACAATTTTGATTACAATAGAAAAAGACCATGGACCCATTAGTGGCGTCTTGTAAATTGGTAGCCCCTGCAGCCAGCTTCCCAAACAAATTTGATCAAATTTAAATTTACTACGAACCTTTCATATGATACCTATTGCACGATGTGGCCCCGTAGCTCAGCTGGATAGAGCAACTGACTTCTAATCAGTAGGTCGTACGTTCGAATCGTACCGGGGTCACCATTTTTGTTTTGACTAAAGAAAGTCGCTTAGTGGGTTACCCAGTATATTCTTTTATTTTTAAAAATGGTATTATCTTGCTTTGTTTAGCAATGCTAGGTTGGGCCGGCAACACGGTCGCAGGAAGGATGTCAACTGGTGAAATTTCGCCCATGGTTGTTGTGTTTTTGCGATGGTTTATTATTTCAATTTTTTTAATCTTATTTTTAAATAAGAAATTAATTTTGTCTTTTAATTTAATTAGTGGGAAACTCGTTTGGCTTTGCTTGATGGGCTCACTTGGGCTTACCGGATTTAATGCATTGTTTTATATAGCTGCTCAGAATACAACAGCAATAAATTTAGGCATTATTCAAGGCATCATGCCCGCAATAATATTGGTTGGGTCGGTAATTATGTTCAAGGAGGCGGTTAACATAACAAAGGTTACTGGGCTGATAATAGCATTTTTTGGCGTTCTAGTAGTGGTAAGCCAAGGCGACTATAAGAGAGTGATTTTATTGTCTTTTAATTATGGAGATTTAGTGATGCTATGTGCCTGTTTTTTCTATTCTGGCTTTACCCTCGGATTGAAAAACAAACCGGTAATTGATCCCATTGTACTCATGACTTATTTCTCATTGAGTGCCTTGATATTTTCTATTCCACTACTGATTATAGAATACCATATAGGGCTCATTCAGGTTCCCGCTACAAGTACTGCTTGGCTTACTATACTTTACATCGCTTTTGTCCCCTCATTTTTAGCTCAGATTTTTTTTATAAGAGGGGTTGAGCTAGTTGGAGCATCTAAAGCAGGGTTATTTATTAATTTTCTACCTATCTTCGCAGCGATCCTCGGAGTGCTTTTGCTAGGGGAGAGGTTATTCGTGTATCATCTAATCTCATTATTCATTGTTTTGTTAGGTGTTTACCTTTTTATGGTAATTGGGGACAAAGAAAAAAATAAATCGTATTAAAAAAATTGGACTTAATAACTTTGTTGTGGCATCAGATATTATTCGGAACGAAGCTCAAACTATTGTGAAAAAATGCAACTGAATGAAAACAAATACTTTAGGGATATTTTAGAAAAAGAAAAAAAGTCGGAGTTTGTTATCGCCAACGAACTCCAAAATCCAGAAAGACAGAAGGTATTCACTTTTTCTTTTGAGGATATATCACTTGATATAACTAGGCAGCTTATTTCCTCTGAGCAATTTGCTAAACTTAAAATGCTTGGAAAGGCTATAGACATTAAAGATAAAAAAAAGAAGCTCTTTGAGGGTTCTTTTTTGAATGTTACTGAAAATAGGTTTGTAACCCATTTTCTTGAACGAAATTCAAACTCAGTAGTAGATAAAACCGACAGGTATAAGTCCTTCATATCTCTTCTAAAACAAAAGAAAATAAAGAATTTGATTAACATAGGAATAGGGGGATCGGACCTTGGCGTAAAAATGGTTTATCATGCACTAAAGCACGAAAGTAAGGGGCCTTCCCTAATTAACATATCGAATTTAGATTTCACACATCTTGAAAACACTTTAAAAATGAAAGATATCAAAGAAACATTCTTTATCTTCAATTCCAAGTCATTTTCTACAGAAGAAACATTAGTTAACTTAAGGTTTGTCAAAACTTTGCTCAATAATGAGGGCTTGGATCTCAATGATCATATGGTGGCAGTCACATCATTTCCAGAAAAAGCATTGGAAGCCGGTCTTAAGGAGCATGCAATTTTTCACGTGCCGAATGGAGTAGGCGGAAGATTTTCAATGTGGTCCCATTTTGGTTTAGGCTTAGTTGCGTCTCTTGGTATAGATGTTTACAAACGGCTTCTAGCAGGAGCCTATAAAATGGACAAGCATTTCTTGGAAGAAAAACTTGAATTAAATTTACCGTACATTCTCGGCATAACAAGAATCTGGAACAGAAACGTTTTGAAGCTACAAAACCTCGCAATTGTTCCTTATGAGAATGGTCTAAAATTTTTTCCAACTTGGTTTCAGCAAGTGGAAATGGAGAGCAATGGGAAAAGCCTAGATACTCTGGGTAACGAGCTAGAGTTACCTGCAGCACCTTCAGTTTTCGGGGAAATTGGAACGGAGTCGCAACACAGTTTTTTTCAGTTACTTCATCAAGGCATAGAAAAAATTCCAGTGGAGTTCTTAGTTCCATTTGAGGGAAGGAATGTAGTTGGTAAAAATAAAAAAGATTTAGGCCCCCATTCAAGGCTAGTTGTAAACGCTATTGCACAAGCAGAAGCGCTCATCACGGGAAAACAGACACATAAAGAAAAGTATAGAAATATGACAGGCAATAGGCCGTCTACCTTTATAAGCTGGGATAGAACCAACGCCGAGTCTTTAGGTAAACTAGTTTCTCTGTATGAAAATGCAACTATTGTATGTGGCTTGCTATGGGGAATTAATAGTTTTGATCAATGGGGTGTCGAACTAGGAAAAGAGATATCAAGAAATATTTATACCAGTCAAAATTTGGAAGACTTATCTTACAGCGCGAGGAAAATGTTAAAGGGTATCATTTAAATCTCAATATATTACTTTTTCAAGAGAGTTTTAAATGCAGTTTCAAATCGTGCTTTATCAATTTGTCTCGACAACCGCAAGTTCATTACTTTATCCTGAATCGAAACGTTTTTTTTAGACAGTGTGTCATTCATGAGACGTTTTTTGTCTAATCTTTTCTTATCTTCGTCATTTTTCAATTATCTATGTCTTTTAAAAAGTGTCTTATGATTTTATAGAGATCTTCTGGGGAGTTTCTTTTTTTGGCTCTTCCCTGTAAAGATGAATAGATAATAGCCCATCCTTAAACTCAGCTCCGTTGACTCTTACATTTTCAGCTAATCTAAAGGTTTTAGTAAACGCTCGTTTAGCTATTCCCTTATGAATATATTCATGTTGTGTATCTTTATCAACATTGCCACAAACCACCAATTCACTTGATGTTGCCTCTATAATTAGATCGTCGGCAGTGAAGCCAGCGAGTGCCAAAACAATTATAAAACTGTTATTTGAAAGCTTTCTAATATCGTATGCAGGATAGGTAGACTGTTTTACAGAGGACATGCGTTCAATTTCATCAAAAAGACTGTCGAAGCCTACAAAAGAACTCATATATGGTGATGACAAAAAACTCATGATTTCGGTATTCTCCCTTTTTTAGTTTAATAGTCTGATCAAAATAAGAAATCAATATAGAAATGGAAAACTAATCACTTTTACGGTTTAAACAAGGAGGTTAATAACAGTTTTTTATCCTCAGCTGAAACTATGCTTTCAAGTACTTAGATAGAGAAATCTGTAATAAGTAGCTTATTAAGCCGAATAAAGTAATCGATAAAATTCCGAGTGTAAAAAGGCTAGCAAACATTAGGTCAGTTTTTACCCGACCATTTGCTAAAATCATAAGATATCCCAAGCCTTGTGATGACCCAACCCATTCTCCTATAACTGCTCCGATCGGTGCATAGACGCAAGCTAGCTTTATTCCGGAACATAAAGAAGGAATGCTATGTGGAATTTTTAAATATAATAGATTTCTTCGGTTTGTTCCTCTCATTGTCTTTGCGAGGTCAAGATATCGTTTTGGGGTTTGAGAAAGACCATCATGAAATGCTGAAGTAACAGGAAAATAGATAATCAAGATTGCCATAACGACTTTTGACAAAATACCATAACCAAGCCATAAAGTAAGTAATGGGGCAATTGCAAATACCGGAATAGATTGGCTAAATATCAACAGTGGTCTAAGTATCAAGCGTGCAGTCACGAATATTTCAAGTGTTAACGCAGTAATCATGCCTAATATTATCCCTATGGTGAGCCCAATTAAGACTTCTACAATTGTCACAATTGAATGTTCATAAATAAGCAGTGAGTTTTCTTTAAATGCGGCTAATACAGAGTAAGGTGTTGGAAGTATATAAGGTGGAGGGTTCGCTAACCTTACCGCTAATTCCCAAAAAAAGAAAATTGATAAAAAAGTACAGACTATATAAATTATAGCTTTCATGATCAGTTGCTTTTTATTTTTTCTAGTAACGAATATTGCAGATCGAAAACCAATTTGTCGGAATATGGTTTAGGAAATGGTGGTTTGAGACTTTTATTGCTTGTTGTCTTTTGCCGGCGAAGAATGTAGATACTTTCACACAGTCTTGCAGCTTCATGGGGATCATGAGTTACAAACAAAACGGTTTTTCCTTTAAGACTTTCAAATGTCAGATCGATCATCTCTTCTCTGGTCTTTGAGTCTAATGAACCAAATGGCTCATCTAATAGAACTATAGGTGTATTTTCCATTAACGTTCTTGCGAGAGCAGCTCGTTGACGCTGTCCTCCAGAAAGCTGAAAGGGATATTTTTTTTTATGATCCATCAAACCAACTTTTTCAATAATTTTCAGTTTTTTTTCTGGTGAGAACTTTTCTCCCCGTAATTTATTACCCAAAGAAACATTGGCGCTTACTGTCGCCCATGGAATTAATAAATCATTCTGGGCCATGTAGGAAACACGATTTGAAATAGGTAAGTGATCATTACTTTTTATGCTGCCGTCAAGTTTAACATGGGTTGGCAACCCAGCAATTAATCTAAGAATAGTCGATTTGCCAATCCCTGATGAACCAAGAAGGCAAGTCCACTGATTAGCCCTTACTGCAAGCCTTAGATCTCCAAACAAAACCTCACTTTCTGATCTTACACTTCCGATCAATTCTATTGAAGGGGAGGTAGAAGACATCATATATGATTCATTTCCCAAAAATTCTTTTCGAGGAGTGTAGCTATTTTAAATTTTTGAGAAAGATCACGAAATTTACCTAAAGATGTATAGTTGCCACCTAGTCTTATGATAACAGCATTATCAATTAAGGTTCCTACTTCCACACATAAACTTTGATAATCCTTTCCTGCGTATGTAGTTATCCACTTTTCATAGACCGAACTATAATGGGACTCTCCTAAGCGCTTACCTATTTCCCCATAGCCCAGTACACATGGTGCGAGTGCTGCCATAAGGTCTAAAAAATCCCCTGAAAAACCCGCATCCAGAACGAACCTTGTATAAGCTAAATTCTGATGCATTTCATTTGTCTTTTCAAGTTCGTCAGTTGAGATGCCTTCACTGTTACAAAATTCTATATGCAATTTTATTTCCTCGTCTAAAAGTGCGTGAACCACCTTGGAACAAGTGTGCATCTCAGTTATGTTACCGGACTTTGCAATTGCAAGACCCCAAGCTCTAGAAAAATGTTTTAGAAAGATATAGTCTTGTCTCAGATAGTTTAGAAAAGCGCTTTTTGGTAAAGTTCCATCTCCTATTCTTTCTACAAATGAATGCCTCGTATAAGAAGTCCACTCAGTCTTATACAAATCTCTCCAAGTTGAAAAAACGTCACTGTAGTTCATCTAATTCCTCGTTACATCTATAGCTATTCTAGAAATCGGAAAAGCTTTATTTATTAACTTATTTTGAAGAAGAAAATCTTGGAATTCTAGATATCTTCCGGCATCAAACGCAGGAGGTCTCAAAGCAAAACGAGGTATCGTATCCGCCCATGCCATTCTATTTAATTGATCATCTAGTTCTTTAGACGTCGACGCAAATATTTTCCAGCTTTCCTCAGGATTATTTATAATAAATTGGGTTGCTAGCTCCGTTGCTTTAAGAAATTTACGAATTTTTTCTTTGTCAATATTCTTTGAATTAGCAACATAAATAAGCTCGTCGTAAGGAGGAACTCCTTCTTCCTCTAGGAAGAAACATTTTCCGGGTACGTTCTCAATCTTCATTTGATTTAATTCAAAGTTTCTGAAAGCACCAATAACAGCATCAACCTGACCAGACATTAAAGAAGGTGAAAGAGAAAAGTTTACATTTACTAGTTCTACATCTTCTAACTTTACACCATACTTTTCTAAAATTGCAGATAGTAGAATTTCTTCAACACCTGCAACAGAGAAACCGATCTTCTTTCCGGACAATCTCTGCGGAGTGTTTATGGGACCGTTCTCCAAAACTAATAGACAATTAAGTGGGGTTGCCACAAGTGTCCCAACACGAATAAGTGGCAATCCTTGTGTAAGTTGCAAATGTAATTGTGGTTGATAGCTTACGGCTAAATCAGCTTGACCAGCAGCCACAAGCTTTGGTGGAGCTGATGGGTCAGCAGGAGCGATTATTTCAATTTCTAGGTTTTGATCAGAAAAATAGCCCTTTTCTTTAGCAATTATTATTGGACCATGATCGGGATTTATAAACCAGTCCAACAAAAGGGTCATTTTATCTTTTGCAGCCAATTTATTTGCTGTGAGAAGTAAAAATAAGAGTATAAGTCTTAAGATCATTATTGGGTCCCTTTAATTTTGTTAAAAAATTTTTAATGCGTGAAAGTGGTTGGTCGGTCCATGACCTTTCCCGACAGATAGTTTATTTGAGTCTCTAATAGCACCAGTAACAAACTCCTTTGACTTAGAAACTGCTTCCTCTATTGAGTAGTTTTTAGCTAAAAAACATGCGATAGAGGAGGATAAAGTACATCCTGTTCCATGTGTATTTTTTGTATTTATTCTTTTCTCATTGAACCAAACATGATCTTTTTCTGTTACTAGTAGATCATCACTTGTACTGCCTCCTGAGTGTCCACCTTTTATCAAAACCGACTTAGATCCCAAACATAATAGAGCTCTGCCTTGATTAACCATATCCTCTTTGGATTTTGCAACAGAGGAACCCAATAGAACTGCTGCCTCAGGTAAATTAGGTGTTATGATTGTTGCGATTGGTAACAGATGGTCTTTAACAGATTGGATTGCTTTTTTATCTAACAAAGGTGATCCTCCTTTTGCCACCATAACTGGGTCAACTACTGAAAATACTTTTTTATATTTTGCCAACGTAGTGCCAACTTCTTTGGCGATTTCTGCGTTAGCGACCATTCCAACCTTAACTGAGCTTACACATATATCACGAAAAATAGCATTAATTTGAGACGCAACAAATTTTTTTGGTATCAAATGAATTCCTTCCACTCCCATAGTATTTTGGACTGTTAAGGCAGTAACTGCTGCCATGCCATATACACCAATTGCAGCAAATGTTTTTAAATCAGCTTGTATTCCTGCACCTCCCGATGGATCAGACCCAGCTATAGACAGAACATTTTTCACTCGATTTGACATTTTTAGTTCACCGGTTTGTTATCTTCAAATACTCGTCGAATTTCATCATGCAATAATTTTGTTTCCATGTAAGGATCATCTTTACCACAGATCGCTGATACCACTGCCATCCCTTGGCAGCCGGAGCTAAATATCTTTCCACAGTGTTCTCTTTTAAGTCCACCGATAGCTACTGATGGTAGAGATGTTGCATTTACGATATCACTTATACCGTTTAACCCGATATACGCATTGAAACCCGATTTTGTTGGTGTCGGAAATACTGGACTTATACCTATATAGTCCACTAAAGCTGGGTCTGCAGCTTTTGCATCTTCAATTGTTTCACATGACAATCCGACGATTTTATCTTTTCCAACTTTACCTCTTATCTCAAAGGTGCTTTTATCATTTTGTCCTACGTGGATACCATCTGCATCTATCGCTAAAGCCGTTTCAACGTCATCATTTACTATCAATGGGATCTCAGTATCCTTTAATATTTTCTGTAGCTCTTTTCCAACACCGATCCTATCTTTCGTCGATGCTTCTTTATCTCTAAGTTGAACCATCGTAATCCCGCCTTTTATAGCAGCATTAACTGTATTCAATAACCCAAAAGTTGCACAGAGATAAGGGTCAGTTACTAGATAGAGTTTTAATTTAGCGGCATCAAACACATTCAGCCCACTTTAAATTTGAAAAATCATTAGGGTTCACAAGGGAAAGTTGATCTATAAAATGCGTTCTAAATGAACCTGGGCCATTAGCACTTAATTTTGCTTTATGTCCTGCTTCAGCAAACAGAGTAGCAGCACTAACGCTAGCAGTGTAGGGATCAGTGATCGCTGTGAAGGCGCCAACTAGACATGTTAAAGAACATCCAATAGCTGTAACACTCGACATAAAAGATGATCCGCCGGATACTCGAGTAACCCTTACACCATCTGTGATTATGTCTGTTTCTCCAGTAACGAAAATTGTACAATTATGCTTTTTCGCAAGTTTCTTACTAGCATTTAAGGCTGTTTCAACTCCTTCTTGAGAGTCTACACCCTTTGCTTCAGTCTCTTCGCCTTGTAAGGCTAAAATTTCAGACGCATTCCCTCTAACAACTGAGGGTTCTAGGGATATCAATCTTGCTATTGAGGTTTGACGGTATGGTGTCGCAAAGTGCGCTACGGGATCCAATACCCAAGGGACTTTTGCTTCATTAGCCGCCTCAATTGCTTTTTCCATACCTTCGAGCCAATTTGGTGAAATAGTACCGATATTTACAGCTAGTGCACCCGCTACTGAAGAAAAATCTCCACTCTCTTCTGGAGTATGTATCATTGCTGGAGACGCTCCAACTGCCAAAAGCGTATTTGCTGCAATATCCATGGAAACATAATTAGTTATACAATGCACGAGAGGATTTTTTGCTTTCAATTCTTCAAGACTATTCATTGAGGTCTCCAATAATTTGTGGCCGATGTGAGGAATACGCATATCTAGTGACTCCTTACGCCAGCATTACCCGGTTCAAGTTTGAGGGTTATTCTCAGCCTCACAAAACAATAAGGCACCCCTGTCAATCCACTAGAACATCCTAATTAATATTAAAAGTCAAGAGAAAGAATTTCTAGGCGCTTATTTTCAAAAAAAAAGGAGAGATGATAGTCCCAAATAAATAGATGGGAGGGTATCGATATTTTATTTAATTGCAATAGGTTAATTAAAAAAACGAAATGCCTTGGTATTTCTCAGATTTTTATTTTAATATTTTTAGGACACTAAGATCATTACGATTAATAGTACTTCAAAAACTACGAAAATGAATAATGTAAAATTCACAAAAAATAATGGTGTCGGGATATTAATACTAGACTCGCCCAAAAGAAAAAATGCGCTTAATTCAGAAGATATGTTGTTGCTAAGAGACATACTTTCTAGAGAGGCGCAATCTGATATTTATGCACTTATTATCTCAGGAAGCGGTGACGTTTTTTGTTCGGGAGCTGACCTTTCTGAGATTATTTCAATAATTGGAAAAAATAAAAAAGATCAAGAGTTACAATCAAACGATATGTCAAAATTATGTGATGCTATTCAAAGCTTTCCTCTCCCAACAGTGTGTGCTTTAAATGGGAGTGCATATGGTGGAGGTGTAGAAATAGCTTGTGCCTGCGATTTTAGAATTGCTGTTTCAAATATTGAAATTATGGTGCCTCCAGCAAAGATTGGAATACATTATCACCCAGCTGGAATAAAAAGATTTTTAAATATTTTCGGAGCAAGTGCTACCAAAAGATTATTACTCACAGCAACAAAAATGTCAGAAAAGGAACTCAAAAATGTGGGTTTTTTTGATGAGATAATAAATGGAGGTGAGAATGTCATTGAAAGAGCACACGATTTTATTAGGCTATGCAAAGAGCTATCGCCTGAAGCTGTAAGAGGCATGAAACTGTCGATAAATGACATAGTTATGGATAGCGTGAGTACCCAAAGTTTTAATTCACGTATCAAGGAAACACTTGAGTCTCGGTATTTAGAACGTCAATTGAAATTTATCAAAGAAAAAAATTCTTAGTAGATAAATTAAAAAGTTTTATGCTGAAAGCATACCTTCAAGTCTTTTTGTTATTAAGCGGTCAGCTTCACTCATTATTCCGTCTATAAGCTCTTTACAGCTTGGTATGTCATTTATTAGACCAACAACCATTCCGCATGACCAAGCCCCTGCTTCCATTTCTCCATCAAGCATGACTTTAGGATATACTCCAGCAACCTCATCCATAATATCTTCAAATTTAATATTTGAGCCAAGCTCTTTTTCTTTTTCCAATAATTTTTCTACTGCAGAATTATTCAATACTCTTTCAGTATTTCTCAGAGGACGCATAACGAGTCTCGTATCTAACTCCGTAGCATTAATTATTGCCTCTTTAACTCTTTCGTGACATGGGGCTTCCTTTGTAGCCATAAATCTTGTTCCCATATTCATTCCATCCGCTCCCATTGCAAGCGAGGCAACTAAGCTTCGTGCGTCTGCCATTCCTCCTGAAGCAACAAATGGGATTTTCAACTCTTCAGCTGCTCTGGGAAGTAAAATCATATTTGGCATATCATCTTCTCCAGGATGTCCTCCGCATTCAAATCCATCGACGGACACAGCATCACATCCTATAGCTTCAGCTTTGAGTGAGTGCCTAACAGAGGTACATTTGTGAATAACTTTTACGTCGGCCTTTTTTAAATGTTCCATATAAGGTTGGGGATTCCTTCCTGCAGTCTCTACGATCTTAATGCCTCCATCTATAATAGCGTCAATATATCCAGGGTAATCAGGAGCTGCTACCGTTGGAAGAAATGTTAAATTTACTCCAAAGGGCTTATCCGTCATTTCATGGCATCTCGCTATCTCTTTTGCAAGATCCTGGGGAGTTTTTTGGGTAAGTCCAGTTATTATTCCTAATCCACCAGCATTTGAAACAGCCGAGGCAAGTTCGGCAAATCCCACATAGTGCATGCCACCTTGAATTATTGGGTGTTGAATGTTGAATAATTCTGTTATCCGAGTTTTCATTTTCTATTCCTATTTTTCTTTAATGCTATGATATTTAAGTTCAAATATAAAACTATTTTTTTGCGAGATAGGGTAAAATAGCAGAAAAATCCATACCCTTGCCACCCTCGGAAATGAAAGTTTCATATATTTCGGTTGCGTGCTTACCCAATTCTGTATGGGCTGACACTGCTTTAGCAGCTTCTTGAGAAAGTCTAAGATCTTTTAACATCAAATCAGCTGCGAATCCAGGTTTATAGTCTCTGTCTGCAGGACTTTCTGGACCTACAGCAGGAGCTGGGCAATATGTGTTAACAGACCAGCAGGATCCTGAAGATGTTGATACAACATCAAATAATCGACTCCAATTTAGATCTAGTTTTTGAGCCAAATTAAAAGCTTCGCACACTCCTATCATTGAAATTCCCAAAATCATATTATTACAAATCTTTGCCGACTGACCAGCTCCTGGCCCACCGCATAACACAGATTTCTGTCCCATTATTGCAAAATATGGTTCTATTTGGTCGTAAGAATCTTTTTCTCCCCCAACCATAAATGTCAGCGTGCCATTTTCTGCACCTACAACACCACCCGATACTGGAGCATCTATTACCGCTATTGAGCTTTTCCCAGCCTCTTTTGATACATGCAAAGCACTTTCCACGTCCACTGTTGAACAGTCAACAAGTATTGTTTTAGAGGTGCACAAGGGTATGAGCTCCTCATATACATTTCTCAAAACATTTCCATCAGGCAACATAGAAATTATAATTCTGCATTCCTCCGCTATCTTAGGAATCGAGTCTTGAGTAATATCTCCCACATTGGTTGGAGCGACATCAAAACCTAATACCTCATGACCAGCTTTAATTAAATTTCTTGCCATGGGCGCACCCATGTTCCCAAGTCCTATAAATCCTATTTTCATGTAAATATACTCCTTAGTTTAACGGTGGATAGTCTGGAAAAATGGCTCAAGGTCTTTTTCTGAAACTTCGCCTAGATTTTTATTTTTCCATAGCGGGGTTCGGTCCTTATCGATAACAGCTGCTCTTATTCCCTCTTGGAAGTCTCCAAATTCTTGTGATCGAGCAGTAAAACTATATTCTGCATCAAGGGCGTCTGAAATACTATTGCGAACCTTTTCCATCTTTAGCATTGATATTGTATAAGCAACTGAAATAGGGGAGTTAAATCTTAATGCACTTAAGTCCTTTTCAAAAAATGGGTGCTGCAATCTCGACTCTATATTCTTAGTTGAGACGTCAACCATAGCCTCTGAGATTTGTGAAAATGAGTTCTCTATTTCCGAGGCCTCTGTACGTCGATGAAGTTTCTTTATCCAATCAATATTTCCAGTTTTAACAAGTTTTTCTTTTAGATCCTCCCACTTGGTTTCTGGTATGAAGTAATCAGCGAACCCACAATAAATAGCATCACTTGCTTTCATCCTTTTCCCAGTTACACCCAAAAATGTACCTATATTTCCAGGTAGTTTTGCAAGTAGAAAAGAGCCTCCAACGTCCGGAACTAAACCAATGCTACATTCAGGCATTGCTATTTTGCTTGTTTCCCCCACAATTCTATGACTGCCGTGGCATGAAACACCGACACCTCCACCCATAGTGAACCCTTGCATGAAAGCAACAAACGGCTTCTTATAATTAGCAATCTTTTCATTCAGACGATACTCGTCAGCCCAGAACTTTTTACCGTAAGCAAAGTTTTTGTTAAATCCATTTTCGTATAGGATCTGAATATCACCACCAGCACAAAAGGCTCTGTCTCCTCTAGCGTCGATAATTACGAGGGCTATGCTTTCGTCGGTTTCCCATTCAATCAATGCTTTCTCTATAAAGAGTATCATTGAATAGGTTAGTGAGTTTAACACGTCGGGTCGATTTAAAGTTATATGGCCCACATAGCCTGATCTTCGTATAAAAATATCCTCCGACATTTTTACTCTGACAAAATGGCTCTTGCTATAATTACTCTCATAATCTCATTTGTTCCCTCTAGAATTTGATGAACACGAAGATCACGTACTATTTTCTCTATGCCATACTCCTCAAGATAGCCATAACCACCAAGTATTTGTAGGGCGGTATTTGATATTTCAAATGATACATCAGTAACTAATCGCTTTGCCATTGCTACAGAGACCGTCGCATCCGGCTTTGAATTGTCTAACTTCCAAGCAGCGCTTCTCAAAAAAAGTCTTGCCGCCTCGAGTTGTGTTGCCATGTCTGCCAATTTAAATTCTATAGACTGAAATTTACTGATAGGTTTACCAAACGCTGATCTTTCCTTTGAATATGATTTTGCAATCTCATAGGCCTTTTGCGCTCCGCCTAATGAGGCAGCGGCAATATTAAGTCTTCCCCCATCTAAACCCTCCATAGCGTATTTGAAGCCAGCACCTTCCTCTCCTACGAGGTTTGCAGCAGGAACTGAGCAGTTGTCAAATTGCACGATTGCGGTAGGTTGCGCTTTCCACCCCATTTTTTGCTCTTTTTTGCCGAAACTGAGACCGTTCTGTCCATTTTCAACCAAGACCATTGATATCCCGTTTGGTGTTTGATCTCCGGTCCTACACAGTACAACGTATAAATCTGAAAAACCCCCACCAGATATAAATGATTTTGATCCATTAAGGCTATATCCTTCATTTGTTATTGCTGCCTTGGTTTTTAGTGCAGCTGCGTCAGATCCTGAACCAGGTTCTGTTAAACAATATGAACAAACATCATCTAAGCTTACAATATTCTTCAAAAATCTATCTTTTAATGCTTGGTCGCCTCTCTTTGAGATTACCCATGCAGACATATTGTGAATTGAAATAAAAGAAGAAACAGACGGGCAGGACATTGCTAGAGCCTCAAACACAAGCGTCCCGTCTAAGCGTGACATTCCAGATCCACCATCTTCCTCAGAAACAATCATCCCTCCGAGTCCCAAAGTTCCAGCTTCTTTGAGAAGTTCTCTGGGAATTTCTTCTTTCTTTTCCCAGTCTATTGCATTTGGTGCAATAGTTTCTTCACCAAATTCCCTAGCTGTGTTGTAAAGAATGTTTTGTTCTTCTGATAAAGAAAAATGCACTAGTTACTCCATTGTTGGAATTGAAAAACTCGCTCCTTCCTTGATGCCAGTAGGCCATCGGGACGTAACAGTTTTTGTTTTTGTATAAAAACGAAAGGCATCTGGTCCATGTTGGTTAAGATCTCCAAAAGCAGATTTTTTCCAGCCGCCGAAGGTGTGGTAAGCTAGCGGAACGGGTATTGGCACATTCACGCCTACCATTCCCACATTAACTTTATTAGCGAAATCACGGGCAGTGTCTCCATCTCGAGTAAATATAGCAGTACCATTTCCATATTGGTTCGTTTTCACAAGATCAAGAGCTTCCTCATAGTTTTTAGTTCGTACAGTAGACAGGACAGGTCCAAAAATCTCTTGTTTATATATTTCCATATCTTTTGTGACATTATCAAAAAGACAGGCACCTACAAAAAATCCATTTTCATAACCCTGCATCTTGAAATTTCTTCCATCGACTTTTAGAGAGGCTCCTTGCTCTACTCCTTTATCAACAAGTCCCAAAATTTTATTTTGTGCTTCTTTTGTGACTACGGGACCAAAATCGATATCTTTGCCAGCCGTGTAGGGACCGATTTTTAACGATTCTATCTTAGGTATAAGTTTTTCAACTAATTTATCAGCTGTTTTTTCCCCGACTGGCACCGCTACAGAGATGGCCATACATCTTTCACCAGCAGCTCCATATCCAGCTCCTACCAACGCATCCGCTGCTTGATCCATATCTGCATCTGGCATAATCAGCATATGATTTTTTGCTCCGGCGAAACATTGTACTCTCTTTCCATTAGCGCAACCTCTAGTATATATATATTCTGCAATCGGGGTACTCCCGACAAAGCCCACAGCTTGTATCGTGTCATTGTCCAAAATAGCATCTACAACCTCTTTGTCCCCATTAACCACTTGCAGTATTCCCTCTGGTAATCCTGCCTCCAATAGTAATTCGGCTAAAGCCATAGGTACTGATGGATCTCTTTCAGACGGTTTAAGAATGAAGGCATTACCTGCTACAATTGCAGGACAAAATTTCCACATTGGTATCATTGCTGGAAAATTAAATGGTGTAATTCCTGCAACTACTCCTAAGGGCTGTCTCATTGAATACATATCAATTCCCGGTCCTGCACTATCTGTGAATTCTCCCTTAAGAAGATGAGGAGCGCCTATACAAAACTCAGCCACTTCTAGGCCTCTAATTATATCTCCTTCAGCATCAGGTAAAGTTTTACCATGTTCAGATGACAATAATGCTGATAACTTATCCATATCTCTGTGAAGCAATTCAACGAATTTCATTATTACTCGGGCACGCTTTTGAGGGTTGACGTCAGCCCACTTGGGCTGAGCAATATTTGCCATTTCGACGGCTTCGTTAAGCTCGTCGTTTGTTGCATAAGCCACCTCCGCTTGCACCTCGCCAGTTGCGGGGTTGAAAACGTGCCCGCTTTTGTTTGATTTTCCAGGTACTTGCTTGCCGTTAATAAAGTGGCCTATCGATTTCATTTAATCCTCCGATTATGATTTTAAAAAAACAGTTTATCAAATAACTATCAGAAGTAACAAGAAAGTTTTCTTGAACTTTGGTCAGCCACCACTTACAAGAGTGGCGGCTGATTGAATTTTAGATAAACGGTATAAGTGGCACGTCAAACGAAGAGCATGCAGAAAGTAATACCAATGATCCCAACAATATCGCGTTTTTCATTAAAATATCTCCCAATTTATCC
This sequence comes from uncultured Alphaproteobacteria bacterium, assembly GCA_902537215.1. Classification (GTDB taxonomy): domain Bacteria; phylum Pseudomonadota; class Alphaproteobacteria; order Rhodobacterales; family Rhodobacteraceae; genus CACIJG01. The sequence continues at coordinate 196,091 of CACBAM010000001.1, forward strand.
TCAGATGATTAAGGCTGTTTTAGCACTTCGTCAACCTCTTTCAATAAACTAGGGGAATTAGGCTTGGTAAATGAGTTAAAACTAGTACGAAAGTCTCCTTCTTTATCCAATAACACCTTATAAAAGTTCCATTTTGGCTGGAAATTGTGTTCTCGCTTTAGCCAGCGGTAAAAAGGATGCGCATCCCGGCCACGAATTGAGGTTACTTCTGTCATTGGTAGCGTTAGTCCAAAGGATACGTCACAAAATTCTTTAACTTTCGAGTTGCTTGACAGTTCTTGGTTAAAATCGTTTGATGGGACTGCAATTACAACCAAGCCCTTTTCCTTATAAGCTTGATGTAATTTCTCTAAGTCTGAATATTGTCTTGTAAATCCGCATCTCGATGCTGTGTTTGTTATCAACACTGCCTTGCCTTCGAACTGACGTATATCCAATGTGCCACCGTCTATACTATCAAATGCAAATTCACCGGCGTCTGGCAATGCTGGAACAACGCTAGAAAAAAACAAAATAAATACCTTTAAAAATAATCTCATTTCTCCGACCTAGGTGATAGAAGTAGATTTATTTTTTTAAAAGTAAAGAGAAATTTACTCGTTATTTTTTCTATGTGTTTCCAAAGCTAGAATCAACGCAATAATAGCAATGCAAATAATAAAAACAAAAACGAACATTGCCCCAAGACTACCTTCCATTTTTTACCCTCATTGTTTCTTTTTTTATTCTAGTTACTTTTTTTTGCTGTTAAAATCAAAATCTTCTGCTTTCGATACATTTTTGTGAGTCACGATGAAGCATGCTATTGCAAGGAGAAGAACCGCACCAGCTTCATACAACAGGTTTTGTGGATCAGAGCCTTTCCCCTGCAGAATTATCATACGACTCAGCGCGGTGATGGCGATAAAGAGAGGAAGGAGTATTGGTATGCGTCGGCTTTTATAAAAAATTGCTACCATGCCAAGGACTTCGGTATAAATAAATAGAAGTAAAAGGTCCGCTAGTTGAACCTTTTGTTGTAAAATTAGATAATAGATCTCTTGACAAGTGGCAAATACGGTAGCAATCCCTATTAGGGTCAGAAGGACCTTCTCCGTTATCTTAATCATTTCTTCTATCATTTTGTGGTCCTTTTTCTTTTCTCCTCAATTCCAGATATACCTTCTCGTGAAGCTAGCTCTAATAATACTTGATTTATCGAAATATTTTTTGACCTCAACAAAACGCACATGTGATACAAAGTGTCAGCGGATTCTCCTATAATCTCTTTTTTTTTCTTTTTTACGCAGGCCACTATTAATTCTATTGCCTCCTCCCCAAATTTCTCTGCACATTTTTCTGTACCTTTCTTTAAAAGCCTCGCAGTATGCGATTTGTTTGGAGAATCTGTTATTTTTCTTTGAATTGTTAAGTCCAATCTTTCAAGTATTTTGTTCATGTCATCCTCATGGGTACATTTGATTTATTAAGAAACTCCTTTACTTCCGATATAGAAATTTCATTGAAATGAAAAACGGATGCTGCTAACAAAGCTGATGCGCCACCGCATGTCACAGCCTCAAGGAAATGTTCTACCTTGCCGGCACCTCCAGATGCTATTACCGGTATTCTAACGAGCTCAGTTATAGTTTTTAGGAGCTTTATATCATACCCATCTTGGACACCGTCTTTATCCATCGAAGTTAATAAAATCTCTCCGGCACCATTTTCTTCCATATTTTTTGAAAACTCTGTAACTCTAATACCAGTGGACCTAGTCCCACCATGTGTAAAGACTTCCCAATCGTTTATGCTCAAATTAAATTTGGCGTCTATAGCTACGACTATGCATTGACTTCCAAATTTATTTGCAGCTATTGATATCAATTCAGGATTAGAAACGGCAGCACTATTAAAACTTACTTTGTCCGCTCCATGATTAAGTAACTTTTCAACTTCAGAGGCTTGTCGCACTCCTCCTCCAACCGTTAAAGGCATAAAGCATTGTTCAGCTGTTTTTCTTACAATCTCATATGTTGTATTCCTATTCTCTTGGGAAGCTGAAATGTCTAAAAAACACAATTCATCTGCACCTTTATCATTATAAATTTTTGCTATTTCGACAGGATCACCAGCATCACGCAGGTTAATGAAATTTGTTCCTTTGACAACTCTACCATCTTTAACGTCCAAGCATGGTATTATACGCGTTTTCAACATTTTAATCCTTTAAAATTCTTAATGCATCTTTAATTTTTAGGGCTCCAGTATATATTGCTTTTCCAGCGATAACTCCCTCTAAGTTCGGAATATTTTTCTTTACGTTTTCAAGATTCTCGGGGCCATTTATACCTCCCGATCCAATTACGGGAATACTTACATGATCCGACAGTCTCTTTGTAGCATTAGAATTCAATCCCTTCATTAAGCCATCTCTATCTATGTCAGTGAAAATAATTGCATTGACACCACAATCTTCGAAACTTTTTGCCAGGTCTAAAGTATTTTTATTTGATGTATTTTTCCAGCCTGCAGTAGCGACCTTATTTGACCTGGAGTCTAGCGAAATTAAGATGCCATCAAATAGCCTACATGCTTGTTGAACTACAGAAGGGTTAGAAACGGCTAAAGTCCCTAAAATGACACGATCTATACCTTTTGACTTCCAAAAGTCTATTTGCTTCAGACTTCTTATCCCTCCACCAACTTGAATTTTAAGTGAAGTAGAACTTATTATCTCTTCAATAATTTTTACATTCTTAGTACTCCCAGAAACTGCACCATCTAGGTCTACTACGTGTAACCAACGACACCCTGCCTCTTGAAATATCTTTGCTTGCGCAACAGGATCATCATTGTAAACAATCGCAGAGCCAAGTTCTCCTCGCTGCAATCTTACACACTGACCTTCTTTCAGATCAATTGCTGGGTAAAAATTCAACTTAACTTTCCTCACCTAAGTTTTTTTAGTAACATAACTTCGTGATTTTAATACAATGTAATTTATTTATTAACAAGATTTTAAGACTTTTCTAATGGAGCAAATATTTATGAGGACACTTATAGTGATAGTAGCTTTTTTTATGATTAGCACTAATGTTTTTGCAGGGGCGTTTTCAGGTACGTACAAAACTATGCCAAGCAAAAAAACTGGGGGATGGGCTCATGTAAAATTTGGAGCATGTAAAGAGAATAAAAACCTAACATGTGGTACTTTGATGAAAGCTTTTTCTAAAGATGGGAAAGCGATAAAAGATTACGAACACAAGGGCAAGTATGTTGTTTGGGACATGAAAAAAGAGGGAGATAAAAACTTCTCAGGGGGCAAAATTAAAGATTATAGTGATGGGAAAGTCTATAATTCAAAAATGGAAATACTAACAAAGGAAAAAATCGGTGTGTCGGGATGTGTTTTGTTTATTTGTCAAGCGCAGCAATGGAGCAAAGTAAAATAGGTTCATTAACGTAGAGGATCCCATTCGATAAAATTGCTTATAATCTTTAGTCCCGGAATTTGGCTTTTTTCAGGATGAAATTGTAGACCAATAATATTTTCTTTAGCTATGGCCGCTACTATGTTCTTGCCATGATTTGTAGTAGCCATAATATTATTATATGAAGATGCAATAAATTCGTAAGAATGAACAAAATAAAAATGATCATTTGTGTTAATGCCGTTGAATATTGGATGGTATTTTTTAAAAAAAAGGTTGTTCCAACCCATATGTGGTATTTTTAAATTCTGCTCTATATCAATTTTTTTCACTTCACCACGTATCCAATTTAAACCTGGATTATTACTTTGTCCTTCATGTCCTGTTGTTGCAAGAAGTTGCATTCCAACACATATTCCGAGAAATGGCTTTTTCTTTTCTATTACTACATCAATGAGAGATTTATAAACATCGGTGTTTTCATGCAATTTTGACTTGCAAAAAGAAAATGCCCCAACTCCTGGTAAAACTACCTTATCTGCTTCTTGGACATCTTTGTAGCAAGAAGTTATTTTAACATTCACATTCTTAAATTTCGATGCAGCAGCTTGGAAGCTTTTGAGAGCAGAATGCAGATTGCCACTTCTATAATCGATAATGGCAATGTTCATTTTTTACAAGCTTCCTTTTGTAGAAGGTATGATCTCTGCACCTTTATTTTTTTCGATGGCCATTTTAATAGATTTACCCATAGCCTTAAAAATGGCCTCTGAGATATGATGTGAATTGAAACCATCAAGCATCTCCACATGGAGTGTGGTACCTGAGTTTGTGCTGAATGCATTGAAAAACTCACGCACAAGCTCTAGATCAAAATCACCCACTTTGTTAGTTGGAAAGTTTACTTTCCAACTGAAAAACGACCGTCCTGAAAAATCCAAAGCAACCCTTATCAAGGCATCATCCATAGGAAGTAAAAAGAAGCCATATCTACTAATTCCTTTTTTATCCCCCAGAGCCTCTACAAAAGCCTTTCCCAAGCAAATTCCACAATCCTCAACAGTGTGATGGAAATCAATATCGGTGTCCCCTTGTGCACTTAATTCAAGGTTAACTGAAGAATGGAAAGTAAGTTGTTCAAGCATATGATCAAAGAAAGGGACATTAGTTTTAATTTTACCTCTCCCGAGGCCGTCTAGGTCTAAAACCAAATTAACCTTGGTTTCATTAGTAATTCTTTCTATTGTAGAAGTTCGCATTTGCTTACCATTAATTTTTTTTGGCTTTAATTTTCCGCTTCGTTAGGATATAAAAAGGCTATTTAGATGGACAATTGTCTTTGTAGCATCAAACTTATTTCATTACGAGAGAAAAATGGTCTCAAAAAATTCTAGAAGAAATCGGACGATGCTGTTGATCGTAGGAGCTACGTTTTTTAGTTTAACACTCTATTCCGGTGAAATAATAGCTGAGTTGGTAAAAGCAAATCTACTATCGATTAATCTTGAAAAAATAAGTGATGATGGTGAAAGTAAAAACAGAAGGATGCTTGCAAATAGAAAGCTTGAGGAGGTGACCTCTAAACTACTGAATGCAGAAAAATCGTTGCTCGATAGCAGTCAAGAATTATCTAAATTAGAAATGGCTAGAAAGGATCTGCAATCGGAGAAGGAGAAACTCACTCAAAGTATTGAAAAGCTCAAATTTGAACTGGTAGATCAACAAAACAAAAAAAAATTAGCTGAAAATAAAAAAGGAAAAACTGAAAGTGAGCTGGATCTACTTAAAAACGAAAACGAGCAGTTAAAAGAAAAGATTAGCGCTTTAGATGAAGTGGCGCTGGAAAAAAACAAATTGGAAAGCGCATTAAATAATTTAAAGAAAAAAAATAGAAGTTTAATAGAACAAGTAAAGAATGTGCCTGATAAAGAAAAATTATTAGAAAGGTCGGAAGAACTTAAGCAGAAAATAGTTTCACTCAATGAACAACTTACCACTCAAAAAATGCTTATCGAAGGTTATGAGTCAAATCAACAAATCCAGCTAAATAGCATCAGTAACTCTGAGACTGATAGCAATGACAATTACAAGAAGCTAATACTAGATTTAAAGAGAGAGCATAGAAATGAGATTGGAAGATTAAAAAGTGAGATAGCGCGATCAGAAAAATATAGAGTTAACTTCGACGAATTAAATGGTATCAAAGTCGTTTTTTCCGGTTTTATGGGCTATGACCTAGAACGTAAAGAAATAATTTTTATGACTAGAGAAGGTCAAAAAATAATGATGGTACAAGACAATTTTACCGGTACTTTAGTTGGGGAATGTGGGTTGCCGGTTATATCCAGTGAAAATGAGACTAGGTGTGCAGCAACCATAATAGCTCGTTTACTTTTTCATAAGAATGGTCCAATAATGAAAGGCTTGGAAATTGTTGAGGTGAGAAAAAAATAAATTAACCTATGTTGGCATGCTCATTGCAGTTTTATTGCATGATCATAATGAATTTACGATTTCTTGAGTATAAAATCTCGGTTTTAATTTTCCTATTCACCTTACTTATAAACTTTAGTGGGGCACACTCTCAGCATTTGAATAGTCACCAAGATGCATTACGGTGTGAGTATCTCGCAAAGGATGCAGAAAAAAAGTACGGATTACCAGAAAATATTCTATTGAGTATATCCAGAGTTGAATCAGGTTATCAAAAAGTAGATGGGGTTATAAGAGCTTGGCCGTGGACATTAAATGCGGGGGGTGATAGCTCGTATTTTCAAACGAAAGAAGATGCTATACGCTCTCTAGAAGAAAGAATTAAAAAGGGTGTCACAAATATCGATATTGGCTGTATGCAGCTAAATTTTCGTTGGCACAAAGATTTTTTTAATAACTTAAGTGATATGATAAACCCAATAAAAAACGTTGATTACGCAGCAAGATTTCTAAACAAACTGCACCAAAGACATCGTTCATGGGAAAAGGCGGTGAAATACTATCATTCCTCAAAGAGCAAATATAATGTAAAATACTACAGAAAGGTTAGATCAGTCTGGAAAAAAGAGAATAACAAGAGCTCATTGGCACCAAAGCTTTTAGCAGCTGTTCTTGAACCTAAACCTAAAAAAGCAAACATTTTTATAAAGAAAGAAGAAAGGGTGCCTTTGATCAAATTGAACCAAAAAGATCAATATTTGCAAGTTAAAGAGTCTGAAGCTTATAAACAGGATATTAAGGAGAATAAGTCTGAAGTCGTTAGTGCGGTGAATTTTCATACGATGGTAGACACTAATACTGAATTTGATTTTACGAGTTTTGTTAAAAGTATAAGTCGGAAAAATACCGCAGTGCCTAAATATATTCGTGATAATTGGACAATTGTGTTATCAATAAGGAATCAACTTGAAAACAGCAAGTAAATTGATTGCATGAATGAGACAGAAAAAAAACTATTGGATGAAATCGTAATATTACTGAAAAAACATCCAGATTTTGATCCTCCTTTTTTCAGAACGGATGGAGACCTCGTTATACCTCTAAATAGTGCATTAAAAAAAAATAGAGAGGCCCATAGAAGGTTTGCAAATGCATTTAGTCAGATGATGAAAAGTGATGCAAGCAAGAGGCGGAAAAATAAGGCTTGGGTTTAAAATTATTCGCGGCTTTAGGTATGATTACAAAAGAACGTCTTCTCGAAATATTGGATAAAAGTAAGCCAGAGGACAAAGTAAGCTTCTATACTGAGATTGCGCTTTCTTCTTTAATTATTATGAATCTCCTAGCTGTATCATTGGAGTCTGTGCCTAGTTTGAGTGAAAAATACTCTAGATCTTTTCTTTACTTTGAGATTTTTTCGGTGGTAATCTTTGGCCTAGAATACGTTGCGCGAATATGGGCTAGTTCTGAGAAAAAAGACACAAAGTATAGTTCGAGCCTCGGAAGAAGGTTAAGCTATATTTTTAGCTTTACTGGAATCATCGATTTTTTAGCGATCGTTCCAAGTATTCTCGCAATATTTATAACCAGTGTAGACTTGAGGTGGTTAAGGGTTCTAAGGTTACTTCGATTACTAAAGATCTCACACTATTCCACAGCACTTGAAGATTTATGGTCAGCTATAAGGCATGAAAGAAGCTCATTCGTAGCTGCTCTTTATCTTTTTGCCATTGCGTTATTTTTTTCATCAGCAATGATGTATGTTGCTGAGAATACCGCTCAACCGGATAAGTTTAAATCAATTCCTGAAACAATGTGGTGGTCTTTGATTACGTTAACAACTGTTGGTTATGGAGATGTATCTCCTCTTACACCTTTGGGAAAGATCATCGGTGCTGTGACAGCTGTAATGGGAGTTTGCGTAGTTGCTCTTTTAACTGGTATCGTAGCAAATGCATTTGCCAATCAAGTGGCAAGAAGAAAAGCGATATTGGAGGCAGAAGTAGCTAATGCTCTTTTAGATGGCGAAATTTCGGATCAAGAGCAAGAGAAGATCGAATCGTTAAGAAAAAGATTTGATTTGAGTGAAGACCATGTTGATGCAATTATCGAGGTTTTTAAAGATACAAAAAAATAGGTGATTAAAAATATTGGCATGTTTTGTGCAGTTTATCTGATAAAACGGAGAAGGATATGACTAGCAATACACATGAAAAAGTATCAGACCCAATAATCTTAGACCAAGATTTTAATTTGGCTTTCAAATTGGTGTTCTTTGACGAAAATGATAAAGAGGTGGGACCGGCACAATACAAAGAGCTAAGCACTTTTAGTGTTGAAAGAGAAATTTCCTCAAAGCAATAAATCTGTAGAAGGTGAAGTTATGTGGATCTAAGATCGGTCCTAGCTTACAGTCATTGTATCCAATTTAGCTCTCCTTTTTCTTTCCGAGGAGGAAGGAATATTCAGCATTTCCCGATATTTAGCTACTGTTCTCCTAGCTAACTTTACACCATTTTTACTTACAATTTTTGCTATTAAATCATCACTTAGTGGTTTTTCACCTTTCTCGTCATCCAAAATTTTCTTTATCATATTTCTGACTGCTGCAGCTGACTTACCAATCTCCTTGTCATTAGTTTCAATGGTAACACTAAAAAGTGATTTTAGTGGAAACGTTCCCTTAGGAGTAGAAACCATCAAACCGTTTGTTACTCTACTCACTGTGCTCTCATGCATTTTTATTGCAATCGCAATATCTTTTAGTGAAAGAGGTTCAAGAAAGTCCAAACCTTTTTCAAGGAAGTGCTTTTGTCTCTTTATTATTTCTGCTGTTATCTTTAGCGTTGTAACGTTTCTTTGCTCTAAAGCTCTTTTCAGCCATCTTGCAGATGAAAGAGCTTGGCTTGCATATCCGTCAACTTTAGAGCTATCTCGACCTACTGGCGATAACTTTTTGGCATAATCCTCATTAATATTTATTGATGGGAGAGTAGAACGATTAAGATCAACTACCCAGTCCTCACCGACTTTTCTCACTAAAAGGTCTGGTTTTTGTATATTTGAAGTCTCCGAAAAGAATGAAGCACCTGGCTTTGGGTCAACACTTCTGATTATAATAAGAAACTCTTTGATTTTTCTTTCGTCACAATCAATCTTTTTCATCAAACTTTTTAAATCACCTTTACCAAGTAGGGAAAGATTGTCTAAAAGAACAGAAAGACCGTTACACATTAAGCCTTTTTCTATAATTTGAAGTCTCAAGCATTCGGATAAATTTCTTGCAAAGAGCCCAGTCGGTTCTGCACCTTGTAGCTTTGTTAAGACATTCTCAAGATCAACATAATCGACGCTTGTTTCAGTTTGAATTTCATCTAGTGATTTTCCAAGCCACCCCGAAGGTTCTATCGCCTCCAAAAAATATCTCGCAATGAAATGTTCTCTTTGAGAACTTAATAGATAAGGCAATTGATCTTCGATGTGCGCAATTAATGATTTTTCATGATTGGGTACTGTCGATGCTATTAGATCCCAGTCCTCACCATTATTTGATTTGCTGCTAATTGCTGATCCATAGTCTATGCCAGCATTATCAAAGCGATTATCATAGTCATCATTATTCGTGGGATCGTCTGAAAAATCAGCTGTATCCTTTGCCAGAACCTGTTCAGAGTTAGAGTCACTTTTATTTAAAGAGTTAGCACTTGTTTCATTTTTCTCTGATTTCTGCGTTTCTTCTTCCACGTTAATAAAAGGATTGTCAAAAGTTTGCTCCTCTAAAAATTGCTTTAGCTCGAGGTTGGTTAGCTGAAGCAACTTAATTGCTTGTTGGAGTTGCGGGGTCATTACCAATGACTGTTTTTGTTTTATGTTTAAAGACTGTGATAATTGCATTTAAAATCTCCTTGTGAGATTATGAAAGCAGGTTTCTTTGAAAATTCAAAAAATTCAATTTGACAAGTCTTAATGTCAGCTTTTTGAAACAATTACTCAACAAAAACAATATGTTAAATTGTAGCATCAAAAATTAAAAATCATATATGTCAAAAAAAAACTATGAAAAAGTTAAGGCATAAGTTAATTTATCCCAGAGGTTCAAAATGTTTAGAATAAGACAGAAAAACACACCTGAAGGCCCATGTTTTGCGTGTAGATTAATCAGATCATTTATAATGGCCACTGCAATGCTAGTAGTGTTAGGACTAGTGGCTAGTGATCGGCTATACTTAATAACTTTTATTACCACTGAATTGATAGCCGTGATTATTATGGTACTTGGGCTAATTTTATTTTTGTTCAAGCTCTGGCGGTGGAAAACAGATAGGACCGAAAAAGGAATGTAAGCAAAAAATCCTATCTATCTCGTACTAATCTGACTGCTAGCTCCTTAATTGGAGAAAATCTATTGAAAGAGAAACCAGTATGGAAATTAACACTTACATAGAACTTGCTATTGAAAATACTTCGGTCACCTGTCCAATACGGAGCATTATCTGTATTTGGAAAAATCTCTTCATTTATTTTTGGAGAGGAACACTCTTTGCAAACTATAGATTTAAGCTCTGCTTTTGAAGGTAATCGCCATTTCCCACCAAGTTGTTCATTAGCAATATCTAGAGCTGTTGGGACCATATCTAATGATAGGTTAACTATATTCCCCACACATTTATTGCCGTTCCATTGCTGGCCCACAGTGCACCTTAGCCACTCAATTTTTCGTTCTAAATCAACAACTATGTGCTCTTTCACAATAAATCTGCTATCACCAGCGTGCAAATTAGAACCGGTGAAAATTAAAATAAAAAATAAGGCTATAAGTCGTATATTTGGCATCGGTTTAGTTCTCTTGTATTTATTTGTCACACTATTATATTGTTAAACAAGATTGATGCCAAAAAAAGTTTCTTTGTTTTTATATCTGCCTTATTTTTTGGTATTATAATTGCAACGATCTTTTTGCAGGTAAAAAAGATATAACGAGCATAAAGGAAAAACTATGGATATTGCCTCTCTTCTAGGATTAATTGGAGCGCTTGGATTTATTATATATGCTATGGTTTCAGGTGGTGGAGTTGGTCCCTTTATTGACGTTCCCTCATTAGCTATTGTTTTTGGTGGAACTTTCTTTTGTGTCATGTATACGTGCCCTTTGCCAACATTTCTAGGCTCTTTTGGAGTTATGGCCAAGGCTTTTTTCCCGCCTGTAAAGCCTCAAGATGAATTAGTTACAAAAATGGTTGAACTTGCTGGAATTGCAAGAAAAGATGGGATGATGGCGCTTGAGGGCCAAGATGTCCCTGATAAGTTTTTTTCCAAGGGACTGCAGATGCTAGTTGATGGAGCAGATGAGGCAAAGCTCACAACGCAATTAAACCAAGAAATTAAAGCTATGAAGGCCCGCCATGAGTCTAATCAAAATGTTGTAAAGGCATGGATAGATATCGCTCCAGCTATGGGCATGATTGGTACACTTGTCGGACTAGTCCTGATGCTAGGAAATATGGCAGACCCGAAGGCAATTGGCCCAGCCATGGCTGTTGCTCTTTTGACTACTCTATATGGAGCTTTTATAGCAAACGTGTTGTTTTTGCCAATGATAACTTCTCTTGAAGGTTATACCGCGTATGAGGTTACTTACAGGGAAATGGTTGTTATGGGCTTAAGAAATATAGCAAGAGGGGAGTCCCCAAGAAATATTCAGGACCAGATGGTAGCTAATTTACCGCCAGCGGTACAACAGAAACTTGAAGCTGCCGCGTAATAGAAAATTCCCGGAAATCTTAAGATGGCAGAAGAAGTAGAAGCAGAGATAGAGGAAGAGGAAGAGGAATGTCCCAAATGTCCTCCGGTTGGAGCTCCAGCATGGATGGCAACCTTCGCGGATATGGCTACCCTTTTAATGGCCTTTTTTGTTTTAATTCTTTCATTTGCAGAATTTAACGTTCCGAAATTCAAGCAGATATCTGGTTCATTAAAGAATGCATTTGGTGTTCAGAGATTGGTGCCTGTAGTAGAACAACCAAAAGGTACCACTGTATTATCTTTAAACTTTAGTCCTTCTCCGAGTCCATCAGTTACTAAGCAAATGACACAGCAGACCACTAATCTAGAGAAGAAAGAACTTGAAGTGAAAACGGAAGAGGATGAGGGAGGAGAGAAGGACAAAAGCGCTAAAGAACTAGTTGAAGCCCTTCAAGAGGCTGTTGATAAGGGAGAAATTAAAGTCGAAGCGATTGGTGAAGCTGTAAAAGTAGAAATTGGTGATCAAGATACAGAAGCAAAAGATCTGCCTAAGTTGATACAAGAAACTCTAGAAGCTATTGAAGAGGCTAAGAACAAAACTGGAAATACTGATCAAGAGGTTCTTTTCGGTGGGCTCGAAGAAAAATTAAAGGAGCTTGCATCTCTGGCCCAAACAGAAGCGGATGGTGAAACAAGAGGATCATCAAAAGATTCTGGCGCAGGAATAAATGAAAATGACAAATCTGCAAAAGAAGCTTCAGCTAATCAAGCTGCGAATGAACTTGAAGTGGCTTTAAAAAACGAAATTGACAAAGGTTTGGTTAGTGTCGAAAGGAAAGATGGTAAGGTTTTTGTTACCGTTGGATCTGGAGGAGCCTTTTCATCAGGATCGGCAGAATTAACGTCTCAAGCAAGACAAATTATGGCTAAAATTGCTGATAAGGGGGTAGGGGAGACAGGGACTGTAACTGTTTCTGGGCATACCGACAATGTTCCCTTAATGTTTGGAGGAAATTTCAGAGACAACTGGGATTTAGCTGCAGCTAGAGCATCTAGCGTGTTACAAGAGCTTGAGAAGGCAGGAAACATAAGTACAGACAGAATGAAAGCAGTGAGTTTTGGTGAATCAAAGCCAATTGATACAAACGAGACTTCCGCTGGTAGAGAAAAAAACAGAAGGATAGAAATTGAAATTAATTTCTAATTACTTTGTTTAAGGTGCATTAAATAATACGAAACCCCGTATTTACAGCTTAGACATTAACTTAAACGTTATCTCAGATGAGACATCTAGAGTTTGAAATGAAGCTTAACGACAATCAAAAAACATTTAACTTTATGCTATCAAACTTTAAAATAGCAGAAGAAAAAATGCCTGCTGATTTCAAAAGCGTTCACTGGGATGCATTCCCTAATGGTTATATAGACATAATTAAAAATGAAAAGGTCTGGCCACGGATGCTCAGAAATGCATTAACGATCGGCTTTAATGACGCTTTAATTTCCCACGGTAACAGTCGATTTCAACTAGGTAATTCAGATCTATGGAAAGAAATGAAACAAGGGGATTTTCCAGATTTAATTAACGAGAAAAATGACAAAAATATTTATGCGTATATATCAGACCAAGTTAAAAAGCTTATTTTGTCAACAGATATAGAATATGTAGCTTCAAGCTGTATTGGCAAGATTGGCAACCCTGTTATGTATGAGCTCGATGTCAAAGCTGAAAACACGAAAAACTATAAGATAAATTATAATACACACGATGTTGACGATATTTATCATTCGTGGTTTATCATAAATCAATTAAATCATTTAGAGAAAGAATATCCGCTCATATGTGAAATAGGATCAGGCTATGGTGGAGTGGCTTCCAAGATCAAGAATAAAATAAAAAAATCAAAAATAATTATATTTGATCTACCTGAGGTAAATGCAGTTCAAAGTTATTATCTTTTAAATACATTTCCTGAACAGAAAATTTTGGGTTATCAAGAATTTTTACAATATGGATCGAAGATACTCGACGAAGATTTTGATTTTCTAATCATGCCAGGATGGACCGCAAATGATTTATTGCACAGTAAAGTAGTGGATGCCTTTATAAACGTTAGATCAATGATGGAAATGAATAGAAAAGTCATTAATAATTACTTCGAGGTAATCCATACTAGCCTTAGAGAAAACGGTCTTTTTGCTTGCATAAACAGATATATGAAACCTGTCATTAACCAATCAAAAGCTACCGAGATTAACAAAATGGCAGAGTATCCTTTTGACGAGTATTGGTCACCACTTTATTCTTTTCCTTCAGAAATTCAGCCCCATATACACCTTCTTATTGCAAGAAGAGAGCATAGTAAGCCGATATACGCCTTTAATGAAACACTTAAAACTATAAGACAAAATCCTTGGCGTAGAATTTAGTTTGACCTATCCAATTTTTTTATGTGTATTGTTGTGAAACTTTGAGAACATTTCCAGACTTTTTTCTTCTTCTAGGCTTGGAAATCTCCTTTTTATAGGGCTTAACCAACGCATTTAAAAAATTAACTTTTTCATCGATATTCCGACACATCTCTTGCGCTTCTTTGTCAGATCTTGCCGCAACTATTGCCCATACTTGCCTATCCTGAAACATTCCATAACTTCTTCGAAGAGTGACTTGGCCTTTCCTAAAATAAAGGCCTATTAAAATCACTGCTAAAACGAAAAGAAAAATATTTACGCTAAAGGTGATGAGGTAAACGCAAAGTATGGCCAGTAATGGCTCCCACATTTTCTGCTGTATTAGCCAAACAGGAGGTAAAATTATAGCTACCTGGCTATGCGTTGTATCATAGACGTCTACCACTCTTTTTACGTCTCTCAGTGCTTCATAAATACGGTAGTCTTCCTTCTGTCCCATTTCCCTTTTCTGAAACAAATCCATTATCATCTGGGACTCCTCCGGACGCGTGAATTCAAAAATTCCTCCTAGCGGTCCTCTAGTAAATACCTCAAAAAACTTGCCATTTCTCCAAATCGTTAGCAGCCACGTTTCACCCTCTTCTCCACTAGACAGAAGGTCAACCATATTATCTACACTCTCGTGATAACTATTACCATCTATGGCGACTATCACATCATTTTCTTTCAGCCTCAAAGCTCTTGTTCTAGAAGATTGCCCATGTTCTTTCAGCTTTAAGAAGGTTTGCAGTTGTTCTCCTTCAGAGCTAATTTCGTCCAACTCATTAGGATTTTCGCTGAACATTTCTGGATCGCTGAAGTGCTCCCCGAGGCCTTCTGTTTGCTGACTATCTGAATCTTGCATAGTAATCAGTTCCAAAACTTATGGGAATTTTATTAGTCCATCGGAGCTCTTAATTTTACTGAATATTTCTTCATTCTTTTTGTAGAGCGATCTGATTTCTTTTGTTAATTGGTTTTGAGATTTAGATATTTCTTCCATTGCTATATTGTCTGTACTGGACGTGTTTATGTCCTTCAACGAAGCGAGGAGCTGACCTTGATAAGCGTCAATACCTTTACTAAGCTCATTAAGCCTTTTTTCGAATGATTGCGCAACTTTTTCTGCAAATATATTTACTGCTTGCTCGGTATTCTTAGTCATTGCATCCTGTAAACCTTTGTTTTGCTCCAGCACTCTGCTCGCAAGTGCATTTGTTGCAACAGAGATTTCCTTTCTTAAAGAAGACAATTCTTCTACTAATTTTGCATTCTGTTTTTCTAGAGCCACTTGGCTCTCCATCGCTACTGATAGAGCTTTTACATTATCTTTTAGATCATCAACATTTTCTGCGAAAATTACTAGAGCTTCTCTGTTGGTGGTCGTCATTACACCTAGGTCTGACATCGAGCGGAAATAGAGCACGGAAGAAAATATCATTGCAACAATCGCAGCAATCATAGAGCTTCCAAAAATTATGGTTGTATATCTGTGTATTTGCTTCACTTGTGTCTCCAGTTTTTTATGCTCTCTTTTAACTTTATTATACTCAGAAGTTACGTCAGTAGCCGCATCTGCCGCATCCAAGGCGATTTTTATACTTTCTTCAATTGTACTTAAATCTGAACTCATTAACGTGGCCTCCTCCGAGATTCAATTTTTTTTTCTAAACTTCTTCTTTTGTAATAAGCACATTTCATGCCAGTTGTCGCCATAACCTCTTGATAGGGAATTTTTGACGACTTAAAACCAAATTTTCGACAACCCCATCTCCTCCGTGGATCGTGAGTGATAAATAAATAAATACATTGATTACAAGTTATCATTATTTTCTATGTTTTTTCTGGCCTAAAGAATCAAAAAGGCGAGCTATGGCAAATCTAAAGACCGCGAGGCATAGCAAAACACAAACAATCCAGATAGCTATAGCTCTAAAGATATTGCCAGCGTAGAATGCTTCCAGACCATTTAATAGAGATAGAAAAGCAACTCCTCCAAAGCAAGCGGAGCTTATATAGTCTCCAAGAGATTCATGTCTTCTTCTGGGCATATCAATTCTCCTTCAAAATCGTTCCATTTTCATTGAATCTTAAATCTTCGGGAACATCAATATCGGGGGCATCTATATCTTCTCCTCTATCCAATTTATACACATATGCTAGTGCCACTGCCACTGCATTGTAAAGCTTTTCCGAAATCTCTTCTCCAATTTCGCCAGTGAAAAATAATGCTCTGGCCAGTAATGGGCTTCGAAAGCTTGTAATGTTCTTCTCAGTGCCGATGTCTATAATTCTTTTTGCAATAAGTCCTTTACCCATAGCGATGATTTTTGGTGCTCCCAACTGACCGACCTCATATTTAAGAGCTATTGCAAAATGAGTTGGGTTTGTGATGATAGCTGTAGCTTCTCCCATATTTTCCAAAGCTTCTTGTTGCTTAGCCGATTTGGTAGCGCTCTCCATTTGAAGACGCCTTATTTTTGCTCTCACTTCGGGCGAACCTTCTGTTTGTTTATACTCATCTTTAACCTCCTGCTTAGTCATCCTGAGAGATTTTATATGCTCATGCCTTTGATAAAAGTAGTCTATTGCGGCGATTATCATCAAACTAATTAGCAATGCACCTATTAATATCGGAAAAGAAGCTTGAGTAAGCTCTAAGCCAGTCTTTAAATTACCATCTGTAATTCGTAATATTTGGGGAAGTAAATAGTAAATAACCCCAATAGCACTTGCGAATAACAAACCGACTTTTAGTAAGGATTTTCCTAGCTCTACTAAGCTTTTCAACGAAAACATTCTTTTTAATCCACTTAAAGGGTTAATCCTGTTCGATTTGAAAGCAAGGGCCTTAGGGGCGAAATTTATACCGCCAACAGCGAATTGTGTTGCCAAAACGATGATCAAACTCGGAACCCCCACGTATAAAGTGATCTTCATAATGAAAAATAAAGCTTCTGATAATTTTACCGATTGTAAATCGTCAAGTTTTTCATTCCCTGTGAAAACAAATAGATTTCCCCATTCAAATAGCAGAGGTTTAAATGAAAAAGAAAATGCATACATGAGTAGAAGAGCCCCTGAAATTCCCGTGAAAACAAACATCTCTTTAGAAGTAAGAACCTTACCGTCCTCTTTATGTTTGTCTATTTTGCGTTGGGAGGGCTCCTCCGTTTTTTCCTGCCCATCTTGATTTTCTTCAGCCATTATTTACACTTTCGAGAGTTGTCATTAAATGGTCTAGAGATGAATCAATCAAATCCGAAAAAGCAAATCCCAGGTGGCTTATAGAAAAATATAGAATAACAAAAGTACCCAGCATCGTAATTGGGAAGCCAAATGAAAATAAATTTAATTGTGGAGCTGATCGAGTAATTATTCCAATCGCCACATTGATAAGTAATACTACCAATACAACGGGCATCATTATTATTGATGCATTTAAAAACATAGACCCAGAAGCAGCCATTCCACCATTGATTAATGCTGAAGGGACTGGAAGCGTACCTATCGGGATAAATTTATAACTCTCTATTATTATTCTCAAAGCTATAAGGTGGCCGTCAACTGTTAAGAAAAGCATTATTAGGAATAAATATAAAATCTGGCTCACCACCGGTGTCTGAACTCCAGAAACTGGGTCAACTTGCGCAGCATAACTTAATCCAGCACTCGTCGCTATTTTTTCCCCTGCCAAAGATGCCGCTGAAAACATAATTGAAAGTATCAATCCCGCAGTTGCTCCAATAGCAATCTCCTTAAAAATTACTGCGATGCCATAGGCTGAAGTGAGTATCTGGGTATCTAATTCTAATGGGTGAATTGAAAATACGACTATAGAAATTATAAACGCAATAATTATTCTAACCCGCAACATTATGAATCGGGCACTAAAAAAAGGTGATGCAATGATGAAAGCACTAAGCCTAATGCTAGTTAAAAAAAATGCCAACAACATTTCCATAATGTTTTGCAGGCCTAAACCTGGAATAATATCATTTATTGATTGCTCCATTTCTAAGCTTGACCCATAGAGGCTATCTGGTCAAAAATGAAGGCGAAGTAATCTGCTAATCCGGTTAACATAAAATTCGCTATTAAAGCCAAAGTTAAAAGAACAAGTACTAACTTTGGAACAAAACTTAATGTCATTTCATTAATAGAGGTCGCAGCTTGAATAATACCAATCAATAAACCAATGGCCAAAGCTACTATTAGAACCGGGCCTGCTGATATAATTATTTGCCAGAAAGCATCTTCCAAATAATTGATGTTTGTATCAAATTCCATACTATTGCTCTCTATTAAGTTGATACATAAGTTGCGACAAGTGACCCCACTGTCATTGCCCAACCATCAACTAAGACAAAAAGAAGAAGCTTAAATGGAAGAGCAACTAACATTGGACTTAGCATCATCATTCCTAATGACATCAATATGGAGGCAATTACCATGTCTATAACTAAAAATGGGAGAAAAAGAAGAAAGCCGATTTGAAAAGCAGTTTTCAATTCTGATGTGATGAAAGCTGGGAGTATAACGGTCAGCGGTATATCTTTATGGTCGCGGTATCCTTCATCGCCAATTAAATCAGTAAACATAGATAAATCATTTTCTCGGGTATTTCTTACCAAAAACGCTTTTAGAGTATTTGAGCCCTTGGATAGTGCTGTTTTTGCGGGTAACTCTCCTTCAAGATACGGGTCAAGAGCGGTATTATTTATTTCCGTCAGTGTTGGGGTCATAATGAAGAAAGTTAAGAAAAGCGCTATTGCTATTAAAACCTGGTTTGGTGGGGTTTGTTGAGTTCCCATAGCTTGTCTGAGAATTGATAAAACAATTATTATTCTAGTGAACGAGGAAGCGCCTAGCACTATCGAGGGAAGCAGAGTTAACCCAGTCATCAGAGCAAGGATCTGTAGCGATAACGAGTAGGTCGTTTCCGCATCGCCGTTGCTTTCAACTTTCAAGGCCGGGAGTCCTTCTGCAAAGCTGGATAGGCCATTCTGTGCGAGTGCCGGTTCAGCTAGAAGAAATGGGAATAATATTGATAATGGTATTAGAATATTTTTTAATTTTCTCATTTTTTAAAACCTAGCTTTGGATTCATTCTCCGTGCATTAGATATCGCATCTGACAAAATATTATTTTTACTAGCTGACTTTTCCTCATTGCCAAGTTCATCACTCCTTTTATCTGAAAGCTTATTAAGCTGAATATTTCGTTTATGGGGTAAAGTACTCTTTCCTTCATGAGGAATAATTGTTGGCGCAGATCCTTTAACAAGGACATAAAGGTATTCTTTGTCATCCACTCTAATTAGTCTAACACGCTCGGAGTTACTAAAAGCAAATTCATCAACTAATTTTATTCTTTTCTTTTTATTTAAATGGCTTTGGAAACTAAATTTATTATTTTTCAGCAATTGTTGTAAAGCAATTAGAACGCCTAAAAAGAGTAATACAACAACTATCTGTGTTAAACTAATATCTTGAACCTGCATACCTGCCTCCTTCATAAGTAAGAAGGCAAATACTGTGCCAAAGGAATTATTTCGTTTGTTTTACCCTATTTTTAGGACTTTTATCATTTTTGAATTTATACGGTCAAAATTTTGACTTATTTATTTGACGCTCTCGATTCTTTTTTGAGGATCAACTATTTCAACAAACCTTATTCCAAATCTTTCTCCAACCATCACCACTTCACCTTTAGCAATCATTGTTCCATTAATCAATATGTCTAAAGGGTCTCCTGCTAATCTATCTAACTCAATAACTGAACCTTCATTTAGTCTAAGTAATTCTTTAATTTTTAGCTCGGCACTTCCTACCTCAACTGTTAGTTTAACATCAATATTTTCTAGAACGCGCAGATTATCAGCAGAAGCATTATTTTGATGCTTTTCTTCTACATTGGCTGACTGCTCTTCCGTTTGTTCCTCTATATTTTCTTCTTCACCCATTGTTTGACCCCATTTGTTATTTACTTAATCTTTTTTTTAGATTTACCGCTGCTTGACCGGAAAGTTCTCCTAATTCACTTAAAAATACTAATTGGTCTTCAATTAAAACTTCAATGCCTTCGCCAACATATATTGGAAAAGTATCACCAGCACGCGTTTGCAGAAGTTTATTCATTGGGACTGTAGGTTCACTTAGTCGGCAACTTACATTTAAAGGTATCTCCATAACCATTCGTTCTAGCTTTTCTTTCCATGTGTAATCATCGTCAATTACTTCACTTTGAACTCTAGATCTTAACTGAGAGGCTATAGGCTTAAGCGTTTGAAGAGGGTAGATGACATCAAAAGTTGCTGCATCGACACCAGGTAATTGAACTACGAAAGAACATATTATTACCATTTCAGAGTTATCAACAAACGAAGCGAATTGCGGATTAACCTCTCTACTTTGTTCAGTGAGCGTTATTGGCATTAGATCATACCATGCTTTTTCTAGCATTCTGTTAAGTCCCTCTGATACGATCTCAATCAGCCGCTCTTCAGTACTTGTAAATTCGGTCCTCTTTTCTTTAATCGCTTCTATTTGTCCTCCATAATATGAATTTGTTAGGATCGATATAAAATTTGGGTCCATAACCAATAACATGTTCCCTCTAAGTTCCTCTAATCTATTAGATGTTAAACTCATAAAGCTTTCAATACCCGACGAGTATTCATCAAATGTTTTTACTTCTGGTGGAAAAGAAGATATTCGTGGAAGAATTCTAAGCATTGGGAGAAAGACACTTCTAGCTTGTCGTGCAAATCTTTCATTCACAAGCCTTAGAGCATAGTAATCTCCTAGTAAAGATAATTCATCTGACCCAAACTTGTATGGTCTGACGTTAGCAGCTTCTGATAAATCAGACGATGATGAGCTTACATTATCATCGGACTGCAGACCCTCTATTAATGCATCAACTTCCTCACTAGATAATTTTCTTGATGATACCACTTAAAGCCTCATTTTCTGCTCATTGAAGCATAAAGGAAGTAAAATGGACATTCTCTATACCTCCAAATCCTTCTAAAGCTTCCAATTTTGTGTTCAGCTCAGCCGCAATAGCTTTTGCAAGTGCATCTCTCCCAGATTTACCTTCAATATCTTGTTCAGAAAATTCGCTCATTACAGCTAAAATGCTTGACCTCAGAGATAATTGATGATCCTCAACATTTGTTATAACGTTTTCATCATATTGGGTTGACACTCCAATACCAGCTTGTAAAAATTTTCTGGATCCTCTTAGATTTGTTGTGAAGTTACCTGGGAACTCGTAGTAAGTAGTTATAAATTTCTCAACCTCAGGAGCTTCCTTTTTTTGAGGCCCAGAATTAGCAGCTTCTTCTGCCGCTTTTGCCTCTTCAGCTTCCTTCATCTTTCTTTCGATTATTTCTTCTATCTCAGTAGATGGGTCAGCTGGTTTTCCTCCAAATAAAAAATATCCCGTTCCTATACCCAGTCCGATCAATGCTATAGCACCCAAAGCCAGCATAATTATTCTCATTAGCCCGCCTTTTTTAGGCTCTTCTTCTTGTTCTTCCTCTGCCATTTCGCCTGTCCTCTTATTTAAGCTATAAGGTTAAGTCCTTCACTTTCACTATTTAATCCCATAGTGTTCTCTTTAGAATTTGAACCTTCTTCGATACTACTCTTTTTCTCTATTGAAGCAAGTTTATGGTCTTGCCCTTTCCCTTTTTGGTTGCTACCAAACTGTTGCGTAAGTGTTTGAAGTGATGCTAGCTTTAGTCCATAGGCTTCCATCATTTGTGAAAGTTTTTGTTCTGCTTCTCCGAGAAGTGCAGCTGCGCTAGCACTTTCAGCTACAATATTAATCTTTGTAACTGTGTCGTGAATGTTTATTGTCACATTGAGCCGTCCCAGGCTTTTTGGTGTCATAGCAATTTCTAGCTGTTCGATTCCATCTAGTTTAGATTTTTCAATTTTTTCTATTAATTTATTCCCCCAAGTTCTCGACAACATATTTAAAGTTTGGAGTAATTTGTCATTATTTTCCTGGCTAAACATTGAAGGTTTTTGTGTGTTTGTAGGCTCAGAATTAGAGAGTGTGTCTAGCTTGTTAGCTGAAGTTATTGGCTGCGGCTGCCGCAAAAGAGTAGTTTCCGAATCTAGTTCCTTAGAGAAGGTGCCAATATTTGAATTTTGATTTATAATATCTGTGTTCTTATTAAAGGCCTTGTTTGCCATATCACGTGCATGGTTTAATTCGTTATCCTGTTGTTGAGTGTTTTTTAGGCTTTTACGATCTGACAAATTATTTGCATCAACTTCTATTTTTAAGTCAGCGTTTTTTGAACTAATGGAAGTTTCCCTTTTGGCTTGAAATACATCGAAATCTTTGCTGTTTCTATCTATTGCGCTTGGAATACCTTTCAGCCGTGAACTCTGCTCGGTATTGGTACTAATGTCAGCATGATTTTGAGCCTTAACATTGACGTTGATTTTTTTTGCTAAAGTATTCTTTAAATGTTCGTTCAACTTTGTTCTTACTTTGTCCAAAACTAAGTCAAGATCTTGCCTTATATTTTGGTCATTCGGCTGCTTACTCATTAACTCTTTGAGTTTCTCGAGGAATTTCATAAGGTGAAGAAATTTTTCATTGGTAAAAATGGTAGCGTTTTCGGGATTTAAACTTAATTGAGCATCGGCATTGAACTTGATCTCTTCAAAAAAATTTTTTATTCGTAATTTAATATCTTCTAGTCTATCTTCGCTCAAATTTAAATTCGCGTCATTCAG
>CACBAM010000002.1 GCA_902537215.1 uncultured Alphaproteobacteria bacterium
AAAAAAAATTCCAAGGGAGAGCATAACAAAAAATTGCTCTACATTTCCGAAGCCTCGGATATTTTTCCCAGAAAAAATTTTTTCAATCATAATTTCTGTATTTTTTAGTTCCAAATTGCCTTGATTTAAATTTTTTAAAAATCTTGTTTTCTCGAACGTTTTACGAGTTGCAGATTTTTCTTTATAAATTGGAATTAAAGTTGAGTTTAATAAACGCGTGCTGTTGTTGAGTGGTAATTCGATAGGTTTCTTTAACCTTACAAACAATAGTATCATTTCTACATTTGTGCTAACCAACCAAGACTTCTTACCACTTACTGACAATATATTTTTTTTATTATCGAAAGTCGCTTTTACGGGAGCATCAGAGGTTTCTCTAACTGCTAGAGAAATAGTCGCATTAATTTTTTGGTTAAAGTGATGTCTTATAGCACATTGATAGGCAGAAAAAAAAATCCATGACAGATTATTTGCAACAGATGCAACGGTAACCAATGTTCTTATATAATCGACTTTTGATAAATCTTTTTCATTCCAAAAGTGTAGAAAACGCTCCTCTTTTTGGAGTCGCGAAGATAGGATTTTTTTATCCACTAGCTCATCAATTGAGGGTATTTTTAACTGGCAAGTGATTTAATCAGTCCCAACAAAGTTTTTATATTCTACCTAAATAGAGAAAACAGGCTTTACATATTTCTCTAAAGTCCATATTAAGTGGTACAAATTTTTTTTAAACCATTAAAGAGGCAGGCAGTGATAAAAACAGCAATTTCGTTATTAGCTGAGCGCTATCAAAATAATTCTCTTAGTAATCAGCTCTCTATCTCACTATTGAGAGTTGAGATACTCGCTGGACTTACGGTAGCTATAGCGTTAGTTCCTGAAGCAGTTGCATTTGCTTTTGTAGCTGGAGTAGAGCCTCTGGTTGGATTATATGCTGCTTTTATTGTTGGTTTGGTTACCGCTCTATTTGGAGGAAGGCCGGGGATGATCTCGGGTGCAACAGGCGCCTTGGCCGTAGTTATGATTTCTCTTGTATCAGAGCACGGTGTTGAATACCTATTTGCGACTGTAATCCTAATGGGTATACTTCAGATACTTGCTGGTGTTTTTAAGTTAGGAAAATTTATTAGGATGGTTCCTCAGCCAGTGATGTTGGGTTTTGTTAATGGGCTCGCAATAGTAATTGGTCTTGCCCAGATAAGGCAATTTCAATATGAAACTGCAGATGGCAATTTGGATTGGATGAGTGGTATGCTATTAAGCACTTCGGTTCTAATAGTCTGCATTACAATGGTTTTAATTTGGCTTACTCCAAAAATCACACGACTATTGCCTGGACCTTTAGCAGCAATAATAATTGTCAGCCTAGTTGTTATTTATTTTGATATTCCTGTTCCATCCGTGGGAGATCTCGCTCCTGTAGCTGGTGGGTTGCCACTTTTTTCTATTCCGATGGTTCCTCTTAACTTAGAAACTATATATATTATCTTTCCTTATGCGATAGTGCTGTCTGCTATCGGATTAATTGAAAGTCTTTTAACTCTGAACCTTGTTGGGGAAATCACGAATAAAAGAGGTGGAACGAGACAGGAGTGCATGGCGCAAGGCGCTGCAAATACCATTACCGGGTTTTTTGGTGGCATGGGCGGATGTGCGATGATTGGTCAGTCTATGATTAATGTTAAATCAGGAGGAAGAACAAGAATTGCTGCTACGGCAGCTTCCCTTTTTCTACTTTTCTTTATTTTGTATGGTAGCGCTCTCATCGAGGCAATACCAATAGCTGCTTTAGTAGGCGTTATGTTCATGGTGGTAATTGGTACCTTTGCTTGGAACTCTATCAGCTTAATCACAAAAATTCCAAAATCAGATGCTCTTGTTATCGTCTTGGTAACTGTTGTCACAGTTCTCGAAGATTTAGCTGTTGCTGTTTTGGTGGGTGTTATTGTTTCTGCTTTAGTATTTGCCTGGAACTCCGCTATAAGGATACGAGCTGTTGAACGCCCCTCTATAAGAACAAAGGGAGCTAAGGTTTATGATATTGAAGGACCTCTTTTTTTTGGATCCGTCGAAAGTTTTGTTGAAATTTTCAAACCAGATGATGACCCGAAAACAGTTATTCTAGATTTTGCTAAGTCAAAGGTAGTTGATCAATCAGCATTGAAAGCTATTGAAGATATTGCTGAAAAATATCAAAGTTCTGGAAGAGAGGTGAAATTACGTCACTTAAGCCGTGATTGTCATGACCTTTTGACAAAGACAGGCCAGCTTATGGTAGACAGTGATGACGATCCAACTTACCAGATAGCTGTTGATTATAATGTAAAAACAGGCGTCCTAGCTAAATAATTTAACCTTATAAATCAATTGGTGGGCAGTTGCTTTTCTACTAGCCTAGCTAAAACTGATGCACCCACTGGAATTATATCTGGATCTAGTGTGAACTTAGGGCTATGAAGTGGTTGAGTTCCACTGTGGCCTATCCTACAATATGCTCCTCTAACATGTTTTAACATATCGGCAAAGTCTTCAGAGCCAGTAGCTGGCCGCGCAGCTCTTATAATATTTTCTTTTCCAACAATTTCTTCTGCGGCATCCATATAACAATCACTTAGTTCATTATCATTATATAAAACATCAAAAGTATTTCGAAGATCAGGAATTACTTCAACATTATAGGTTGCTTCAAGCCCTCTGCATATCGCTTTTACACGATCTTCAACTAACGCATAAACTTCTTCGGAAAAATACCGTATCGTTCCACAGAGGGTAGCTTCCTCAGGAATTACATTGTACGCCGAGCCAGAATGAATCTGAGTTATTGATAAGACAACGCTTTCTAAAGGTGGCGTATTTCTTGAAACTATAGCCTGCATTTGATCAATCATGTTTGCGCAAATAATAATCGGATCTATTGATTGATGAGGCATAGCGGCATGACTTCCTTTTGCCTTTATTGTGATATCAAAAAAAGAAGCACCAGCCATGGCTTTGCCTTTGCATATTGAAATCTCACTATGTCTTCCATTTGGAGAATTATGTATTCCATAAATTTCAGAGCATGGAAATTTTTCAAATAAACCCTCTTTTAGCATAAGTCGCGCTCCTCCCAGGCCTTCCTCAGCTGGTTGAAAAATTAAGATAGCCTTGCCTTTAAAATTGCGGGTTTCACACAGATACTTTGCTGCCCCCAGCAACATTGTAGTATGCCCATCGTGTCCACAAGCATGCATTTTGCCTGGGTTCTTTGATGCATAATCAAGATTAGTGGTTTCCTCAATTGGAAGCGCATCCATGTCTGCTCTTAACCCAATTTGATTATCACCTTTTTGCTTGCCATTTATTACAGCTACCACTCCTGTTTTCCCAATATTTGTATGTATCTCATCTACCCCAAAATCTTGAAGCCTTTTTTTTACTATTTCAGATGTTCTAACCTCTTCAAACCCTAATTCGGGATGCTGGTGAAGGTCTTTAAAGATTTTTTTTAGTTCATTGGATATTTTGTCTATTTCTGGTAAAATATTCATACATTAATTCCTGCTTTAAAAAATTGCGATAACTAGCATGCAAAGAATATGAGCTTAAATTATTTATAAATTTTAACAAGCTAATTGGAGAAAAAATTGTCAAAGGCAATCATCGTAAGTGCATATGGTTCCTCTGAAGTCTTGTCCCACCAGGAATTGGACATCAGTGAACCTTCTGCTAATGAAATTAGAATTAGAAATACGGCAATAGGTGTAAACTATCATGACGTATATGTACGATCGGGACTTTACAAGACATTGACTTTACCCGGCATTCCAGGGTGCGAAGCTAGTGGTATAGTCGAAAAGATTGGGGATAATGTCCAAGGCTTTGTGATTGGAGAAAGAGTAACGTTTTGCACAAGAGAATATGGGGCTTACGCAACCCACATAAATATATCACATGATAAAGTAATTAAGATCCCTGATTTTTTAAGTGATGAATTAGTTGCGACAAATTTCCTAAGAGCGATGACAGTAGAAATGCTTATAAATCGAATAACATCAGTTGACTCATCAAAGACAATTTTGGTAACAGCCGCGTCTGGGGGCGTTGGTCGTTTACTTTGCCAATGGGCAACCGCAATGGGTGTGAAGGTAATAGGTAGTGTAGGATCACAAGAGAAAATTGAGGAAACGAAATTAAATGGATGTATTGAAACTTTTGTTTCAGGTGACGAAAAATTTAGTAAAAAAGTATTAGATATTACTAATGGAAAAGGTGTTGATATCGTTTTCGATTCTGTCGGGAATGACACCTTCGAGTCTTCTTTATCATCATTAGCGCATTGTGGATATTTGATTAATTTTGGTCAATCATCAGGTCCCGTCCGACCTGTATTAATGAGTACATTAGCTGAGAAATCACTATCTATTGCTCGTCCTATACTTTTCCATTATTTTGGAAATCGAAAAAACTACGAAAATATGGCAGCTTCTGTATTTAAAGCTTTTGAAGATGAAATAATAAAGGTTTCAGAATTTTTGCCATTTGATTTGAAAGATGCATCCAATGCGCATGATACTCTAGAATCTAGAAAGGGTGGGGGAAGTATATATTTAGTCCCTTGATGCAATAAAATGGAAAAAATAGAAATAGGCTGGAAGTATCCTGAGGCTATAATATCATGTGAATGGCTCCAAAGAAATTTAGGAAATAAGAATTTACGGATTTATGATTGTACAACATTCTTGCACTACACGGATGATCATCCTTCTAAACCCTATGACGTTGAGAGCGGCCATCAGAATTATTTAAGGGAACATATTTCTGGAGCGTCATTTCTAGATCTTCAAATCCAGATTTCAGATCCTGAAAGTCAATACAAATTTACCTTGCCTGACATTGAGCGCCTAAGTAATAGTTTTGGTAAGTTAGGAATTGGTGACCCATACCATATTATTTTGTATTCAACAAATGGTCTTCAGTGGTCCACTAGGGTTTGGTGGATGATTTACATGCTGGGATATAAAAAAGTTAGCGTTTTAAATGGTGGTTTAAGAGAGTGGAAACGAAATAATTATGATCTTGAGTCTGGAGAAAATTTTTATTCTAAAACAGAATTTTCAAATTCCAAAAATCAAGGCTTTTTTGTGGGCAAGGAACAAACACTAGATGCCATGGAAGATAATAGGTGTATTTTAATTAATGCACTAACTAGTGATATTCATAATGGAGAAAGTACGCGTTACGGGAGACCAGGTAGGATCCCGGGTAGTATAAATATTCCATTTAGTGACCTTATGGATACAAATACGCATATGTTAAAATCACCTAAAGAAGCATTGTCGGTTTTTGAAAAACATAATATTACAAAAGATATTGAGATACTTAACTACTGTGGAGGAGGTATTGCAGCCACATTGAATGCTTTTGTCTTGTACCAACTTGGTTTTCAGAAATTGAAAGTTTATGATAATTCTCTGAGTGAATGGGCTATGGATAAAAGTCTTCCTATGGAAATAGATTAGGTGTTGATTATATAATGTAAAATCAGAGAGGTTTTTTTGGGTAAAGACGTTCCAATACTATATAGTTTTCGTAGGTGTCCATATGCCATAAGAGCCAGGTGGGCCCTTCTTTCATCAAATATTGAAGTGGAATTAAGAGAAGTTGTTTTGAAGGATAAGCCACATGAATTCTTGAAGGCTTCAAACTCTGGCACAGTTCCATGCCTACAATTAAAGGATCAAATAATTGACGAGAGTATTGATATAATGATTTGGGCTTTAAGAAAAAATGACCCAAAGGGCTGGTTAGATATGCCTGATGAAGGATACCGGTTAATTGAAGAGGTTGAGAAAAAATTTAAACCTAACTTAGACAAAACAAAATACGCTACACGGTATCCCCAAAATGATAGTAAAGATAGCAAGAATTTGGCCATAGAATATTTGATTAATCTAGACAAAAAAATAAAAAGCGAATTCATTTTTGGTAAGCAACCAAAATTAGCTGATATAGCTATATTTCCATTCGTTAGACAATTTGCAAACATTGATATAAATTGGTTTAATCAATTTGGGTGGCAAAAGCTTCAAAATTGGCTAAAAGCTTTTGTTGAATCGAATATGTTCGATGAATCGCAAAAGAAATTTGTTAAATGGAGGCCGGCGGCTGACCCGGTATTTTTCCCTTGATCACCAGAAAAGATCTTTCAAATTACTTAGTTGAATGCTTAGAAAATATGTCTCAAGCACAATTACCAAGTAAAACTATTCCCAACTTCTCTCTGTCAGATGCCTACAGGACCGCTTTAGAAATTAAAGAAATTCGTGAAAATAAAAAGGAAAAAGCTTCTGGCATAAAAGTAGGTTTTACAAACAAAACAATTTGGGACAAATACTCTGTAAACGCACCAATCTATGGATTTATGTATTCCTCAACGGTTCTAAACACCAGGCAATCATTTTCACCAGAAAAATTTCTTGAACCGAAGTTTGAGCCTGAGATCTTTTTCAGACTTAGCAAAAAACCACATAGTGAAATGAGTGATATTGAACTAATCGCTTGCTGTGAGAGCTTTGGAATTGGCGTCGAGTTAGTTCAGAGTATCTATAAGGGATGGACTTTTAAGTTACCGGATACAGTTGCGGGATTTGGTTTGCATGGCCAGTATAAAATTTTAGAAGAGATGGCAATCCCATCCAATGAAAACAATAGAGTTGCTCTTATCGATGAATTAAAAAACTTCAATCTTAACTTGAGGAAAAACTCTAAAATACTAGAGCAGGGAAAGTCAAAGAATATATTAGAAGAAAGCCCTTTAGCTGCCCTGAGATCTTACATAGAATTTTGTGAAAAAAATTTAGATTGGTTAGTCCTTGATGGGTTAATTACAACTGGTACAATTACAGACGCTTACGATATAAATAAGGCTGATGTTTTTTCCTGTGAACTTGATCGCTTATTTGAAAAGAAGTTTGTTGTTAAGTTTTAAAGTCACCAGACTTTACCTCTTGCGATAACTTTAACTTTTTTTATTTTTTTCTCTTCAGTGATAAGATTTACTTCATTAAGCATGTTCGTTACTACGCATGCATGATTAGGGATAATTTCTATTTTTTGTCCAATTACTAAATTTGTGTTTGGTTCGCTCACAATCGTGCCATGCTCTTCTGTTAATTGTGTAATTCTGAGTTCAGGGTAGTTTACTATAGAACCATGATCATTCATTCCAAAGAGGTCAGACGTTAATACTTTTGACCCAGCATCAATTATGGCTCTGTTTTTTGTCGGAGTTGACACTACAGTTGCTAAAACGGTCAAAGCGACTTTTTTTTCTGAACAAATCTTGTTTTCAACAAGAGATCTATCATTAAATATGTAAGTTCCAATTCTATACTCTGTTGCAACCGGAATATCTTTGACTTTCCACATGTCAGGCGAGCCACCGATAGAAACTGTATTTACAGCAATATTTTTTGCTTCAATTAGTTTTTTTGCGTCAGTTAAAAAGCTGTTAATTTTTTGAGCTTGAGAAGTAGGAGGGTAGGTCATTAACCCACCGAAAATTAGTCCAGGGCTTCTATTAATCAATTCTGCCAATTCACATGCTTCTTGAGGACTTATGACCCCGCAACGGTTGGCTCCAGTATCACACTCAACTAACACAGGTAAAGCTTCCTTAGCCCCTTCAAATGTCTTTGATAAGCCCTTTATGCAAAAAGAGCTGTCAGCTACGACGGAAACTTTAACTTTCTCACATAGATTTCGAAGAGCCCTTAATTTTTGTTCTCCTATTATATTGTAGGTGATAAGAACATCATCAATACCACCCTCGGAAATTATCGCTTCGGCCTCACTTATTTTTTGAGCCGTAATTCCAACCGCTCCAGCTCCAATTTGTAATTTAGCTAAGGCTGGGATTTTATGTGTTTTAATATGAGGTCTTAATTTTATCCCTATATCATCACAATATCTTTGATATGTATGTATATTTTCTTTGACAATATTTAAATCCACAATAATTGCGGGGGTATCAATCTCTTTGATCAGACTCATTTATTTACTCAGTTAGTAACTTTCATTTCTTTTATAGTCGTGAGAGAAATTCTAAAATGAACTTATTGACTTCTTTAGGTTTTTCTTGTTGAACCCAGTGCCCCGCATCATCCAGCAGGCATGCTGATAAGAGGTTTTCATAATTT
Organism: uncultured Alphaproteobacteria bacterium; assembly: GCA_902537215.1. GTDB lineage: Bacteria > Pseudomonadota > Alphaproteobacteria > Rhodobacterales > Rhodobacteraceae > CACIJG01. Next base: position 8,184 of record CACBAM010000002.1, read on the forward strand.
TTACCAATTCTGTTCCTTAGATCTTCACTGCTTTTATAATTAGATCCTGTGAATAAATTTACAGGATCATACTTCCCTGTTAAGAAAGCAGAGGGTTGTTTAATTTTTGCATCTGTGAGCTCAAGTAAGTCCTCAAAATCAATTTGTTGCGCTCTATATCTATTGAGAGGCCCTCGCATCCCACTATTCTCAAACTCGCTGACTAGATAGTCCATATCTTCATTAGTCATCCATGAGGGATAAGTGTCGAATTCAGGTATACCATCTAGATATCTCGCATTAGGGCCTTTCGAGCTAGCATTTATAGCATTCTCTTTCTGAAACCGCATTCCTCTCGCATCGATCGAAAAATAGGTTAGCTCCAAATATCTTCGTATATTTTCTTCAAATTCTACTTCAGCAACACCTTCTTTCTGAAAATAAAGCTGATAGAAAAACTTACCCTGATATATTTTTTTAAATAAATCGATTGTGGAAATTTTTCCTCTTGGGAAAAATGGTACTGAGAGGCCTAAAACAGCAGATATTCTACTTTCATTTAAAGCAGCAGTATTCCAGACAATTGGTCCACCCCAATCTCGACCCATTAAGATGGCCTTTTCAAAGCCAAGAGCATCTATGACACCAATTACATCGTTAGTGAGTTCTCTCATGCTATAGGCTTTAATTTCGTATGGCTTTGATGAGCCTCCATACCCTCTTACGTCAATGGCAGCAACGGTGTAGCCCTTCTCTGATAGCAAAGAGATTTGATGTCTCCAACTATACCAGCTTTCAGGACATCCATGAACTAAAACGATTAGTGGTCCTGATCCTTCTATTTTTGCTCGTATATTTATGTTATTTGATTTTAACATTTTGAAAGTCATTTCAGCTTCACCTACTTCCTTCTAAAACCGACACTTTTGCCATAGCCTGCTCTTTTAAACCTTGCATAGCTTTTAATACGTCAAGATTAGAGCCCGCAACTTGTTTTGAGGGAAATATTTCAATTATAAAACCCGTATTATCACTTGATTTAAAGAGGTTCCTTTTTAAGTCTTCAGTATCAATAGGTTGGGCTACTGCTTCGACTACAGACCATAAGGATGGTGCCAATAGGGTGAAATTAATTGCTCTTCCATACATCAAGAAGTCTCGGCGGCTTGCATAGTTGTTACATAAGAGGCCATGCCGTCTTTAGCTTTTTCATAGATCTTCATATGTTCTAATGAGTCGAATGCTCTGGACCAATATAAGTTAGTCCAAGTTCCTGAGGCTCTCGCGATATTCATTCCCGCCTCCATATCTTCATCGCTCTTAGCATCTACTACACAAAAAAAGGTGAAACTTTCAGTATGTGTAAAAAGAAACTCTCTTATATTCATGTCAAATTGATCTGTTAGATTTTTAACAATTGGTAGCCTATCTTGGGGTTTGTTAAGCATACCGCTGGCATATTCTGAATTCGTTTTTCCGTAAATTATGTAAGTTTTCATATTTAACCTTCATCTTAGAGCTTTTAAAGTGTCAGCAATATCATTTTAAAATTCTTAAAATTTTTATTACTATATTATATGATTAAGATACATCAAACCTACGCAAAGTTAAATAATGTTGAGTCTGTTTTATGAAACTTAAGCTTATTGTAGCTCGATGGATCCATAAATTTCTCCAACACACCGAATTGATGACAGAAAATATGAGGTCACCAAAAACGATAGGGCTGGCCTGGGTAGCAAGAACATTAATGAATTATTCAAATGCGCAAGTAAGCATTGATATTGTAAGTAGAATGAAACTAAAAAAAGCCGATCATGTACTGGAGATGGGAGTAGGTAACGGATTGGCAATAAAGGAAATTGCAAAGATTATTGGAAATAAAATCATTGGAGTAGAAATAAGTGCAGAGTTTAGAAGAAATTTGCTCAAAATGAAACTGCCTAAAAATATAGTAATTTTAGAAAATGATGCAAAAGATTTGAGCAATAAAGTTCCAGATGGGTCTATAGATAAACTCCTAGCGATTAATGTAATATATTTCTTAAAGCCAATAGAAGAATATATCCTTGAGTTCAAAAGAATATTAAAAAAGGGGGGTATTGGTTATTTGGGATGTAAATTTGAAAGTATAAAGAATTTTGACATTGAAGTTGCCCCCAATAGAGATGAAAAAGCAATCATAAGTCAGCTATCAAACCTTGGTTTTAGTGCTTCAAGTGAGTTTATAGATTTAGGTGAGGATAGATCGCGCTACACTCTTATTAAATTTGAAAAACTATAGAGAGGAAAAAAGATGGAAAAGCGATATGCAGAGGATTTTAAAAAGGGGGACATTTTTGATCTTGGGGAGTATGCTTTTTCAGAGGATGAAATAATAGATTTTGCAAAAAAGTATGATCCTTTTCCTTTTCATATTAACAAAGATGCAGCTGAAAAAACTGTATTTGGCGGTATTATATCAAGTGGATGGCTGACAGCTCTTATTTGGCTTGGAATGATGCATAAAAGTTTTTTATCCTACGATACGATAATGGGATCACCGGGGCATGAGGAAATGACCTGGCCAAAACCAGTAAGACCTGATGACAAAGTGACCGGTCAATTAGAAATATTGGATAGTAGAAACTCAAAAAGCAAACCCGGACTTGGTTTTGTTAGATATGAGGCGAAGTTGTTCAATCAAGACAATGAAATAGTGTTTCTCACTAAAAGCACCTTGATGATTAAGTCTCGAATTTAATTTAGATATATTTTGTGACTAATTTGGAAAAGTTTTTTCTTGCACCAAATTTTCGACCTAGAAGAAAAATACCTCCTAATTTTCTTTGAATAAAGAGGATTTGAGGATCGGGTAGCTGAAATTTATCTTTTTGGTTTATCAGTGTTGATGAAAGCAAGTTCAAATCCTCTGTTGAAATGCAATTTAGGAAATCAAATTCCTTATTTTTCCGTAAAGGCAAAGATAAGTTCCAGATTATGTCTAGAAGATACTGCTTTACCGAATTACTGGCGTTAGGACTGAAGATCTTCAAAGTTATAAGAGCTTTTTCAACCATTTCCTTTCTATCAAGCGCTAAGCCGTTAAGAATATCTTTAAAGACTTGGATATTTTTTTTAGAGACTTTACTGGTTGCACCAAAGTCCAGTAAAACAATTTTTTTCGATGTATCATCAAATAGAAAGTTAGCAAAATTTGGATCTGTTTGAATTAAATTAAATTCAAATATCTCTTTGAAGGCAAGTTCTACTAAATTATTTATTATTGAATTTTTTGTTTTTTGATCATGATGTGCGACCTGATCAATTGTTATCCCATTATGATACTCCATTGCCAAAATTCTTGTAGTGGTAAGTTTTTTATTAATCTTTGGTACAACAAATTTTTTATCTGTTTTAAGTAGACGATGAAAATTTTTTTGGTGCGCTGCTTCGAGCAAGTAATCGGTTTCGTTTAGTAACTGTGTTTTCCCAGCTTCAAGTAGTTTATCAAAATCAAAGGATTTTGGTAAGATTCCAAGGTTTTTAGTCACTAGTCTAATATTATTAATATCACTTTCTATGCTCTCTCTAATTTTTGGGTATTGAATTTTTAATATTAACTCCTTATTGCCGTATTTACACTTGTGCACTTGACCAATTGAAGCAGCAGCGATTGGCGTTTCATTGAATTCGGAGAAGATATCTAAAAAATCATCACCATAATTTCCTCTCAAGACCTCACCAAGTTGATAATTTGGCATATGAAAGTTTTTATTTCTTAAGTCACCAAGCATTTTACTAACTTGTTCTGGCAAAAAGTCATTTGCTTCAAGAGATAATAATTGCCCAATTTTTAATGCTGCACCTCTTAATTTAGCGAGTTCTTCTATAAAGGTAAGGATATTTTTTTCCTGAACGAGAAGGTTTTTTATTGATGGAGACCTGCCACCCAATAATTCCTTTGTTCCATCAAAAACAAAAGATCTAGCAAATTTAATTGCTATTTTGCCAAAACTTGATGCCCTACTAATTCTACCTTTGGGCACTGGTAACGATTTAGATACACTATTTTTCTGATCCATTAATGATCTGGTTTAAAGATGAAAGTTGTTTCCCTATTACTATTTAGAGTTGCTATACATGAAGCATACCAGTTTCAGAAAGTAACCATAGAGTACCGTTAAAAAAGCAACACCAAAAGCTGGTCCAATAGCGTCATTGGCCAAAAGATTTTTAAGATCACCTGCCATTAAAACTAAGCCAATAAGAAAACCCAGCCAACCTACTATGACGGCTGCATCTCCAGTTAGTGAAATTGTTCTTTCATCAAATTTTCCTTTGCTCATAGCCAGTGCAGCAAAGAATGATGCGACAACAACTACTACAAGAGAAGGAAGGTCTATAAATGCACCAGGGTTTCCACCTGTGACTGCCGCATACATCATTACGCCAAACACCCCAATTAGTCCTAAAAAAAACATGAAATATCTCCTGAAAAATTTTTATCAACGGTAGCACTCAAAAAATAATTGGCAAGCATAAAGATTTTAAACTTTTATTTCTGGTCCAGCTCCATTGGGCAGTTGGGATCATTGGACCATTCGAGAAGCGAGTTATCATATAGAAAGAGTTTTTCAATGTTGAAAATCTTGGCAACAAAAAAAACAGTCGTGGCCGCTATACCACCTCCACAATAGCTAACTATTGACTTATCAGTATCAATGAGAGGTTTTATCATAGCATGCATTTCGGATGGAGGAAGGAATTTGCCGGTATCATGATTAAGTAAATTTAGTGCAGGAATATTTATGCTTTTTGGTATTCTTCCAGGCCTGCCGTAATGAGTTCCCCCACCAAAAAATTGTTTACGTGTTAGGGCATTTACAAAAATAAATTCGTCATCTTTAAGAGCTTCTTTCATTTTATTTTTATCAAAAATTGTTTCTTGACTGCGAGCTCCTTGAAAATTTCCTTTCGTAAACACCTCTTTTCCTGTTGATAGAGGAAAATTCTGTTGTTGCCATGAGGCCAACCCGCCGTTCATAATTTTTACATTCTTGGCCCCAGACATTGTTAACACCCACCACGCTCTTGTAATAGCCATGTGAAACCCAGACCCATAAAGAATAATTTCATCTTCATTATTAATCCCAATGCTCGACAGTTTTTCATTTAATTTTTCTTGCGAGACAATTGAAAAAGGTATGGGATTATCCTTTTCGGATAGATCATCAACCATATGTAAATAAGCCGAACGAGGGATATGCCGTTTTAAATAATCTTCATATCCACTGTGTATCGTTGAGGCGCCTACTTTTTTAAGTTCAAAGTAGACGGTGCAATCAATCACTTTGAAATTTTTAGCGTCCAGTTTCTCATAAACATACTTGGGATCTACAATATTTTTTTGATAATTCTCCATTACTTTATTTTATCCTTTATTATTTTTCTGTCACTCATAGAATGACTTTATGAGTGCGTATACTGTAGATTTGGATTGGCTTAAAAGGGTAAGGGAAGATATAATCGACCCCGATCAGAGGATCATTGATCCTCACCATCACTTGTGGCCAAAGACCGTTGCAGGTTCCTCAAATGTTAGGCGACCTCGTCTTTATAACTATATGCTTGAAGACTTTTGGGAAGATACTAGCTCAGGACATAATGTGACAGATAGTGTTTACATTGAGTGTTCAGAGTTTTTTTGGAATTCTGAAAATGAGCATTTTAATCCAGTTGGAGAAACCGAGTACATAAAAGGATTAGCACAACTTTCTCTGGAAAATAGTAAGAAGACAACAATTTCAGGAATAATTGGTCACGCTAATATGTTACTAGGGAAAGATGTAGATGAGGTTCTAGAGAGGCACCTTGATATTGGAGGAAACTTATTTAAAGGTATCCGGCATGCGGGGAGCTGGGATCCCAGTGACATGATAAATAATTCACATCACAATCCACCAAAAGACATGTATCTAATGAAAGAATTTGGGGAAGGGCTAAAAGTTTTATCGGACAAAGGACTTGTTTTTGAGGCATGGCAATATCATCATCAACTACTCCAAGTAGCCCATTTGGCAAGGAATAACCCTGATCTTATAATTGTTTTAGATCATTTTAGTGGTCCGTTGGGGATCGGCTCTTATGCCACAATAAAAGAACAAGTTTATAAAAATTGGAAGAAAGATCTAAAGGAATTATCCCAGTATAAGAATGTCTTTGCTAAATTAGGGGGGTTAGCTATGCCAATAAATGGTCTTGGTTTTGAAGCAAGCCCAAATCCCCCTGCTTCCGATCAGTTTATGGCACTTCAGAAACAATTTTATTTAACGACTATAGATTTTTTTGGATCAGAACGATGCATGTTTGAAAGCAATTTTCCCGTAGATAAGTATTCGGTATCCTATCAAGTTTTATGGAATTCCTTTAAAAATCTGGTGAAGGATTTTAGCGAAACAGATAAGAATAATCTTTTCTTTAAGACAGCAAGTAATGTTTACAGTATTCCATAAAGGCATTTAAACTTTTTCAAAATCGGTGCTCTCACTAGTTTGTTTGGGTTGAACAAGGAATATTCCCATCATTATCATAGCTAAAGATATCCACACAAAAACGGAGTGGCTTTCACCTAGAATAATTATTCCCCATAAGACCCCAAAAAACGTCACAAGATATCCTACTTGAGATGAAAAGACCGATCCTGCTCTTCCAATGAGATAAATAAATATTGAGTATGCAGTAGCGCTGATGAACCCTAGACCTAAAGTTGAGATAAACAAATATAGATTTGTTGGCTGCAGCATAAAAAATTGATCCATTACTAAAGAAAGAAAAAAGGTGATTATTGCGGAGACAAAGGAAACTGCACAAACTAAGCGGATAGGTCCAAAATTTTGTAAGGCTAATCTATCAATGTAGATATTTTCCAGGGCATAACAAAGAGCGCAATTAAGAGCCAGTAAGACCCAGGGAATGTCTCTTTTATCTGGCAAACTGTTTTCTGGAAGTATCAAAATTAGAAGAGCACAGAAACCAGTGATAAGGCCTATCACTCTTCTTACCTTAAACTTATCCATTCTTAGTCCCAAGGCGATTAAATAGGTAAAGAGGGGAATTACTGACACTGAAATCGACAATACACCAGCGTCAAGGTGTTCAACACATGCGTAAAAGATAATATTGGGGATAACTACAGATAGAAAAGTAATTATAACTATAGGAAGAAACATTTTTTTTGGGATAATAATTTTTCCGTGCCTAAAAAATACATAAGCTAATAGAACGAGGCCACTAAAAAGACTTTGCCAGAAGGTCAAACCAATGGGAGTTCCACCAGCTGTTATAGCAATTTTACCAAGTGTAAAGCTCAGGCCCCATCCGAGACCGAGAATAATTAAAATTAAAAAGTTCACTGCCTATATTTCATAAGTTAGTTTTTATTCTTGGGGGCTGGGGATTATTTCTTGGGTTTGAGTCAATCATCTTAATCTCCTCAATTTTATTTTTATCATTAGATTCTACTAAATCATTGTATAGAGAAACAGCGCGTTCCTTGTCATATATCTGTTCATCCCCGAAGTAAAAAGCGAATGATTTTGAGTGTTTAATCTGTTTATCCGGATCTTGTACTACTGACTTAGTCCAATGGTATAATGGATAATCTTTAATATCGTTTTTTTCAGCCTCTTTAACATAATCTAAAAATCCATCGAGCGTACACACTGGTCTAGTCTGATGTTTTCTTGCGATCTTATTAATTTTCTTAGATATATCCAAATTGCTCTCACTCCTTAAATCATCCGCTAAGTCTTGTGGAAGCTTTATTCTTACTTGGTACAACCATTCATTATTCATGCTTTAAAACTCAAATTTTTGTCATTGAAAGAAAGCTGAGAACAGCAACTACTAATAATGAAGAACCCATTATTATGTTGATATATTTTTGCGTGCTAGGTTTCATATTTACTTTTTCTATCGTTGAACCCAAAGCCAACCAAGCCACATGTAGAGGGATCCAGATTAAGTTCATAACAATAAATTTCCACGTTGTCTCTAAGACAAAATTATCTGGAAAGACCGCGAAACCAGTCAAAAGGATCGAGTGAAAGGCATACGCTTTAGGATTTACCAACTGGAGAAAAATGCCTTCGACCAGTGTAGGTTCTTTTTGAGGACTTACGAAAGCAATTTCAGAGCCTCTAAACATAATTTTTAGTGAGAGATAGACTAGGTATCCTGATGCAATAAAAAGAAAAATAGTTCTCATTACTGGAATAGAAAAAATTACTGAAGCAAACCCTGTAATAACGAGAGCCCAAACTGACAGATAACCTATCGTTAATCCAATTAGAAACTTTAGACCAACTTTAAAAGAGTATGCTGCACCTACTCCTGCTAGCGCTAATACTGCTGGTCCAGGGGTAGCAATCATAAAAAAAACGGCAAAAGCAAAGGCTATCATTTTAGGTACGTATTTCTCAAAATTAGGTTACTTTTTTTCTATTTAAATATGCTGGGGTATCCCAAAGTCTATTGGATAGTATATCCTTTAAGACCTCGACCGTTCGGATTATATCTTCTTGACTGATATAGAGTGGAGTTATGCCAAATCTAATAATATTAGGAGCTCTAAAATCTCCAACTATATTTCTGTCTATTAATGCCTGCATTATCGCATAACCAGATGGATGAGAAAAAGACACCTGTGACCCTCTTTCAGAGGACTTTATAGGACTCTCTAAATGAAGATCTGAACATGTTTGTTCAACCATATTAATGAATAAATCTGACAGCTTTATGCTCTCTTCTCTTAGTTTATGAAGGTCGAGGTCCCGAAAAATATCTAAAGATTTTTCTAAGATTGACATTTGAATAACAGGAGGTGTACCAACACGCATCATTTCAATTGAAGGTGATTTCTCAAATGTATTATTGAAATCAAATGGTGCCTTATGACCAAGCCAGCCTCTGATTATTGGGTAACACTTTTCTATCAAGTCAGGTCTTACATATATGAAGGCAGGCGCGCCTGGCCCACCATTTAAATACTTGTATGTACACCCGACAGCAAAATCGCAATTATTCGCTTTAAGATTTAAAGGAACAGCTCCCGCGCTATGTGCTAAGTCCCAAATTATGGTTGAGCCATTTTGATGAATTTTATTAGTAATAGTGTCTAAATCAAACATTGACCCAGTCCGATAATCGACATGGGTAAGTAATACCGTGTTAACCTGCTCATTTAGAGACGATATAAGCTCATTTCTTTTTACTTTCTTAAGCTCGAAATTTGAGTTCAAACTATCAACAAGGCCTTCAGCTATATAAATGTCCGAGGGAAAATTATCAATATCAGTAAGTATTATATGTCTTTTGGAATTTAGTTTTATAGCTGCTGCCAAAGCTTGGTAAGTCTTTATGGAAAGAGTATCTCCGGCTACTACCGAACCTTTATCCACACCGATTACATTAGCGATTTTATTACCAACAGTTATTGGCTGTTCCATCCAATTAGATTCATTCCAACCTTTTATCAGTTTTCCACCCCATTCTTTAGCAATTACGTCCTCTGATATAGACTCTATCCCTTTCAGCGGAGGGCCTAAGGAGTTACCGTCTAGATAGATCATACCTGATGGGATATTGAATAGTGATTTTCTATATATTGAGTTCATGTTAGTTGAAGCTAAAAATATGATCTACCTCTTATATAAAATCAAACTATTCTTGGATAGCGAAATCTATTTGAAACAGTAAACTTATGGATTTATAATTTTACAATGAGAAAGATCCTATTATCGTGAAATCTATTCCAATATACCAAGTAGATGCATTCTCAAAGAAAGTATTCTCGGGTAATCCGGCAGCGGTTTGTATCCTTGATAATTGGTTATCCGACAGAGTAATGCAGGCTATAGCATCTGAAAATAATTTATCTGAAACTGCATTTATAAACATGAACACAAAACCCATCGGCATTAGGTGGTTTACTCCCGAATGTGAAATGGGGTTATGCGGCCATGCAACATTGGCAAGTGCTCGGATTTTGTTCGATGAATATATGGATAGAGATCAAAAAGAGATTACTTTTTCCGCACAGAGAGGCGTTCTAAAAACAATTAAAAAAAGCGAACAAATCTTTTTAGACTTTCCCGCCGATAAACCAATCGAACAGAACATTAATAATGTTATAAGAGAGAGTGTAGGGGCTAATATCCAGCAATTTTTTAAGGGCCGTGATGATTACTTAGCAATTTTAGATAATGAAGCAAGTATTAGAAATATATCCGTAAACATGAGCAAAGTATCCGAGCTAGACGCAAGAGGATTGATTGTCAGTGCTCAGGGTGATGAGTATGATTTTGTTTCACGATGTTTTTACCCAAAATCAAAAATAGATGAGGACCCAGTAACTGGCTCGGCTCATACTCTGCTCATTCCTTATTGGGCAGATATTTTGAAAAAGAATAATTTAAAGGCCTATCAATGTTCCGAAAGAGGAGGAGCGCTAATTTGTGAGCTTAAAGGGGAAAGGGTATTTATTGGAGGCTATACGGCGCGCTACTTAGATGGGAATATATATTTAAATAGTAAAGATTGATAAGGCAATTCAATGAAGCCAGCCATAAAAGTACTTGGGGTTCCTGATGATATAAACTCCTCTTTTATGAGAGGGTCGAGTGCTGCTCCACCTTTAATTAGAGAGGCACTGTATTCTGCCTCTTCTAATTTGTTTTCTGAATCAGGTTTGAACTTGGATCAAGAAGGTATCTGGGATGACCTGGGCGATCTCGAATTCACAGGTGAGGTGGCAGTAGAAAACTTTAAAAAGATAAAAACTTTTGTAAAAGATGTTTTGGTTTCAGATCAAAAACTTGTTTCCATAGGAGGAGATCATTCGGTTTCGTGGCCTATTCTAGACGCTCATTTGGATATATGGGATACTCTAGATATTCTCCATATTGATGCACATCCAGATCTTTATGATAGTTTATCGGGGAATAAACTCAGTCATGCATCACCTTTTGCTAGAATAATGGAAGCGGGTAGAGCGAGTAGACTAGTTCAAGTAGGCATTAGAACGTTAAATAAACATCAGCGTGAACAGGCAGAAAAATTTGGAGTCGAGATATATCAAATGAAAGACCTTACTAAACTCAGTTCATTAAGCTTTTCAAAACCTGTTTACTGCAGTATTGATATCGATGCTTTAGATCCAGCATATGCTCCAGGAGTTTCTCATTTTGAACCGGGTGGCCTATCTACGCGACAGTTAATAGATTGTCTTAATGGCTTTAAGGGACGGCTGATTGGTGCCGATATTGTGGAGTATAATCCAAAAAGAGATTTTCATAATTTGACGGCAATGGTTGCCGCAAAATTATTGAAGGAAGTAATTGCGCGTATTTATCGTGATAATAGCTAAAAAGATAAGGAGTACCAATGGAAAATGGATTTAAAGACGAGCTAACAGAAAGGTTGATGCGGTATACTGCTATAGACAGCCAGAGTGACGAGCTTTCCAATAAATCACCGAGTACGGATCAACAGCTTGATATGCTGAACTTATTGAAGGAAGAGCTTATTGCTTTAGGAGCTGAAGACGTTAAGCTAACGGACTATGGAGTAGTTACAGCGACAGTGCCCGGAAATATATCAGCACCATCTGTTGGATTTTTAGCGCATGTGGATACAGCACCACAATTCAATGCTTCAGGTGTTAAGCCGAGGTTAATTAAAGGCTATAATGGGGGAGATATCACATTTCCTGATGATCCGGAGCTGACCCTTTCGCCAAATGAGTTCGAATACCTAAAGGAAAAAAAGGGTGATGATATCATTACCGCGTCCGGAACTACATTACTTGGAGCTGATGATAAAGCTGGTGTCTCGATAATAATGACAGCAATTAATCACCTGTTACAAAATGCTGAACTAAAGCATGGTCCCATCAGGGTGGCATTTACTCCAGATGAAGAAATAGGTCGTGGTGTAAAAAAACAATTGGCCACTGATCTCGACGTAGACACGGCATACACCTTTGATGGGGGTAAAATTGGAGACTTGGAATATGAAACCTTTTCTGCAGATAAAGCGGAGGTCAAAATTAAAGGTGTATCGATACACCCTGGTTTAGCTAAAGATAAGTTGGTAAACGCTATCCACATTGCAGCAAAACTTATTAGTACTTTGCCTCAAACCACTCTTACTCCAGAAACTACGGAAGATAACGAAGGTTTTATCCATGCTACAGATATGGTTGGAGGGTCCTCTGAAATGACGCTTCGCTTTATTTTACGTGATTTTGAGCTTGCAGGCTTAAAAGAGAAAGGTGATCTTTTGAAGCAGGTATGTGAGGTGATAAACGCGTCAGAGCCCAGAGCAGAAATTACCTGCGAAATTACACCACAATACAGAAACATGCGTTATTGGCTTGAGAAGAATATGAGGCCTGTCGAGATAGCTAAGAAAGCTATGGAAAACTTAGATATTGTTCCTTTCTCAAAAGCTATTAGAGGTGGCACAGACGGATCGTTGTTAACTGAGTTGGGTATACCTACGCCAAACCTATTCACGGGCATGCAAAACATTCATGGCCCTTTAGAGTGGATTTCCGCTCAAGATATGGAAAAAGCTACACATTTATGTTTGGAAATCATAAAGGAATTTTCAAAAGAAAATTAGCTGTTTTTAAAAAATGAAGGAGTACTTAGCTTGCTTTTAATCGTCCCTCTAGAGCATCATCTATAGCTTGCTGTCCCCAATGCAATCCACATTCATATTTGCCAAAAATAAAGTTATCATTTGCATTCGTTGACAAGCCTGCCTGAATGGCCTCGCCAATCTCAAAATCCTCATTAAACACTTCTTTGACAACATTGTAATTTTTTTCCCAATATTGTTTAGCCTTATCTGTATTTGCTGGTTCAGATATAAGCATCATACATTTAAATACACAAGTGCCTGGACCCGTTGGCATTATTGAATGCACATAGACATGATCTGTCATAATTTGGACAAAGTTACAGGGAAATAAATAATTTTGTGTCATAAAATATTTTCTATATGTCCATTCTTCTTGTGGTTTGCCTTTAAGCTCCCCTATATTCCATAATGGAACTGAGTGACGCACGTGAGGATAGTGATTGGTAAAAACGCTTTGATTATCTAGGTACCCAGAACACGCAGTATGTTCGTGTGCTGAGCAAAAATGATAATTTTCTTGAAAGCCCTCCAAAGCTAATCGCCAGCTCATGTTTCTCGGCAGTGTCCATTTTTTGTAAATTATATGATTATCTAAGTTCAAAGCATCAAATTGACTCTCCATTGGAGCCAACCATTTTGCCATATCTACCCGCTTTGCGTCTGCAGATGGTCTAACCCACACCATTCCAAAATGCTCGTATACTGGTAATTCCTTGAGTCCATATTTGCTTTTATCTAAATTATCAAATCCAAATGGTTGTGGCATTCCTCTTAATTTTCCATTGAGGTCATAGGTCCAGCTATGATATGGACATGAAAAAGTCTTAGCTTTTCCACACTCACGCCCTTCGACTTTTGCGCCCCTATGTCGGCAAACATTCATGAAAGCTTTTAGCTCATTGTTATTATTTCTTGTAACTAATATTGGTACACCGGTATCATTGTGGGTGATGAACTGTCCGGGTTCCGATAATTCACTTACATGCCCAACAATAATTGGAAACTCGCGAAAAAGCGTATTGATTTCAGCATTTAATTTTTTTGGATCATTGTAATTAGAAACGGGATTATGCATTATTTCATCAGTCATAGAAGTTTTACCGGTTTCACAATACTCAAGTATTTGCTCAATAATTTGTTTTTCTTCTTTTGTTACCATTTTTTATTCTTTAAGCCTAATCTTCAACTTAGATAATATCATAACTTACATTTTATTTGAAACTACAAATCATAAGCTTCAAGTATCAAATAAATACTCTATAAATATTGACTCCCTTTAGATTGAAGCTCAACTGATGTTTCATACTCTTTTTTCAAAATGTCTATAATTTCTTTAATTGTTTCTGGTTTTTTAACGTTTCCAACGCCTTGCCCAGCACTCCACACTGTTTTCCACGCTTTTGACCCTGCATGCATATCTCCTGAAAAGTCAATTTTTGCAATTTTCTTTGTATCGTCAAGAGATAGCCCAGAAGCTTCGACGCTTGCTTTCATCCAGTTTCCAAGTGCTCCCGTGATGGCACGTGATTGGATCAAGTCTTCCATTTTACTGTCCCAGACCATTTGTCTGTAGGCATCGGATATTAAAGTTTCTTGAGCTGCCAGAAATCTTGTACCTATATAGGCAAAATCAATACCAAGGGTTTCAGCAGCACGTATGCTCCTGCCATTGCTAATTCCACCACCTACCATTATAGGGCCATCAAAAAACGATCTTACTTCATCGAGGAAGGGCATCAAGGCATACTCGCCAGTGTGGCCACCAGCACCGGTACAAACAAGCACCAAGCCATCGGCACCCCTATCAATTGCCTTTTTTGCAAAAGAAGGAGAGTTAACATCCGCAAATACTAGACCACCATATGCATGAACCTGCTGTGTCACCCTATGGGGTCCTCCAAGAGCTGTGATAACTATTTTTGGTTTAAATTCTTCAACAAGTGTAATTTCCTGATCAAAGCGTCCATAGCTGTTGTGGGTTATCATATTAAATGCCCATGGGGCATCTTCTTGGTTTAATTTAGTATCGATTATTTCAAACCAACTTCTTAAATCATCAATAGTACGGGCGTTTGGGCCAGGAAAAGATCCCATAAGACCTTCTTTGCATGATTGGATCACAGCGTCAGGCCCTGAAACAAGAAACATTGGAGCTACTACCGCCGGTAGCTTTAAGCGCTTTTTAATTGAGACAAGTATTTCATTAGACATCGGTTGCTCTTAAAATTTACCTTTTCGTTTAGTAAATTCGGATGTGTAGTACAACAAATACTTTAATATTTAACAAATTTATAGTTATTTTTACTTAGTATGTATATAATACTTACATGGCCTTCTTTGAATCAAATTACTGGCATCCCTCGGTTGCAGCAGACATTGTTTTATTGTCGCTAAGACAAAAAAAACTCTCAGTTTTACTTGTCAAACGGTTGGATCATGAAAATGGATGGGCACTGCCTGGCGGTTTTTTAGAAAAAGGTGAAGATCTTGATCAATGCGCACAAAGAGAATTATACGAAGAAACAGGAATCCGAGTTCCCTACATTAGTCATTTTGCTAATTATAGCGATCCAAGTAGAGACAATCGACATCAAGTAATTTCAATTGCCTATTTAGCGGTACATCCTTCAGGGAAGTTAAGGATTAGGGCAAACTCAGATGTTTTTGATGTTAATTGGTTTAATGTGGATAGCTTGCCAGACTTGTGTTTTGATCATAATAAAATTTGTAGTGATGGGATTAAATATTCACGGTTATTAATAGAGAGAAAGCCCTCTCTAGCTTTTGCTTTTCATAAAGATGGTTTCACGTTGACTGAGTTACAGCAAACATTTGCTGCTTTTGGGGGACAAAAATTTAGTCCTGAGAACAAAAGGAATTTTCGTTTATGGCTGAAAAATTATTCAGACGGTAAGGGATTGGTTATAGAAACGGACACGTTTAGAGAAGGTAATCACAGACCTGCCAGAATTTATAAGCCAAATCTCGAAGCGTTGATTGAACAGAATTAAGAATAATTATTTTATATGCCTTTGAACTACTTTTCCTTCTAAATACCAAGCCTCTCGTGGCTGTATTTCTGCGGTTTTAAAATGTTTATCCTTCGGATAAGAGCTTTCTCAGCAGATTTCTCGTCCGGATAGATAGAGACCGACATTGCTGTGGTTGGGCCTGTTTTTATAGTCAATAGGATCTCAGCATTTGGAAAAAGCGTAGGCGCATCCTTTTCATACAATCCAGCTCTTTTACTTAGGTCATCCTCTGTCTCAAATTCCAACATATTTATTCGTGCAACACTCATTCCCTTCTCCTTAAATAAATTAATCATATCTAATAACAATTGAGTTTATATTCTCGCCGATATTTTAAAATCTATTTTTCAGCAAATCCAATTCAGCTCTTTGTCTTTTTATGTTATTATAGAAATAGATTTTTAGACTGGGATAAAATATTGAAAGATTCTAACGAGCAAAAGTTTATAGGACAAAGAATACCAAATGGTATGTTGGAGGATAACTATCCAAGAAATATGTGGTGGGTTGCAGCGCACTCAGACGAGATAAACAAAAAACCGATTTCGCGTTGGCTGCTCGAAACTCCAGTTGTACTATATCGCTTGGAGGACGGCACTCCTGCAGCGTTATATGATCGATGTCCACATAGGTGGGCACCTCTATCTGAAGGACATGTTGAGGGCGATAAAATTATTTGTCCTTATCATGGGATGCAATTTAATAGTGAAGGTCATTGCACAAAAGCACCAACTCAAAAGATGATGCCAAAGACTGCCCAAATACCCTCATTCAAGGTTTTGGAACGCGGCGCTTTTCTTTGGATTTGGATGGGTGATCAGGACGCAATAGATTGTGAGCCCCCAGATGTTAGCTATCAAACGGATAATGATTGGACCTTTTTAGGCGGCTACTATGATGTAAAAGCAAATTGGGTTTTAATAAGAGAAAATGTCATGGATTTAACACACATTGCTTTTCTCCATAAGAATACTTTTAAGCAAAATGACTGGATAACAGCTCCGGATAGTTATTTAGATGGTGAAACAATCTGTTATGAACAAGAATTTGATTTAGCACCTCTTTCCCCTTTGTTTTGTGCTGGAATGGGCCTGGCAGAGGATAAGCCAATTTTGCGAAAGCAAGTAGGTAGAATGCCTACCTTGGCCATATCATTTTCTGATTGGAACGTGACCGATCCTAATCCAGAAGAAGGGGCTAGATCAAAGTTTATTATGCGTGGTTGCCATATAGTTACTCCCGGGAAAAAAGGAGAAACACATTATTTTTGGGGGGCAGCGTTTGATGTGCCTCAACTAAACGAAGATGTTATTAATAAGACAAAAAATAGCGTTACAGCTGCATTCGATGAAGATAAGCACCTATTAGAAATAATGCAAAAGCAAATTCAGGATGATCCTACCGGCATGAACTATCTTGAGGTAACTCTTGGAGCAGATGGTGCTGGTATATTGGTAAGAAAGCTACTAAATAAAAAACTTTCTGAGGAGGGACGAAGTTTATAAAGGTAATAATCTGCTGAGCCCAAAAACATTAACTTTTAGATAGTTTTCAATTTCATCTAATGTCTTCAAAGTCTCTGTTTTAGTATTTAAAAGAATCTAAAGTTGTAATGGCATCATCTCTTATGTCTTTATTATAAATTGCCTGTGCCAGTATATTTTTTGAGTATCTATTTGCCTTAGCTTTTGAAAAATAATATTTAGCAGCTTCCTCATCTCCATTTTTAAGTTTGTCGTAAGCTAACAAAGCTAGTATTGAAACTGGTACATCAACGGCTTCTGTAACTCTTTCTAATAGTGAATACATTTCTTCTATTTGATTATCTTCGTAAAGCCTGAAAGCTAAACGAGTAGTGGCACGCCAATTGGTGTCTACTTGTAATAAGTCAAAAGCATTTCTTGCATTTTCAGCAGCTTTTTTTGAATCGCCACACCTCCCGTACACAAAACTTGCATAACCGTAACTATCCGCATTCCCTGCTTTTCTGTGCGCTAATTCCAAGTCTTGAAATGCTTCTTTACAATTTATCATTTGCATACCAAGGCTAAGGAATGCTCTACTAGCGTAATTTTCTGGACTAGGTTTGATCTCGATTGTTTTATCAAGCTCTCTTTTGAGTTTTGTTAAGTTGTCCTGATTAATAGGAATTTTTTTCTTGGCCATTCCGTAAAAATTCAACCAAGTATCTTGTACTAGCCAATCCTCTGGTTTGCTGGGGCCAGGCCATTTTTTCATTTCTGACAAAATGGTACTTGCATTGACAAATCCCTCTTCTGTCCATTTTCCCATTTCTGAACGAAAATTAACATATTGAACTAATTGCTGGGTAGAGATTGGTGTTTCTCTCCAACTAAAGTAGCTCTCATACAAACCTTTTTGATTCAATATATTAACTAGAAATTCACTCAAAATGATTTCGCCAAATTTATCTTGAAACTGAAAAATGCTTGTCAATTTAAGATCTTTAATAGATGAGATTACTATTTGCTTTTTTTCTAGATCGGAAATTTCGATATTAACGCGCGCGTCACTATCAACGATTTGTAAAGAAGATGAAACAAGGAATTTAACACCGTGTGTTTTGAATAGTTCTTCACTACCTATTTCATTTTTCTCAAAACTTTGGACTGTTTTTGTAGGAACTAGCCTGATGGACTTTGACTTGGATAACGAAGATATTACGTTTCCGGTGATACCCTCTACATATTTTTTATCATCATCGGATAAACGTGAACTATCTATGCTTGAAACAAAGACGAGTGGTTTTGAAGAGATTACTCCCTTTTTTGTAGTTACTTCTTCAGATGTACTAAAATAAAACACTCCCACCATTACAACCAAAGCCGCAGCAACAGCCCCCAGGATAGGTAGCATAGAACTAGACTTTGTTTTTAGTGTTCTCTTTTGCGATGGATCAAGCAGGATATCAAAAGCATGGAACTCATTTTGCTTTACCTTCTGCACGCCTAAATCATTAAACGTCATCTTGGTCTTAGGAACAACGAGGTCATAGACGCTTTTGGATATAGATATCCCATTCGGTTGAGAAAGTGCCTCTAATCGTGCAGCAATGTTTACTCCATCACCAAAGAGATTACCCTCTTTCTTAACCACATCTCCCATATTAATACCAATGCGGAACTCGAGCTTTACTTCTGTTTTGTCGGATGCATTTCTTTTCTTAATATCATTTTGGAAAGCAACACCGCATTCAACGGCATTTACTGCACTTGGGAACTCCGCTAAAGCGGAGTCACCCGCTGTATTAAAGATAGAGCCTTTATATTTCTTAAGACATGCTTTGAGTATTTTCTCACACTCGGCATAGGCTTTAAGCGTGGCATTCTCATCTCTTTCCATATGCTTGGAATAACCAACAACATCAGCTACCAAGATCACGGCTATTTTGCGGTCTATTTCGGTGTTCATGAAACTTTAAATAGTATTGAACTTGAACTTCAATTGTATACCCTTAAAGTATCACTATCAATTAATACTTTCTGTTTTATGAGGGGACCTAATATGAGTACCAAATTAGAAAATGAAACACAGGAACTTCTTGGGAAAGTTGTTCAGGATTTTACAGGAGCTATTGCTACAAGAATGTGTGCGATTGGAATAGACCTTGGTTTATTTGTTGATCTTTCAGAGAATGGCGCTTCGACCAGTCAAGAAATAGCTGAAAGAAAATCTTACCAAGAACGGTATGTAAGAGAATGGATCTACGGCACGCATAAAGTTGGATATCTGAATTTTGATAAGGAAACTAGAAAGGCAAGTTTATCAAAAGCAGCTATAAATGTCTTAGTATCCAAGGGTGAGAAATTTTCACAACAGGGTGCTTTTAAACTAATTAATAATATGATGCTACCCTATGATGAACTGCTTTCCTCATTCAAAGAGGGTGGGGGGGTAAATTTTGAAGATTACAGATCAGGACTATGGGAAGGATTAGATCTAACCGGATGTACCCGATATAGATCTTTTCTTGTTATAGATTGGACTGATAAAATACCAGAGATTACAGAGAAGCTTGAAAAGGGAGTTACCTTTGCCGATTTCGGTTGTGGAACGGGAAGATCAAGTATTGAACTTGCAAAAAAATATCCCAACTCAAAATATTTTGGTTTCGATGTTTTCCCTCCAAACATTGAGAAAGCAAAAGAAAATGCAACCGAAAGGGGCGTCTCTGATATTTGTCATTTTCAAGTTTGGGATGCAAAAAGTGGTGCCCCCGGTAAGTTCGATATTGTTGCGGCTTTCGATCTTATACATGATTTACCGCATCCGGGTGAAGGAATTCAAGCAATAAAGAATGCCATGAAAGATGATGGATTGTTTCTATTAATGGATATTAAATGTACTGACGATCCGATAGATAATGAGGGCCCTATGACAGCTTTTAAGTTCGGAGCGAGTCTTCATTTTTGTATGACTACATCATTGGCAAATGATGGAGAAGGTTTGGGCACTGTCGGATTGCCTAAATCCAAGGTTGAAGAATTAAGTGCTGCGGCGGGGTTTAAAAGCGTCAAAGAAATAGATATTAATCATCCATTAAATTCGCTTTTTATAATTCAATAGTCCAAAAGCTGAAATCATCTGTGAAGATCCATAATCATAGTAGCACACTTTTCGCCAATCATTATTGTAGGAGCGTTGGTATTGCCTGAGGTAATAGTTGGCATAATAGATGCGTCTGCTACTCGGATATTATTAAGCCCTCTTATTTGCAATGAACTATCAACAACAGCTAAAGGATCTTTACCCATTTTACAGGTCCCAACTGGATGATAAATTGTGTCAGCACGATTTCTAATATGCTGTTCCCACTCTTTATCTGTAAGATTACTATGAACCCCATAAATTTCTCTCTTTTGGTATTTTTTAAGAGGTGGGGTGTTTAAAATATTTTGAGTAATTTTTGCACCCTTTATTAAGGTGTCTACGTCTCGATTATCATTTAAGAAATTAGGGTTTATCAAGGGGGCATCATTGTATTTAGCTGACGCTAAAGAAACTGTGCCTCTCGAATATGGTCTAAGCAGACAGACGTGGCATGAATAACCATATCCATAGTGTAGTTTCCTAAGATGATCGTCGATAAGACCTATAACAAAATGATGTTGTATGTCGGGTCTTTCCAAAGATTGGTCAGTTTTCAAAAATCCTCCAGCCTCTGAGAGAGTGGAGGAAATCATAGAGTTCCCGTGGGTTAGCCATTTTGCCATTTCTTCTAAAATTTTCAAAAAGCCACCTGGAGAAAATCCTAGGGTATTTTTATCATAAGTTTTAAAGCAGAAGTTAAAGTCAATATGATCCTGCAAATTCTTTCCAACTCCTGGTAGTTCATGGATTAACTCGATTCCATGAGGTTTTATATCCTCTAATGCGCCAATTCCAGAACGCTGTAAAATTGTAGGTGACATCAAAGATCCTGCCGAAAGAATTACCTCTTTATGTGCCCTGATTTTCTTTTTTTTACCTTGATGCATATATTGTAAGCCAACTGCTTTTTTCCCACTAAAAATTATTCTCACGACATTTGCCTTAGTAATAATCTCTAGATTTTTTCTATTTTTTACATGGGGCAAAAGGTAAGCCGCAGCAGTGGAGCATCGTTGGCCATTTTTGTTTTCTGAATGGAAAATTGTTGATTGCCAAAAACCTGCACCTTCGTTATCCCCTGTATTGAAGTCGTCTCTAATTTTCACCTGATAGTTCGAACAGGCCTTAATATATGCGTGTGAAATTGGTTTTGCTGCTTTTTGATTGGATACTTCTAAAGGCCCAAAGTTTCCATGAAACTCTTTACTTCCATTTTCATTATTTTCAGCCTTTTTAAAAAATGGAAGTACTTCATTCCAGCTCCAGCCATTATTTCCTTCGTTTGCCCAACTGTCGTAGTCTTCTTTCTGTCCCCGGATATAGATCATAGCATTTATTGCGCTTGATCCACCGAGTGCCTTGCCTCTAGGTTGATAACCTCTCCTATTATTCAGACCTTTTTGCGGTATTGTATGAAAAGCCCAATTATTAAATTTGGGCTTGTCTCTTAGCATCAAAAGTCCACCGGCAGGGGCTCTAAATAGCAAATTGCTGCCCCAGCCACCAGCTTCTAATAGACAAACTTTATATTTGCTTTTTTCACTCAATCGGGACGCGATTACTGCCCCTGCTGACCCGCCACCAATTATTACGAAATCTACTTCTTTCAAAATTCTATCCAAGCTTTTTCATAATTTTTGAAAGTAAACTAAAGGCTTTGCCTCTCGGTGGCCGTGTTATGGCCAGAATAAAATCTATACTGGTTTGATGATAAATAGACTTTAAATGTGAAAAATTTAAAAATCCTTCATATCCATGAAAACACCCATGCCCTGACTGACCAACTCCTCCGAAAGGAAGTCTGGACTGTAAAATGTGAAACATTGTATCGTTCACAGTCACTCCTCCAGATCTTGTGTTATTTATAACAAAGTTTTGTTCAGATTGGCTTCGGCCAAAATAATATAGTCCTAGAGGGTTATCGTTTTTATTTATGTAGTCAACAACATCACTAATACTGTCATAAGTCATTATAGGAAGGACTGGGCCAAAAATCTCATGTTTCATAACATCCATTCCATCATTAACTTCAGTGACGATTTTTGTTGAAATCATATTTTTATCAAGATCATCATTCTTGCCTAAGCTTTCAACTGTCGCTCCCTTTTTAGTAGCATCCACCAAATAAGTGTTCATTCTTTTCAAATGGTGTTTATTAACCATTGAGGTTTGATTAAGGCTATTCGGTTCAGGAAAAAATTTTGAATAAGCTTTTTGTAATTCTGAAATCAAGTTTCTTTTCTCATCTTTTTTAACGAAGATATAATCAGGTGAAAGGCAGATTTGACCTGCATTTAGTGTTTTTGAAAATAATATGCGTTCTGCAGCTAGCGCCATGTTGGCATTAGTTCCAATTATGGTTGGGCTCTTGCCTCCGAGTTCAAGCGTTGTTGGCACAAGGTTTTTTGCCGCTTGAGCTGCTACCTTTTTTGCAACTCTATTACTTCCTATAAAGAGTAGATGATCGAGTTTTAGGCCACTGAACTGTTCCCCGACCGATGGCCCGCCAGTTATCACGGCAAGTTCAGAAATATCAAAATATTTTTCAACACCCTCTTTAATAATATTGGCGGTTGCAGGAGTGATTTCTGACGGTTTTACCATAGCGCGATTACCTGCAGCGAAAATTGATGCAAGTGGATAAAAAATTAAACCCACAGGAAAATTCCAAGGAGCAATTATACCCACTGTTCCTAATGGCGATGGTTGTAAAAAACTCTTTGCTCCTAGTATATCTGTTCCAAGTGATGAAAATCGCCTCTGTGGCTGCATCCACTTATTTAGTTTTTTTATAGTAAAAAGGATATTCCGTACCGTTTGGTCAATCTCCGAAATCTTAATTTCATCAACGGATCTATTTTGAAAATCTTGATTTAATGCTTTTATAATTTTATCTTGATGTGTCTCAATTAATGCAACACATCTCTTTAAAAGATCTGTTCTTTTTTCTAAAGAAGGTGGCCCCTCTTTCAAAAATGCTTTTTTTTGAACCTCTAAGATATTTTCCATAGCCGGGGTACTCAATTTTTCACAATCTTGTTACTACCTCGCCCCCAGTATTCATCACGTAAAAGTCGTTTATATAGCTTACCAGTGGGAAGTCTTGGTATTTTATCTATGTAGTCAATCGAACGCGGTATTTTCTGTCGTGATAGATGCTCTGAAAGATAATCAAGTAACTCCTTTGTAAGCGCTTCATCTCCCTTAATTCCATCAATGGGTTGCACCACAGCCTTTACCTCCTCCCCCAAATCCTCATTCGGAACTCCAAAAACAGCAGCATCAAAAACTTTTGGGTGTGGGATTAGCAGGTCTTCACATTCTTGAGGGTAAATATTCACACCTCCTGAAATAATCATAAATGTTTTTCTATCCGTTAGATATAGATATCCATCGCTATCGGTATAACCAACATCCCAAACAGTGGTTAGTTGTTTATCTTCGGAGTACGCCTCTGAAGTTCTTTCGGGATCATTAAAATATTCAAATTCTGAAGTTGGTTTAAACCATAAAGTGCCGGGCTCTCCCCTAGGAAGTTCCTTCATATTATCGTCCAGAACTGCCAACTCACCGGAAACAATCTTTCCTACGGTGCCTGGGTGTTCAAGCCACTCTTCGCTATTACAATATGCAAAGCCAAAAGCCTCTGTAGCCCCATAGTACTCATATATGATTGGCCCCCACCAATCTATCATTTGATACTTAACTTTCTCAGGGCAGGGCGCAGCGCCATGAATGGCATATTTATGGGACGATAGGTCATACATACCCTTTTCTTTTTCTGATAGTTTTAACATTCTGGAAAACATAGTTGGAACTAGTTGGGAATGGGTAACTTTATACTTTTCAACGAGCCTAAGGAATTCTAATGGATCAAATTGTTCCATTATTATAGTCGTTGCGCCGGTACTTATTGCAAAACTAGCAGCGGCTAAAGGTGCGGAGTGATACAAAGGTGCTGGTGAAAGATATATGACATTATCTTGGTCAAAAGACCATAATTTCATAAGAAAATTGAATACGGGTAACCGTTCATCTGGTTTTTGAAATGGTAGTGGTCTTAATATACCTTTTGGACGTCCAGTTGTTCCCGAAGAATATAGCATTGAAGTTCCCAGACATTCATCATCTATTGGATGGGTCGGAAAATTCGAAATAGTCTCTTCATAATCTAATATTTTTTTGGATAAAGATTGCTTTTCTGCCCCGACGACAAGAATCTTCTTAAGACCGGGACAAGAGTCTTCCGCTTCAATCACTGTTGGAAGCATTTTCGAAGATGTTATCAATACCTGGGATTCTGAGTTGTTTAGTATATAGGAGACCTCACTTGCGGTTAAATAAGAGTTTATGCATGTGTAGTATAATCCTGCACGTTCACCAGCAGAGGTTGCTTCTAAAAACCTGTCATTATTTTCCATAAAGATTGCATAATGATCCTTGAATTTCAGATTAATTGATCGCAGGTAGTGGGCAAGTTGATTTGCTCGACCCTCAAATTCTGCATATGTGACTTCTTTTCCAGTCGATGCCATAATAAAAGCAGGACGATCAGCATACTTCTTTCCCAGTTCCCCTGGATACATATTAAATTCTCCTAATAATTACTATTCTTGAATTATCCGGCTTTTACCTTCGCCCCAGTATTTATCCCTCAATACCCTTTTATATAACTTGCCCGTTGGAAGTCTTGGAAGTTCTGTGACAAAGTCAATGGAACGAGGAACCTTTTGCCTTGATAGGTTAGCATGTAAATATTCTAATAATTCTCCCTCTAGATCCTCTTTGGGCGTAGAGTTCTCAACAGGTTGAACAACTGCTTTTACTTCTTCTCCCAAATCTTGATTTGGAACTCCAAAAACAGCAGCATCAAAAACTTTTGGGTGAGATATAAGGAGGTCTTCACACTCTTGAGGATAAATATTAACACCTCCAGATATAATCATAAATGCTTTTCTGTCTGTTAAATAAAGAAATCCATCTTCGTCTAAATAACCAACATCGCCCACTGTTGTTAGGCTTTTATCTGCAGAATAGGCTTCTGCAGTTTTTTCAGGCTCCTTGTGATAGTTAAATTCGGAAGCAGGTTTAAACCAAAGAGTACCAGGTTCGCCCACTGGCATTTCCTTCATTTCGTCGTCCATTACTGTTAGCTCCCCGATCATTATTTTTCCTACTGTTCCGGGGTGCTCTAACCATTCCTCAGTATCACAATAAGCAAAACCAAAGGCCTCTGTAGCTCCATAATACTCACAAATAATTGGTCCCCACCACTCAATCATTTGTCGTTTTACTTGTTCTGGGCAAGGAGCAGCTGCATGAAGTGCATATTTTAGTGAGGAAAGATCAAATCTGTTTTTTTCTTCATTACTGAGCTTAAGCATTCTGCTAAACATTGTTGGCACTAACTGTGAATGTGTTATTGAGTATTTTTCTATTAAACTTAAATATTCAAGCGGCTCAAACTTTTCCATTATTACAGTTGTTGCGCCCTTTCTTATTGCTAGGCTGTTCGCAGCTTGAGGCGCTGAGTGGTATAGTGGGGCAGGGGAGAGATAAATCATATCCTCACTGTAATTCCATAAATTAGACAAAAAACCCATTATAGGAAGTGGTTCATCAGGTTTTTGATCGGGCAACGGGCGCAAAATACCTTTTGGTCGTCCGGTTGTGCCTGAGGAATAAAGCATAGCTGCGCCAAGGCTTTCGTCTGGAATTGGAGATGTGGGAAATCGAGAGATGGCTGTCACAAAATCATACATGCCATCCGGTAACTTTTCTCCCTCTGCCCCAACAACAAGTATTTTTTTCAATATAGTGCACTGTTTGATCGCTGTTTCAACAATGTCTAATTTTGATATCGATGTAATTAGAATTTTGGCGTCGGAGTTCACCAATATGTAAGCCAACTCTTCGTCTTTAAGATAAGAATTAATACATGTATAAATTAACCCAGCTCTCTCACCTGCTGAATTTGACTCAAGATACCTGTTATTATTTTCCATAAAAACCGAGTAGTGGTCTCCTTTTTTTAAGCCCTCTTCTCTAAAAAAATGGGCAAGTTGGTTTGATCGCGCCTCGAATTCTTTATACGTGACGATTTCTCCCGTTGAAGCCATTATAAAGGCTGGTCGATCTTCATACTTTTTAGCTAGTTTTCCTGGGTACATTTTATAGTCCCTCGAATACTCTACAATCTCTGTTAGCACCTCCATCAAGAGCTGATAAAGCGTCTTGGTATTCTTTGCTATCAATACATTCCGCAGCTTTTTCAAATGATTCAAACTCTATTAAAACGGTTTGTTCTACTTTCCCATCTTCAAAAACTTTGATTTTATTCGTACTCGCTAGTATTTTCCCATTATATTTTTCGATAGCAGGCCCAGCCAATTTGAGATACGCAGCTCTTTTCTCGGGATCGGCGGTACTTCTATGTGCGCTTATAAAATAACCTTTGGGCATCGTTTACTCCTCTTACATTTATATTCATAGTGTAAGTTATCTTTCTCAAGACAACAATATATAAACTATTTAAAAAGCGAGTGTTACGTGGTCTAATTAATGAACATTTACAACTTATTAGCTTGCGATTTTTTGACTTCTTTTTCTTTCAACTGAGGTGAGTATTCGTTTTCTCAAGCGAATATGATTAGGTGTAACTTCAACTAGCTCGTCATCATCGATATAAGCGATTGCTTGCTCGAGACTAAGCTTTGTCGGAGGTGTCAATCGTACTGCTTCGTCATTACCAGAGGCTCTAATATTGGTTAATTTTTTGCCTTTAAGAGGGTTGACTTCTAGATCATTGTCTCTGTTATGTTCACCAATAATCATCCCTTCATAAACTTCTTCTCCGGAACCAATAAAAAACTTTCCTCTTTCTTCAAGGTTAAAAATAGCATAAGCAACTGAGCTTCCGTTTTCCATGGAGATTAAAACACCCTGGCGGCGCCCTGCAATTGAGCCTTTGTGCGGGCTCCAAGAGTGGAACACACGGTTTAATATTCCTGTTCCCCTTGTATCAGTCATAAATTCACTGTGATATCCAATTAATCCGCGCGATGGGACAAATGCAATAATTCTTGTTTTTCCGGAGCCTGAAGACTTCAAGTCAACCATTTCTCCTTTCCTAGATGATAATTTTTCTATCACAGCACCAGAGAATTCTTCATCGACGTCAATAGTAACTTCCTCTATGGGTTCATTTTTAACACCATCCACGTCCTTATAAATAACGCGTGGTCTTGAAATAGAGAGCTCAAATCCCTCTCTCCTCATATTTTCAATCAAAACACCCATTTGTAATTCACCTCTTCCCGAGACATCAAAGGCTTCACCGCCTGGTGTGTCCACCATCTTGATTGCGACGTTACTTTCGCACTCTTTTAGCAAACGGTCTCTAATTACTCTGCTCTGAACTTTTTTGCCGTCTCTACCCGCTAAGGGGCTGTCATTAATTCCAAATGTGACTGTAATAGTTGGAGGATCTATTGGTTGCGCTGGAATTGGGTCTTCAACTGATTGGTCTGCTATTGTATCTGCAACAGTTGCCTTGCTCATTCCAGCTAGGGATACTATATCTCCTGCTTCAGCGGTATCTATTGCTTGCTGTTTTAATCCTCTAAATGCCAAAATTTTATTTACACGAAAATTTTCTATGAGCTCATTATTGATGCTTATAGCTTTCAAATTTTGCCCTGTTTTGAGCGTACCTGACTCAATTCGTCCAGTAAGAACTCTTCCGAGAAAACTATCCCCACCTAGTGTTGTGGCCAGCATCTTAAATGGTTCGTCACGTTTCACAATTTGACTTGGTTGAGCAACATGTGTGGAAATTAATTTAAAAAGGCTATCAAGATTTTTTCTTGGCCCTTCTAAGCTTTCGTCCGCCCAACCGGAACGTCCGGATGCATATAAAATGGGAAAATCCAATTGATCGTCATTTGCACCTAAATTAGCAAAAAGGTCGAAAACCTCATCTAGCGCTCTATCTGGCTCGGCATCTTGCTTATCAACTTTGTTTAATACAACTATAGGTTTGAGCCCAAGTGAAAGAGCTTTCGAAGTAACAAATTTTGTCTGAGGCATTGGACCCTCTGCTGCGTCAACTAACAGCACTACTCCGTCTACCATTGAGAGTATACGCTCAACTTCGCCTCCAAAATCCGCATGTCCTGGCGTATCAACTATATTAAATCGAATATCGTTCCAAACAACTGAAGTCGCTTTTGCTAATATTGTGATACCTCTTTCACGTTCAAGATCGTTACTATCCAAAGCGCGTTCAACTGTCGCTTCATTCTCTCTAAAAGCTCCAGATTGCTTCAGTAACTCGTCTACTAATGTCGTTTTCCCATGATCAACGTGTGCGATGATCGCAATGTTTCGTAATTCCATATGCTTTCCAGTTTTTTGATAAAAGTTCCTGCTCGTGGAACGGATTTACACTTAAAATGAAAAAACGCAAGTAAAATTAATGAATTTACCTTTATTCAGAGTTACAGGGATCACCATTGGGCCAAGCAATACCGTCGCCTCTATCCATAGTGCTTATTTCTTTCATATCGGTATCATCAATTTGGAAGGAAAGATCAAAGTTTTCTCTTATTCTGTTTTTATCCGAAGATTTCGGTAAAATCACAAAGCCCATTTGAAGTCCCCACTTGAGCAATATCTGTGCCTCAGACACGCCATACTTTTTTGACATTCTCTTAAATGCAGAAGAATTATCAGCCCCATCCTTTTTCATGCTTTGAGATTTTGCACTATCTTGATTGGGCTTTGCCCTCCATCCCTCAAGGGGAACTAATGAGCTGTAGGCTACTACCCTTATATCTTTCTCTTTCAAAAAAGAAACTAATTCTTTCTTCTGGCACCAAGGGTGTAATTCTATCTGATTATATTCAGGAACGTCTAGTCCTTCATTAATTATCTCCTGAATATGTAACTGACTATAGTTTGAGACACCTATAGTTCTCGTTTTCCCTTCCTTTTTGAGATCACATAATGCTTTCCATTGTTCTAGTCTTAAGTCCTTACAGAAAGGTGCATGAATTAGATAACAGTCAAGATAGTCAAGATTGAGCCTTTTAAGACTGCTGTCACAAGCCTCAATACACATCTTATAATTTTTTGCCTCTCTGCCCCAACTTGGATTTCCAGGAAAAACCTTACTGGTAATGAAAACGTCATCTCTTTGAAGAGAAAGTTGAGTGAATATGTCTTTAAGACCTAACCCAATACCCACTTCATTTCTGTAAACCTCAGCAGTATCAATATGCCTATATCCAATTTTGAGTACTGTATTTATAGTTTTTTGTGCCTCCTCATTTGGGATTAAATAAGTTCCAAAACCAATGGGTGGCATATTCACTAAAGTTTGATCGACATTCATTTATTCTTCCTCTCATCTATTCTCTTAATTTCTAAAGTTCTTTCCCTGCCAGCAATTCCCCCAACTTTATCCGGGAGGATACCGCGATTTTCGTCAAAGGTTTAAACGGCAGCTTTTTTGGCTTAGGGTTATTCAACAATTGTTCAACTAGGGCTGTTTTTTTTCCCATAGCCAAGTCAGCAGCAGCTAACCCATGAAGTGTCCCCTTGACAGTACCTAACCCATTTTGACAACAGGCAGAAAAAAGACCAGGTTTTAGTTCGCCAAAAGCTGCTACATTATTTCTTGAAAGGGTTAAGTGCCCACCCCATGTTTGGCTGAGTTTTATATCCTTTAGCATGGGAAAACGGTCCGAAAAGCTTTTGACATGACTTCTCAACACATTATCAAGTATCGATTTGTTAGGGCTCATGTTTGGGTTATAAGTGAAGCGATTACGAATTACAATTCTATCCCCTCCAATCCCAGATATACGTCTTACCGTGGTGCCTAAAGGGTCTGCTGGAGTTATCCCCCACTCTTTTTTGCCTCCAAGGGTTTTAATTTGGTCGGGCGTAAGTTTTTGTGTGATGGAGCCATAAGTGTAGATATGAAGAAGTGAGTTGTGGAAATAACCAAAGTTCTCTATGTTTCCGTTAACCGCAAGAATTACTTTAGAGGCGGTAACAAGACCTTTAGGTGTTTTTGCTTGCCAATCAGAGCCAATTTTATTTAGTTCTTCAACAGGTGAACTTTCATATAATCGAACTCTATTGGAGAGGATTTTTTCTCCCAAAGCCCTGATATATAGAGCTGGTTGTATCATTACAGTTCCTGGTGTAAATAGTCCCCCTTTATAATAATTTGTTCCGGTAATATTTTTCATCGAATTTGCATCTAGGTACTCATAATTTTCGCCAAGTTTTGAAAGATGCTTTGCATAATCATTATTATGACGTATGCCTTTGGTGGTTGCTGCACCATTTATTTTCCCAATTTCTTTAAAACATTCCGTAGGTAGCCCCAAAGCCTCAACAGTCTCTTTTGCAAAGTTTATAGCAGACCGATTTTGCCTTATAGTTTTACGATCATTTTCTATTTGTCCTCCGTAATCATCGCTCGCCAAATCATGCGGTAAATCGATCATAAAGCCAGAATTTCTTCCTGCTGGTCCTGAGGCAAGTCCTTGAGCATCTAGTATGACAATACGGTCATTTGGCGCTTCTTTTTGAACCCTTCTTGCTGCTGATAACCCAGCAAAGCCTGCTCCTACAATAAGCCAATCAGATGTTAAGTTGCCTAAGAGGCTAGGAAGTGTTTTCCTATTGGGAAGTAATTCGTTCCAAGCAGAAGGGCCAGGGTTTTGGGAAACACTTATCATTTTAAGGTAAACTCAATTTTGCGGTTCTACCCCCGTCAACAGTTAGGACTTGACCAGTTAAAAAAGATGCCTTCTCAGATGCAAGCCAAACAATTAATTCAGCCACTTCAAGAGGTTCTCCACTTCGCTTCAAGGGATGAATTTCACCAATTTTATTTTTAAAAACTTTGGGATCTGATAAAGATTTTATGAACTTCTCATTCAACTCAGTATTAATCCAGCCAGGAGCAACAGCATTACAGCGTACGCCTTCAGGTCCATGGTCAACTGCGACCGCCCGCGTTAATGCATGAAGTCCCCCCTTAGAAGCACAATAAGCAGGATGGCGAGGATTGCTTCCTAAACCTTCTATAGATCCTACATTAATAATGGAGCCCCTTCTTACCTTTAACATTGGAAGAGCATATTTTATAAGAAGAAAGGGAATCGTTAAATTAATTTGAAGTTGCTCAAACCAATCAGTTTCAGTTGTTTCTTCAGCATTCCCCTCACGCATAATGCCTGCATTATTTACTAAAATATCAAGGTGTCCTTCTAAGTCTCGTATCTGAGACATAATTTTTTTTGGCATTTTCAAGTCATTAAAGTTAGCCTCAAGCCAAAAATGTTCCCCTTTACTTCTTTGCGCTGTATAAACCTTAGCACCTTTTTCGGTTAAGAGCTTTGCTGTGCTAAGCCCGATTCCGCGTGATGCCCCAGTAACTAAAGCAATCTTTCCTTCCAGTTCTCTCATGATACGGGTTTTCCTCCGTTTACTTCGACAAGAGATCCACACATGTATCGGGCTGCATCAGAGGCTAAAAACAAAATTACATCTGAAATATCATCAGGTTCAGCTATGCGGCCTAGGGGAACGGTCTCATTAAGTTCTTTTATAGCCCTCTCTGGATCAAGACCACGAATAGAAAAACCAGTGCGTATCATAGGTGTATTTACCTCATTTGGACAAACAGCATTTACCCGTATGTTTTGATGTGCGTGATCACGACCTAAACACTGTGTAAATGAAGCTAAAGCGGCTTTTGACATTATGTAAATCGGATGATCAGGACCAGGACTTAAACCCCAGCAGCTAGCTGTATTTACAATTGATCCACCTCCATTTTTTTCCATAATTGGGATTGTAGATCGACATAACCTAAACGGAGCTTCTATGTTTACGGCCATGGTTGATTTAAAGTCGTCATCTGTAGCTTCAGTAATTTTTCCTCTTCGAATGATGCCTGCATTGTTTATCAGAATATCTAGCCCCCCCAAAGCATCTGTTGCTTTACTAGGCAATTCGTCACAAAATTGAGCAACAGAAAGGTCGCCTGGGAAGTGAGCTTCCGCTTCAAAATTACTAACATTTATATCTGTTATTGCAACTGATGCTCCTTCGGCCCTTAATTTTTCTACAACCGATTCGCCGATTCCACCAGCAGCACCTGTTACAAGAGCTTTTTTCCCTTGAAATCTCATTTTTATTAAAACTCCTGATTAAGGGAGTCAGTGGCGGGAATTTGCGACTCTCTCAGAGCAATAAATTCCAATAACTCATCATTGATTGCTTCATTCATTTTTGGTTCTTCATAATCTGCCAAAAGAGATTTTGCGTGCTTAAGCGCTCTTTCAGTAATCTCTGTTGAGCCTTCGGCTTGCCATTGCTCAATAGAGTTATTATCAAAAAGCTCAGGCATAAAGAAAGCTCGTTGAAAGTTTTCTAGCGTGTGGGGATGACCGAGATAGTGACCGCCGGGTCCAATGTCATTGACTGCTTTTAGGCCCTCATCAAAGTCGTCCCAATTAATGCCTTGAGCCATTCGATATGCCATCGCGCATTGCTCTGCATCAACTATAAACTTAGCTGTACTACAGTGCATACCAGCCTCATTCCATCCAGCTGAATGCCAAATATAATTTGCACCAGACATCATGACAGCCATCAGTGTTGTTGCACTCTCATAACCTGCTTGCGCATCAAAAGTCTTTGCGCCTCCTAATGTATTTGATGTTCTCCACGGTACTTTATAATAACGCGCCAGTTGACCAATCATAAAATTCATTAAACTGATCTCGGGTGTTCCTGCCATCGGAGCTCCTGACTTCATTGATACTGTAGAAAGATAATGACCATAAATTGCAGGTGCACCCTTTTGAATAACTTGTGTATACGCCAGAGCCGATAACGCCTCAGCATTAAGTTGTGCAACTGTTGGAGCTACCGATGCCGGGGTGTTTGCTCCTCCTAAAACGAAAGGAGAGCATAATACAGGTTGGTTTCTTTTGCAAAAAGCTCTCATTGCGCCAAGCATCGTTTCATCCCAAACTAAAGGAGAGTTTCCGTTGCAGTTACCTGTAACTACTGGATGACTGTCAATAAAACCAGGGCCAAACAAAATATCGCACATTTTAATCACATCTTCTGCATTTTTGGGGCTTGTTGTCATCCCCATAAATGTTTTGTCGGAGTATCTCATGGATGAGTATGTGATACGTAAATGACGTTGGCTTATAGGATGATCGTAGGGCTCTACGATATGATGTGCACTTGAGTGCATAGAGGGAAGCATGTGTGATAATTTATGAAAATTGGCTAAATCTTCTAAGGTTGGATTACGACGTTTGTCTTCTAGGTCTCTTAGGTATGGAGCTCCCGTCATCGGTACAAACATGCAGTAGCTTTTTCCAAAATCAAGATTATTTTTTGGGTTTCTTGCATGATATGTAAATGTCTCTGGTATAGATTTAATAAGATCTTTCACGAGGAATCTATCCAGAAAAACAGTTTCTCCAACAATCTTTGCCCCAATGGATCTCCAATCTTGAAGAGCAATTTTATCTCGAAAATGAATGCCAGTATTTTCCAAAATATCCATAGAGGCGTTATCAATTCGTTTGATTTGATCTCGATTTAATGGTTCTGTGAGCGGAAGGCTGTGCTGTAATGCTGGCAGCATTGTAAAACTTCTTGTCTGGCTCTTTAGCCGTCTAGAGCTACGCCCCTTTCGTATTGTTCCTACAGCTTGCACCGTCATTCGATCTTATCCTGCGATGCTGGGTCGGTAAGATCGATCCATATCGTTTTCACTTCACAGTATTGTTCATGGGCATGAACACCATTATCCCTTCCACCAAATCCAGATTGTTTATATCCCCCAAAAGGGGTTGTAATATCGCCTTCGCCATAGCTATTTACTGTGACAGTGCCAGCCCTAAGTTCTCGTGCTCCTCTCAGGGCATTTCTTGTATTAGCGCTAAAAATAGATGCGGTTAATCCATATTCTGTTTTATTTGCTATTGATATTGCCTCTTCATTTGTTTGTACCTCTAGAACACTTAGAATTGGCCCAAATATTTCATCTCTTACTTTTTTATCATCTGTCGATGTTTCATAAATTGTAGGTGCAACAAAGCTGCCGTCCATCTTTCCCCCAATAACTGCTCCCTCACCTAGATAGCTAGAAACTTTTTTGCAATGCTCTTTATCAATTAGTGCTCCTAAGTGATTTTGTGGGTCTAGAGGGTCACCAGTTTTCCAATCTCTTAATCGATCAACTATTTTCTTAAGTAATTCCGATTTGATATCTTTATGAACGATCAGTCTAGAGATAGCACTACAGTTTTCACCCATATTCCAAAAAGCTCCATTGACTATATGCTCTGCTACAAGGTCGAGGTTTTCTGCATCATTAAAGACAACGGCTGGGTTTTTGCCACCACATTCTAAAACAGTTTTCTTTAAATTACTTTCTGAGGAGTATTTTAAAAAAAGCCGTCCTGTTTCTGTTGATCCCGTAAAACTGACCATATCAACAGCCATGTGACGCCCAAGTTTTTCGCCAACTATCGGCCCAGAACCTGGTAGCACCTGTAAAACTCCTCGAGGAATTCCTGCCTCAGCAGCTAGCTCAGCAACTCTAAGAGCAGTAAGAGAGGTTTGCTCGGCAGGCTTTACAATAACCGAGCAACCAGAGGCAAGAGCAGGGCCTATTTTCCAGGCAAGCATCAACAATGGAAAATTCCATGGAAGAATTGCTGCAACTACACCTATTGGCTCTCTCATTATAATAGATAATGCTTCGTCACCACTTGGAGCAGTTTGGTCATAGATTTTGTCAATTAGCTCAGCATGCCACTTAATAGTATGGATTGTTTCTGGCAAATCGATTTGAACGCAGTCTCGTATTGGTTTCCCACTGTCTAGGCTCTCCATCACGGCCAGTTCTTTTTGATTTCGCGTTAACAACTTGCATAACTTTATTAGTATATCTTTTCTTTCAGACGGGTGGAGGCGACACCAACGACCTTGATCAAATGCCTCCCTTGCTTTTTCAACTGCAAGATCCACATCTTCATCGCCAGCGGTAGTTATACTTGTTATTTCCATGCCCGTGGAGGGGTTTATTGTGGTCATTAGTTCTCCTGAACCTTTGTGATACTTCCCATCAATAAATGGGCTTTGTGGAAAATCTAATGATGCTCCAAGACTTGTATATTCTTCATTTGTCAAAAGCTTACTCATAACTATCTCCCCATTATTCTATCAATCGTAATATTCATTGTATTTACTACTTGTTCGAAAATACGTTTTTCATCTTTATTTAGGGGCTGTAAAGGCTTCCGAGGAGGTCCGGCATCAATCCCTCTTAAATTCAGCCCATACTTAATGCATTGTACAAATTTTCCTCCCTGCTCTAGCACCCGCATCAGAGGAAGCATGGCTGACATTACAGCTCTACCTTTGGTGAAATCCCCTTGTAGCACACATGTTTTATAAAGAGCTAAATGTGCTTCAGGTGCAAAATTGGAACCAGCACATACCCAGCTTTTAGCACCCCATGCAAAAAATTCTAATGCCTGATCATCCATTCCACAGCTTAAAGATATGTGAGGATAATCTCGTGCTAACATATGTAATCGGTTTGGATCTCCTGAACTTTCTTTTATTGCACAAAAGTTTTTTGAGCGACCTAATCGATCAAGTGTCTCTTCATCCATATTAACGCTCATTCGCCCTGGATAATTATATAGAATTACAGGTAAATTTGCTGCCCTATCGATTGCTAAGGCATGCAGTGCAATCTCTCGTCCAGTTGGATAAGCATAAGGTGGTGTAGCAATCATAATTGCATCAGCTCCGGCAATTCTTGCTTGCTTTGCATATTCGATGCTGTCCTCTGTCCGAATAGCTCCCGTTCCAACTATCATAGGTAAACGATCATTAAGTAATTCTTTTACTCTATTCATTAAGAATACACGCTCTTTCATACTCATGGCGTAATATTCACCTGTAGTACCAGCTACTATTATTCCGTGAACACCTGTATCCACTAATAAGTCAATTGCTGAAGCCATAGCTACTGAGTTGAGTGTAAAGTCACTATTAAAAGGGGCTATTAAAGGTGTATAGATCCCCTCAAATCTCATTTTTTACCTTGTATGTAGAGACTTTTATTGACTTGTATGAAAGGTTTAACTTGGAAACGGACAAAAGAACCACCATCATTTTCATCTATTTTGAATGTGGATAGTAGCAGAGTCAATGATTAGAAAAACAGAGGGATATTAATAAGACCCCTCTGTTATATATGAGCTAAAATTTAGTAAATCGCTACCAGCTGGAAAATCGCGATTATTACAAAAACCCCAGCAAAAACAAATTTTAATATATTAAGTGGAATAGCTTTTACCTCTTTACCATAATTCGTTTTTGAAGTCTTATCATCCATCTCATCAACTAGCAGCTTAATAGTACTCATTTGTCTTATAATACCAAATGAGCCAATGAAGGCCATCAATACAACCGATGCCGCAACCACATTTTCTTTCCCTGAAAGATCGCCAAAAACTATGGCCATTAACGTAACTGATTGACTTATTGCTGTTATAAATACGACAAATGCAAACATGTAAAAAGCACTTATCTGTAGAGACGCTCGTATATTTTGATCCATGTCAAAATCCCCCTTGTTAAAATTAAAAAAATGGTAAACCAATTCTTCTTAGTTCAAAAGGAAAACTTTTAATTCAATGAAAAGACTTCAAAAGTTTAACTATCTCTTTAAAAATTCTATTTCCTAAAGGGCTTTGGTCACGACATCTAATGAATCCATGAATTAGTGATTGCGCCTCCTTATGAAATACAGGTACTCCATCATCTATAAGCTTTTTAGCTAGTTTTTTACCTTCTGTAGCTAAGGGATCTAATTCTGCATTTAATATTACCGTTTTTGGCATTCCAGAAAAACTTTTATCTAAAATTGGAAATGCCAATGGATTTAAATAGTCGTCAGGTCCGTTCAGATATGTATCAAAAAACCAAAGCATCATTTTTTTTGTAAGAAAAGGCGCTTCTGAATGCTTCAAGTAAGAGTAACTATTAAAATCTTTGTCTACACATGGATAGATTAGAAATTGATATAAAGGGAGAGGGCCACCATTTTTTATAAGAAGGAGATTAGTCGATAGGGCTAGATTTCCGCCTGCGGAGTCACCTCCTATCGAGAGTCGATTTTTATCAATATTAAAAGTATCAGCATTTTCGAAAACTTCATTAAAGATCTCATGGCATTGATATAACGCTGTTGGAAACTTATTTTCTGGAGACAAGCCATAATCAAGAGAAATTACTTGGCAGTCTCCACCTAAAGCTATGTCGACACATACGCCATCATGAGAGTCAAGATTTCCAATGATCCAACCTCCTCCATGCATGTATATTAAACAAGGAAGTCGTGTATTGTCGCCCTTCCGTCGGTAGATCCTGGAATTTACTGTGCCGTTTTTCGTGTTAAATAAATGTTCTCGAACATCCAATGTTGTAGGCCTATTGAGAGTAGTCATAGCTACTTTGCTTTTCATTGACTCTCTGAAGGCTTGAGGAGCGTAATTATATGGCATGTTATTCTTTTTCGGTGCCATTGTTTCAACAAAGTTATTCAGCGAGGGGTCCATATTTGGGTAAACCATTTACATCTGTCTTTCTATCGAAATAATTTTAATGACTTCATCTTATTTAAAAGTTAGCCTTTAAAAATTGGTTTTACAAGTGGTGGCTTTTTATGAGACTTGAAAGGGGAGGCCCGATACAAACCTTTTATATTGGCAACAAAAACATGCCTGTAGTTGAAAGGGGTGAGGGAGTTTATCTATATGATGAAGAGGGAAAAAAGTACTTTGATGCCTCGTCAGGTCCTATTACCTGCAATATTGGGCATGCAAACCCAAAAGTATTGGAAGCTATTAAAAATCAATCCGGAAAAGTATGCTTCGCAAGCCATGCATTTTTTGAAAATAGACCCAATAGAGAATTAGCGAAGAGCTTAGTAAATTTAACGGGCAATAAGTATGATCAAGCATTTTTTGTATCAGGAGGCTCTGAGGCAATCGAGGCATCATTTAAGCTTTCAAGACAATATGCACTTGCTTGTGGAGAAACTAAGAAGCATAAAATAATAGCCCGAGCGCCTAGTTATCACGGATCAACAATGGGAGCTTTTTCAGCATCTGATGACTCTGAGATGAAGGATAACTTTCAAAGTTTGACAAAAGTATCGATCAAAGTGCCGGCTCCCCTTTCTTACAGAGTGCCAGATAATTTTGATACGTCATCCTATGCTAGATTTTGTTTAGATGAGCTTGAAAGAACTATAATTGATGAAGATCCGGAAGAAGTATTAGCTTTTATAATGGAGCCCGTTGGGGGACTTTCTACTGGTGCATTGGTGGCACCTGACTTTTACTACAAACAAGTTAGAGAAATTTGTGACCGGCATGGGGTGCTCTTGATTTACGATGAGGTTATGAGCGGGGCTGGTCGAACAGGAAAATTTCTTGCTGCCGATCATTGGGAGGGATCCGATCCAGACTTAGTCATCTTAGCAAAAGGCTTATGTGCCGGATATTCACCATTAGGCGCTTTATTGGCTCCCAATAAGATAGTTGAGCCGGTAGTTTCCTCTGGTGGGTTTTTGCATGGACACACTTATGCCTCAAACCCTCTGTCATGCGCAATAGCAAATGCCGTGCTTAATGAGGTTATCGAAAATAATCTTATTGAAAATGCCCGAATTGTTGGAGATTATTTAAAAAAAGGTTTAGAGCGTCTAGCGTCAAAACTATCAATTATTGGTGATGTAAGAGGAAAAGGACTGCTTCTCGCAGTGGAGATAGTTCAAGATGTAAGCACTAAATCTATGTTCAATATGGATCAAAGGGCTATTTATCGAATAAGCGAGCTTGGAATAAAAAATGGAATTCTTCTCTATACTCGAAAAACGGCAAAAGGTGAAAATGGGGAGTGGTTAATGATAGCACCTCCGCTCATTTCAACTACAGATCAGTGCGACGATTTTTTATCTAGACTAAATGAAACTCTCAAGGTTTTCCAAAAGGAGCAAGGGATAATTTAGGCATTATTCCCATTCAAAAGCAATACAATTTATTTTGTGGCATAGCAGATATACTGCATGCCTAATATTTGGGTCAGTTGCTCAAGGCAGCATAGTGGTCTCTAAATAAACTTTCATATTCAAAGTTAGCAAGATTTTGCGTAAAATCACCAACCCTAAGACCAATACCTATAAGCCTACTAATGCGGGCAACTACATCTTCCGGAGATTGAACAATATCCTTAAAAGATACCGAAAGGCATCTATCGGGGACCGTTAATACTAAAGTTTCAAAGAGCTGATAATAAACATCCAAATATTTTTTTATTTCGTTTACATCATATGAGTAAAAGTTTTCCTTGTTGTACTCTGAAGTAAATATTTCTGGTGAGATATCCCGAGGATCTCTTTTAACAAGTATGAAATAGGCACTCGGTAACATATCTAGCAGATAATCAGAATAAAACATGCTCCCTGGATTGGTTGAGGTTATTATCTTATACCCCTCATCAAAAAGGTTACCTTCACTTTGGGAAAAAATTTTTTCAAACAATAATTCACTTGCAGATTTCTTGAAGCCCTCGTTCTTTAAAAGCTCATCATGTTTAATTATCTCACGCAGTGTTTTAACCTGTGAACTTTCTGCAAGAATATGTTCTAGCAGAGACTTTCCAGATCTTGATGGACCCATTATGAATAATTTCGCTAATATTTTTTCCGAAAACTTTGGAAGGCTTGGCACCCAACTGTCTATTCTTTTTAAACTGGCAATATTTTTCTTAGAGTCAACAGTCATCTCATTTTTACTAATTTCTAATTGTAATTTATTAGCTTTACAGAATACCTTAAACGATCGCTCGATAAGTCCCTGGTGCTTGAACAAGTTTCCTTGAGCGAAGAGGTATTTTATTTGATTTTCTTGAGAACTATCCATAGAAGCTAATGCTTTTTCACACAAATTTATTGCATCGGCCTCTAATTGTCCCACTGGTAGTTTTACTAAATTTCGTACTCCATCAAAAAAGTTAGGTTTCAATAAAAGCGATTGTTCCCACCTTTCTTTAGCTTCTTCTAATCTACCCAATTCTTGTAGTGTGGTGCCCAAATTGTTATGAGCTTCAGCTAAGTTAGGTTCCAAAGCTATCGCCTGGTTATAGCTTGCTTCAGCCTCCTCCAAACGCCCTAATTCTTTCAGCATATTGCCCAAGTTGCTGTGGGCTTCAGCATAGTCCGGACTTAATTCTATTGCCTTGTTATAGCTAGCGTCAGCCTCTTTTAATTTACCTGCCTCTTGTAGTGTGATGCCTAAGTTGCTGTAGGCTTCAGGGAATTCAGGTTTCAATGCTATCGCTTGTCTATAGCTGGATTCAGCTTTGTCCAATTTCCCATAGTGATGAAGTATGATACCCAAGTTGCAGTGGGCTTCAGCATAGTCAGGTTTTAACACTAGTGCTTGATTATAGCTTGCTTCAGCTTGGTCCAATCTTCCCAGTTCTTTGAGTGTATTACCTAAGTTGTTGTGGGCTTCCGGATCTTGAGGAGATAATTTAACTGCTGTTTTATTTGCATTCAAGGCTCCAGACTTTCGACCTGTTGCTTCAAATATTACCCCCAAAACTTTCCACGCAAATTCATGCTTGGGAAAGTCTCGAGTAATTTCTACAGCAAGCTTTTCTGCATCATTGAGTCGTCCGTTCTGATAGTGCTCTAAAAGGCTATAGATAAGTTCATTAGATGGGCTTCCTTTGTCAGAATTATTCATTTGAGGAATTTGTCTTTAACCTTTCCATGATTTCTTCTCTTTGACTGTTGGTCATGATTACCCATTCTCGGATCTCATCTTGAGTTCTGCCGCATCCTATACAAACTCCATTCTCCAGTTTGCATATTTTAACACAGGGGCTTTCGATATTTTCCCACCGAATTCTGTTTCTCTGTCCTCTTCTTACCATAAAACTTAAGATGAGTATTTTATTGATAGAAGGTCTTAAAACCCGTGATAGCCTTCTCAAGGCTTTCATCTGAAATATCACGATGTAAGACCATTCGTATTGACGGGTTTTGGTCACCAATCTTGACGCTATATTTTTCTAAGTGCGATCGAAGCTTTTCGGTTTGCCCGTCCGTAGGCGTAAAAAATACCATGTTTGTTCCGCTATCTACATTCCCTATATTCATTTCTCGAAGCTCATTAGCGAAATATTCGGCTCGTTTATGATCCTCAGCAAGCCTAGATATATTATTGTCTAAAGCGTAATGCCCTGCCGCGGCTACAACACCAACTTGTCTCATTGACCCGCCAAGAATTTTTCTATTTCTTCTTGCTTTTCGGATAAATTTTGATGAACCAACAAGTACAGTACCCAGTGGTGTCCCAAGCCCTTTTGACAAGCATATTGATACACTGTCTGCAAAACTTGCCAGTTGCTCTGGTTTGCAACGCAATGCAGTCACCGCATTAAAAAAACGTGCACCATCAAGATGAATGCTTAAGTTGTTTTTTCTTGCTGTTTCAGACACATCTTGCATCTTTTTTAATGATATTGCTTTCCCACCAACGGTATTTTCTAGGCACAGTAATCGACTAGATGCATGATGGGGATCGTCTTCTTTGATAGCCCCTTCAACCGTTGATGGTGAAATGGATCCGTCGTTTTCCGTTTCAACCGGCCATAACGATATTCCAGCTAGCACCGACGCCCCGGACGCCTCGTCCCAGTATACATGGTAATTTTTTCCAACAATTATTTCTTCGCCTCTACCGCAATGAGCCATAACAGCTGATAAATTGCTTTGGGTTCCTGAAGGGAAAAAGACGCCTTCTTCTTTTCCTAAAAGTGATGCAAGTCGCTTTTCTAACAAGTTCACGGTTGGATCTTCACCGTACACGTCGTCACCAACCACAGCAGTTGCCATCGCGGTTCTCATACCTTCATCAGGAGAGGTAAACGTATCACTTCTGAGATCGCATTCCCATGTTTGATTTCTGATTGCATTATGCTTGTTCAAATGTAAACCTCTTTATTTATTCTATGAATCCTTAGGGTGATTTATTCCATCAAAGTTTTTTATAGATCCCTTATAATCTGCGACATTGAAACCATCAATGCAAGCAACATTTACACAAATATTACCAGGGTTATTCCTACTTTTGTGGTGGGTATGCGTACCGCATATTATACAAAAAAAATGTGGAGCCTCCGCAGTGTTAAACACATATTCTGTAACAGACTCAAAGCCTTCAACCACAGTTATATTTTCTTGAGGCGTATAAAGCATCCCGAACCCCTTACTTTTACTACATAATGAGCAATTACATCTTACAATATCTGAAAGAGGTTTCTCCAAATTGATGGTCAGTCTTATTGAGCCGCAGTGACATGAAGCATCTAGATTTTTAAATTTTTCGTTCATTCATTGTCCCAATTATTATAATAAACAGCCATAAAAATTAAACAATGACTCTAGATAATTTTGCTTTTTCTAACAGTAAAATTTAACATATTCTGGGGTTTACTTTAACTATTTGGTTTTCTCCACCCATTTTCTTGAGCTTCTTTTTCAGAACAAAACCATCTTTCACCCTTTGAAGATGAGATTTTTGTTTTTAGGTAATTTTTAGAGTTCGGAAGGTGATAAATTTTTTCGCCACGGGATGAAATATTCCCTTTAATTTTACAAACAATCTTTTTAGCTTCGTAAATGCGCACTCCTCTCCGCCAATTCCAAGGTTCTATAAATTCGCCTTGCCAAATGCCTACTTTCTTTTTTGATGCTAATTTTTCATTGTCAA
Organism: uncultured Alphaproteobacteria bacterium; assembly: GCA_902537215.1. GTDB lineage: Bacteria > Pseudomonadota > Alphaproteobacteria > Rhodobacterales > Rhodobacteraceae > CACIJG01. Next base: position 51,412 of record CACBAM010000002.1, read on the forward strand.
TAAAATCTTTAGAGTATTCTCTGTACGCTAAAGCCCAGCCATTTTCTACCAAATTTCTATTTATGTTCTGATCTTCAAGATAGCATACACCTATCGATCTACCATAACGGTCCTTGGACGATATCTTGCAAATCAATGAGGAAGGAGAAACGTCTTTTAATAAATTTATTAAATATTTAGTTGCATGTTTGCCGCATGGCCAAGCTTTTCTATTTACATAACAATATTGATTTGTTTCTGGTGCATCTATTCCGTAAAGGCGAATTTTTTCCTTGTTAAAGACAATTGTATCAGCATCAACAACTTTTATTTGGCCAAAAGTGATAGAAACGAAAAAAAAATAAGTAACAATACCAACTATACTGTTAAGAAACGAAATATATGCCCAAACAATTTTTTTCACGATTATTAATTTAAACCTTTTTAAAGAATACATCACATCGAAATTCGAAATAATGGATGCTTTGATTTTTTAGATTTTATTATTTTGAGAATATAATCTACTGTGTTTTTAATACAAATTTGGGACAAAATAGTCTATGACGAAGAACTGCGCTGAAGCAACTATTGAGCTTTTATCAAAGTACGGAGTAACAACTATCTTTGGGATACCCGGTGTGCATACTCTAGATTTTTGCCGTGCTTTAACGAATAAAGCTGATGATCCAAATAAAATACGGCATGTTCAGGCTAGAAATGAGCAGGGGGCTGGATTTATGGCAGAAGGTTGGGCGAGAGCTACGGGTGATGTTGGTGTCGCACTAGTTATATCTGGCCCAGGCGTAACGAATGCATCCACCGCATTAGGCCAATGCTATGCTGACTCTCTGCCTTTGCTTTTGATTTCAGCAGAACCTAAAAGTGAAAGTTTAGGAAAGGGAGAGGGTGTTTTACATGAAATAACAGAACAAAAAAAGGTTACAGAACCTCTTACAGCTATTTCTGAAACCGTTAAAACTCCTAATGATGTACCAATCTTATTAGAGCAAGCCTTTACTATTTTTCGAAGTAAAAGACCTAGACCCGTTCACATATCAATACCAATTGATATTCAGGCAAAACCAGTTAACACCAATTGGGTACCCATCCAGGTCCCTCCTTATCCCAAGGCTAGCGAAGACGAGTTATTGAAAGCGATAAGTTTAATAAATGAAAGCAAAAAAATTGTATGCATATTAGGTGGAGGGTCCAGTTACGCAGGAAAGGAAGTCAGCAAATTGGTGGATAATCTTGGAGCCGTAGTGATCACCACAACAGCTGGGAAAGGTGTGATTAATGATAACCATCCACTTGTGATTTCTGGTGGTACGGTTAGGGCTGAGGCTAGAGAATATCTATCAAAAGCTGATTTAATCCTCGCAATAGGCACTGAAATGGCGGAAACAGATAACTATGTTGGAAAATACTCGATCAATGGAAAAATAGTAAGAGTAGATATAGATGACAAAAAAATAGATGATAATTACAAGGCAACTGTGGGACTTGTGGGTGATGCCAAAGAAATAGTCAAGAAGCTAAACGCTAAACTAAGTAACTCTGTCTCTCTTGAACACCAAGAAAGTGTCAAGAACGAGGTTATTGAGATAAAAAGACAGATAGAAAAAAACCTAACAATAAGTGAGAAGAGACACAGGAAACTATTAGCAGTATTACGGAAAATTGCCCCTTCAGAAACAATATTTTCGACTGATGCGTGCCAGTTGTCTTACACGGGTGTTTTTGATTTTAATGTTCCCTCATCACGAAAGTGGTTTCATCCTGTGGGATTTTGTGCGCTTGGTAACGCCCTGCCTAACGCGATAGGAGCAAAAATGGCACTGCCTGCAATACCCGTAGCCGTTTTAGTTGGGGACGGAGGATTTATGTTTTCGATGCCAGAGCTCCTTACTGCAAAAGAACAAAACTTATCTCTTCCAATTATCATATGGGAGAATGGAGGTTACAAACAGATACAAGATGATATGGGATTAATGAAAATTGATCGAGTAGGAGTAGATGGACTCAACCCTGATTTTATTCAGCTCGCAAAATCCTGTCACTGCCAAGCAGTTTATGCTGACAGTGTGGAGATATTTATGGACGCATTTAAGAATGCTTTATCTACCAACAGTCCAACTATAATTCTCGTAAAGGAAAACGATCAATGGCTGAACTGATAATAAAAGTATAAAACACTTTAATTGATCTACTAAAAAGCAATTAATCATGAAACGCAAAAATAGTACATGTATAGATATTTGCCAATTCTCTGGGAAAACCGGCTGGTGTAGAGGTTGCGGTCGCACGCGTGATGAGGCCAGGAGATGGAAATCAATCAAACCTTTTGCTAAAACAGCTATACTTAAAGACCTAACGAGAAGAATTGCTATCATTAAAAGAGAACAGTAACGCAGATATTTTTTCTACTATTTGGCGTGAAAAAATTCAAAATATGAACTTCTTTACAAGAGCTATCAATTCAAATAAAGGTTAATAAAAAAAAACGAGCATACAAATTTGTCAGGTAAGAACCTTTACATGAGCCAGAGCCATTTTTTGGATCGTAGCTCTCCTCCCCACATTTCTACTCTAGCTATTCTAGCCGGGGTATCGGCTATGAATATGAGCATATTCCTGCCAAGTTTACCGAGTATGGCTAAAGACTTTGATGTAGATTACGGAACTATGCAAATCTTTATTTCGGGATACTTTTTGTCGCTTGCTTTTTTTCAACTTATTATAGGCCCAGTATCGGATAGGATTGGAAGAAAGCCAACTATGATAGCGGCGTTTCTTTTATTTACCGCGTCAACTTTAATATGCGAAATAACCACAAATTTTTATTTATTTTTGTTCTTTAGAATGCTTCAAGCTGGAGTTGCAGCTGGCTTTGTTTTAGGGCGCGCAGTTATTAGAGACATTGTGCCAATGGAACACGCAGCTTCGATGATTGGCTATGTAACCATGGCTATGACAATAATGCCGATGTTAGCTCCTGCTTTAGGTGGGATTTTGGAGGAACAACTAAATTGGCGCTATAGTTTGAGATTAATGTATTTGATGGGAATTATTTCTCTATTACTGATTTGGTTTGATCAGAAAGAAACTCTCAACAAAAATGAGATATCGAAGGCAAAATTGAGTGACGATTATAAAGAGTTGTTTTTAAACAAAGATTTTTGGTTCTATGTTTTTGTAATGGGCTTTTCAGTGGGGTCTTATTTTAGCTTTTTAACCGGAGCACCAGTAATATCAGCGGAATATTTTCAGTTAGCGCCATCTGTTCAGGGGTACTTGTTTGCTATTCTGGGGATTGGATTTTTCTTAGGAAATTTTCTTACGGGTCGCTATGCTATGAAAATAAAACCAAACAGGTTTATGCTTTGGGGTTGTTTTGTTGCGCTCACAGGGCCGGCATTACAAGCTCTTATTTATTTAAATTTTACTTTTGGCCCACTTAGTTTTTTTATCCCAATGTTCTTGGTTGGCTTAGGTCAAGGCTTAATAGTTCCAAATGCTGCAGCAGGAATTGTTTCCGTAAATCCTAAATTAGCGGGTAGTGCTTCTGGCTTAGGTGCAACTATACAGGTAATGATTGGGGGTATCTTAGCATATGCAACAGGTTACATAATCGCTGACTTTATTTCGCCTTTACCATTGATTGGCATTTTATTTTTTACAATTTTAGTAACATTATTTTTCTCAATTAAATTGCAGAAAAACAGTATCGTTTAAAATAGGAAATATTTCTTGAAAGGTTGATTGAATTCTACTTCCCAACTCCTCTAAAACGGGGAGCACGATTTTCCACAAAACTTTCAACGCCCTCTTTGAAATCATCTTGTTCAAAACTTAGAAACATTTCTTTATCAGCAATTTCCAAAGACTTTGAAAATGTCTGACTATATCCGGCTCTTATTTGTCTCTTCATAATTGTTATTGATCTAGGCGACACTTTTTCAGCTATATGCTTCGTGTAATTGTTAACAAAATTTTCGAGTTCCTCTACAGGAAGGCTTTTATTAACTAACCCCAAACTCTCAGCTTCAGCTCCTTTAAAAATTCTAGCGGACAGTAAAAGGTCCAAAGCTTTAGCTTCTCCGATTAGTCGTGGTAATAACCAGGCAATGCCATGTTCTGCAATTAAGCCTCTCGACGCAAAAGCGGTGGTGAATTTGGCTTCATTAGTTGTAAATCGCAAATCTGCGTACAAAGTAAATATTAGACCAATGCCTGCACAAGCGCCATTGATCATTGCAATTATGGGCTTTGGACAATTATACATATATGCAAAGCGTCCTTCGAAGTTTTCTAAAATCTGAGGACCTAAATTTTTGTCTGCTTGGTATGGTTTTATCTTGATATCGACTTCAATCTCTTTTCCGATTTCTCCATCAGATATATCTTGAAGGTTACCCATATCGGCGCCTGCACAAAACCCCCTGCCTGATCCAGTAACCACAATACATCTACACTCTTTATCTTGTCCTGCTATTTCAATAGCTTCCTTAACTTCATTCCCCATTACCGTGGTCCAAGCATTTAACTTATCAGGTCTATTAAGAATTATTTTTGTTATTCCGTTGGCCTTAGTAACTATAATTTCTTTAAAGTTCATAAAAACTCCTAAAACATTTTTATATTAAGGTTATAAATCGCTGGCTCTTAAGTCAATATTGGGTGATCAAGTAAATTTAAATGAATACAAAACAAAAAACTGTGAAATGTTACACAGAGGTTTATTTGGATGCTAAAATACTTTCGATTAAAACTTGAACCCTTAGAGCTTCATCTACTGTAGCTAGTTTGTTTGGATGACCATTATACGCTTTTTCTAAATCGTCTAGTTGACCTTTGAGACTTACGGCTCGAGGGTCCTTTGGTTCTTCCCTTAAAGGAATGAATTCCAAGCCATTACTCTCGCTGTCTTTATAAAATTCAGAAATCCTTCGACTTTTAGTTGTACCACGTACTGTCATCTCCTGCCTATCAGGCTGAGCTCCACCCACACTGGCCAGAATGTTTACACATTTTCCATCTTTAGTTTCAAGTCGTGCAAGCACATCGGTTTCGCACAGTAACTTATCTTTGGGGTAAATAACTTTGGCCCACTTCAATTCCAGAAACCCTAGCACCCTTTCAGAAAAAAATATAAAATGAGATATAACTTCTCTAGTCATTCCGCCTTCTTTATTAAATCTAAGCCAATCTGCTTCTTTTTGCCATTCTCTTGGCCACTTTGGATAAGTAACAATAATGTCAACGCCAATCATTTCTCCTAACTGACCAGCGGACTTGGCTTTGATCAAATCATTTAGCGCGAGGCCAGCTGCCTGTGTAAAGTTTACAGCTAATGGAACATTGAAGCCTTTAAGTTTATTGATAAGTGACTTGCTGTGATCGATGTCTATACCCAGTGGCTTTTCTAAAAAAAGAGCTTTACCTTTTTGAGCGGTTTGAATGGCGTAAGCTTCTCGTACCTGCGGTGGACAAGCAAGGTAAACTAAGTCTGCACCATCGATTGCTTCCTCAGGGCTATTCATAATTTTAGCTTCACTGTCAATTTCGATAGCTTTTTGGCATGCGGTTTTATCAGGATCCCAGAGATAGTTAGGCTCAAACTTTTCATGGATACGCATGTGCTGAAGCATTCTGCGTCCCATTATTCCGAGTCCTATAATTGCTACCTTAATCATCAAAATTTCCTAACTATTTTCAATTTACAGAAATGCAGCTTCAAGAGCTATTTCCAGCATATCGCTAAAACTGCTTTCACGATCTTTTGAGCTTAATGCTTTCCCTGTTTGAAGGTGGTCACTTATTGTGAGGATTGAAAGCGCTCTTCGTTTATATCTCAAAGCCAAATTATACAATTCTGCAGTCTCCATCTCAACTGCCAGGATCCCATGTCTCGTTAGCTCTTTATTGAGGTCTGATCTTTCATCATAAAAAGTATCAGAGGAATATATTCCCCCCACATGTGTCGATCTCTTTTTAGTTTCAGCAATCATTGCCGCGTTTTGTAATAGACCAAAGTCCGCACAGGGTGCAAAGTTTAGTTCCTTGAATATTGAACTTGAAGGAGTTGAAACGCTAGTGGCTGTCATAGCAATAACTACATCTCTCAGTTTGACTTTTTTTTGCATGCCTCCAGCTGATCCAATACGTATTAATGTTTGTGCGTTATAATTTTTTATTAGCTCATTTACATAAATCGAGAGAGAGGGCATTCCCATTCCTGAGCCGTGTACCGTTACCTTGTTTTTTTTCCAAGTCCCGGTGTATCCAAGCATTCCTCTGACAGTATTTACTTCCATAACATTTGATAGAAATCTTTTTGCAGCCCACTTTGCTCGTAATGGATCACCTGGTAGTAAAACAGTATCAGCAATTTGGTTTTTTTTTGCTCCTATGTGGATCGTCATGTGGTGTCTCTTTCAAAAAATATTTTGGCCATTAAAGGCCTAACTTACTAGACTTATTCTTTTCTCAAAATAATATTTAAAGTTATAAAATATAATAACATAATTTAAGACGCTAACTGTAAATTGATTTTGAAGAAAGTAGGGTGCTGTGTCCGATAACAAAGGATTAGTAAATTATAGCCATCTTAATTTAGATGATCTGCAAAATGATAATAAGTTGAAGGAAGTCTATAAGGAGTGGGCACCTGATTATGATTTTGACAATGATAATAAGCTTGGCACCGTTTCACAGCCAACAAGCGTGAAACTCCTTTTGAGTAAAGTAAAAGACAAAGCGGTTAAAATTATAGACATTGGGTGTGGTACCGGTTTGGTAGGGAAGCATTTAAAGTCAGAGGGATTTAATAATTTTGATGGTCTCGATATTTCTGATGAAATGCTACAAATAGCCCGTCAAAGGGGATATCAAAAATTATATTCAGGCAGTTTAAATAAGAAGTTACCAATAAATGATAATGCGTATGATTGTGTGATGTGTGTGGGTGTCTTTACACATGATCACGTATCTTCTGCTGGATTTAATGAGCTTTGTAGAATTGCTAAGCCCGGAGGATATGTATGCTTTACTATCAATGAGGAAGTATATCGAAAGTATGGATTTGACGAAACTATAAAAGAATTTGAAATCAATAGTAAGTGGAGTGTTCTCTCATTGTTTAAAGACGATTATATGAAGTTAGAAAACGTAAAAGGATACTATTGCTTGGTTTCCATAAAATAGCCGCATTTTATAAAATTTAATTGTCCATTTTAGCTAAATGATCTAGGCCTTTCCCACGCCAGAGGATAAAAGCAAGTAAAGGGTCCTCTAATGTCTCCATTGCATGGCTCTCCCAACTTTTATGAAATTGTGTCTCATTGGCTTTTAATACTTTTGTCTCCTTTTTTGTCTTAAAGAGTGCTTTACCCCCTAAAACGCAATAAATCTCCTCCGCCTCATGACTGTGCCATTTATAATTTAAATTTTCTCCCCAAAAGGCAATAAACCCTCTTATTGATTCGCTATAAAAATGACCATTAGGCCCAATCAGTTCAAGGTAGCAATGACGATTTGCAAAATCTTTCCCCACCTCAGATAAAGAATAGGTTTGGCGCCACTGTGCTTCATCGGCATGCTTTTTAATAGCTTCTACCATAGGGAAGGTTTCATCTGAGCTTTTAAAGTCCAACGTTCTTACTAATGAAGAGCCGGAAGTTGTTTTTGGATCAAGATTTTTATTTCTTAAACTTATATTTAAATCGCAAAAATTCCGAAGCTCTTGATTATTTTGGCAAATTATTTGGGCGTATTGAAGTATCGTTTGCATTTCAAGATTTTGTTTTGAAAATCGTAAATTTGTAATAATTCTAAAATTCAGAAAATAATACCGCTATCTGGTAATAAATAGAAGTTGTATAAACTTTTTAAACTTAATACTCTTGAGTATTAAGTTTGAACTTGGAGCTTTTTTAAATGAGTTTAAGTACTAAACCATATGCAGATAAGAAAAAAATAACCATTAATAACAAGACAATGTCTTATATTGATGAAGGGGAGGGTGACGCTATCATATTTCAACATGGTAATCCTACGTCCTCCTATCTTTGGAGAAATATTATGCCCTATCTTGAGGGACAAGGACGCTTAATTGCTTGCGACTTAATTGGTATGGGTGACTCTGAAAAAATTACAAATTCTGGATCGAAAAGTTATAGCTATTTTGAACATCGTGAATTTCTATTTGAATTACTCGAAAAATTAAATATCGGAAAGAATGTTGTATTTGTTATTCATGATTGGGGATCAGTACTAGGATTTGATTGGTGTTTTCAAAACCAGGACAGAACTCAAGGCATTGTATATATGGAAGGGATCGTAAAGCCTGTAACATGGGAGGAATGGCCTGAAGGAGGTAAAAAGGTTTTTCAGGGATTTAGGTCTGAGGCAGGAGAAAGCATGGTGCTTGATAAAAATATTTTTGTTGAAAGGGTTTTGCCCTCGTCCATTATACGAGAGCTGTCAGAGCAAGAGATGAATGAGTATCGACGCCCATTTTTGAATGAGGGAGAAGACAGAAGACCAACTTTGAGTTGGCCTCGACAAATCCCTATAGATGGAGAACCAGAGGACGTAACGCAGGTCGTACAAGAATACAGTTCTTGGCTATCTCAAAGCAAAACTCCGAAGCTGTTCATCAATGCAGAGCCTGGCTTTTTCTCAGAAAACCAAAGGGAATTTTGTAGGTCTTTACCTGCTCAGAAAGAAGTTACGGTTAAAGGGCTTCATTTTTTACAGGAAGACTCACCAAAGGAAATAGGTGAGGCAATTTTAGATTTTGTTTCTCAGTTGAGAACAAATTAAATTAATGATTTAAGAAACTTTTTATGAAAAAGGAAGTTAATAAGGTTAGCTTTACCCAAATGAAATATGGTAATTATGAGGATTACCAACTTTTAAAAAAATTAGAAAAGCCTTACTTAAATCTAACTGCTAGTCGAATACTTGATGAGCTTAAAAGACAGGGTGAGTCAACTCTTGAAGGCTACCGAATTACGCGGCTTGATCACGGTTTGCAGTCTGCAACAAGGGCTGAGGCAGATGGCGTGGATATTGATTGGATTGTTGGGGCATTATTACACGATATTGGAGATGGTCTAGCCCCTCAAAATCTCGATAAATTTTCTGCAGAAGTGATCAGACCCTTTGTTCGCTGGGAAGTTACTTGGACAGTGGCACATCATGGCCTCTTTCAAATGATCTATTATGCCCATCACTACGGATGGGATAAAAATGCAAGAGACAGATATAAAGACCACCCTTGTTTTGATATGTGTTCAAAGTTTTGTGAAAGATGGGATCAAAAATCTTTCGATCCTAATTATCCCTCAAAGACAATAGAATACTTCGAACCTATGGTTGAAGAAGTTTTTTCTAGAAAGGCATTTTCTCCGGAAGTAATTAGAGAAAACGAAGCTATTGGATTTAATTAACCTCTACGTCGCCATTAATAAATACATAAAGATTTTAGGGTGTTTGTTCTAAATTACAGTCTATTCCTTAATTCATCTTCAACAAATTCCATTCTGTCTTTCCCCCAAAACATCTCATTGCCTACAAATATACTCGGTACTCCAAACACACCCCGTTTGATACCCTCATTAGTACTATCAATCAGTGATTGTCGTATTTTATCGCTTTCACATAATTCTTCGAATTCCTCTGCGCTTACTCCTAATCTTTTTACTATAGGCGCCATTCCTTCATAGTTCTGAATGTCAGAATTGTTGTTTTCCCAATATTCACAAAAAATTGCCTCAATAAATGGAATCTCCAGGTTAAATTCACGCATTGCTAATGCACCCCTCAGCGTGCGACTTGTTTTTATTGGAAATTCGCTAGGAAACTTGAAATTTAAGTTATATTTTTTAGCCCACCTTGCTAGATCAACCTTACGATTTTCAATCTTTATTGCAGGCTCTTCCATCAGAATGTAGTTTCTAGATCGGAACGCGAAGCCCAGATTATATGGGTGTAAAGTTAGTTCACTATTTGTTCGTTTTAAAATTGGTTTTATCAAGTGAAGTGCAAAATAGGCATTTGTACTACCAATATCCCAAAACATTTCAACATTTTTTTTGGTCAATGATTACCTCATAAAGTTATGCTCAAGAAAAAGTTCTTATGCTTTCAGTCCAATATTAACAAGCCGCTATAAAGTCGATCTCCACAGAAGCTCCCACTGCTAAGCCCGTTACACCAATACAAGTACGTGCGGGAAGCTTATCTGTTGCAAAATATGATGCATAAACGTTATTCATTTTATCAAAATCACCAAAGTTGACTAAATAAACGCGTGCAAAAATTACCTTTTCAAGTGATGAACCCGCAGCATTTAAAACCTCTAATAGGTTTTTCATAACCTGATGGGTTTGTGCCTCAATTCCACCAGTCACAAGTTTAGTATTGTCGTTTTTAAGTGTTGGCATCTGACCAGTAACAAACAAATAATCTCCAGCCCGAACAGCGTGACTAAAGGGTGCAACTTTTTGAGGACCCGAGGAAAAAGATAAATGTTCAATGTCCATAGCTTAGCTTAAATATTAAATCTATTTTTGTAAACTAGGACTGATCTAAATTTTATATTGCGTAAAATGATATATACTAGAGAAAATATTTGATAAGAAATGCAAAATACTCCGATCCGAAATAAACGAGAACCTTTTTTTAATGATGTGCCACCGGGGGTATTGGCAGTAGGTAGCTTGTTAGTTGTCATAGAAATCTTATTACAAATACTTGGGTTAGAATGGAGAAGTGGAGCATTTCTTCTTTTTGCTTTTTTCCCAATAGAATTAAGTACACCTTACAAAGAGCTTTTCTTTGGACAGAATTTACTTATGTTTTTTTCTTACTCTCTTTTACATGGAAACTTTTTTCATATGATAATTAACGTCGCTATCTTGTTTGCTTTAGGGAAGCAAATTGAAGATCGAGTAGGTATGATTAATTTCATTTTAATATTTGTGTCAACAGCCATAACAGGAGCTGTTGCTTATCAGATTCTTGCCTCGGGAAATGCAGCGCCGATGGTAGGGGCCAGTGGGGGCGTATTTGGTTTTTTTGGCTTTTTAAAAGGTAAGGAGCTATTCTTTCGTCTTAAGAACCACTTAACAATTTTACCATTTCTAAATTTGGTTTTTGGATTAGTAGTATTACATATCGTCCTCATTTTACTTCACCCTTCAATTATCCCATTCCAAATAGGGTGGCATGGCCATCTTGGGGGATTTGTTTTCGGGGTGTTATTAGCAGGCGTCATAAAAGAATGAATAAAGATGTTTCAAAGTTTCGACTTGATGGAAAAGCAGCCTTAGTAACAGGTTCAACTCGGGGCATAGGGTGGGCAATAGCGAGAGGAATGGCTGAATCTGGTTCCACAGTATATGTAAATGGTCGTGATGGAAAGGTCTTAGCAGCTCGATGTAAAAACCTTATTGATTTCGGCTATGATGCTAAACCTGCGTTTTTTGATGCCACAAATATAGAAGCCATAAATAGATTTTTAGACTATACTGAAACTCCAATAGATATTCTTGTAAATAATGCGGCAATTAGGCTTCGAAAACCATTAAATGAAATTTCTCCAAAGGCTTTTTCTGAAGTTTTAGAGGCTAACTTAACTTCCGTTTATGCAATTTCTAGGAGCTTTGCTGCTAGGTTCGAGGATCAACAAACAAAAGGATCTTTAATAAATATCACCTCTATTGCTGGTCCGCGAGCGAGGCCAGGTGACCCAGCATATACGGCTGCAAAAGGCGGGTTGGAGGCCTTAACGAGATCATTGACTGTAGAGCTAGCACCCAAAGTTAGGTGTAACGCTATAGCACCAGGCTACTTTGCCACTGATGCCAATGCGGCGTATCTCCATAATGAAGAGGTTAATCAATTTGTTGAAAATCGGATCCCGTTAAAAAGATGGGGTCAACCCGAAGAGATTGCAGGAGCAGCAGTTTTTCTAGCCTCTAATGCCTCTTCTTATATTACTGGGCATACACTGGTTATTGATGCGGGTCTGACCATCCTGTTTTAGCTGTTGTCTAAGCCTAGCTTTAGTTTTTTATTGATGAAGTTTAGCTGACTGGCCCCTGCAAGTGCCAATAATCCTTAAAAGTATTTGGGAATGAGTCTAACATTTTTTTCTATTCTCTAGAGCGTTTTCAGCAGTTTGTTCATCTTTAAAGATTGCAACAGACATCCCAGAGGTTTCTGCGGTTCTAACTAGTATTAAGTTATCTGCTTCCGGAATCGCTTTAGGGGCACCATGAGAATATTTAGGTTCAAAATCGTCAGCGGCTTCTTTTGATACATATTCAACCATTGATATTCGCGCTACAGTCATTAATATCGTTCCTTTCCTTTAGTATAATTGACCTTTTTAAATTCTCGCCCTAATTAGAATTAAGATCACCAGTTAGAATATTTTTTTCTTAGCCTGTTTCTATTTTTTGACAACCATAATCCGAGTAATATAAGCGGTCCCAGTTTGGCCTTTCCACTATTAATCATTTCAAAAAATTGCTTATATTCAAAAATGTGAATTCGTATATCTTCGTTTTCACTTGATAAACCAGCAATAAGGTTGGAGCTTTCGAGTAGTTCTACAATACCTAAATATTGATGGAAAAATTCAGTTGATATTCCAGGAGATGGGTAGCTTCGAGCAACTAATTCTAGTCTCTTTATTTTTAAGCGTGCTTCTTCTTGAGCTTCACGTATACCGGCACTTTGGGGTGTCTCTTCCTCATCAATCAAACCAGCGATTGGTTCTAAGACCCAAGGGTTCTCATCTCCCTTGACATATGGACCGGCCCGAAATTGTTCAATTGATAATATTCGGTCATTAACGGGGTCATAAGGTAAAACAATCACTGCGTCCGATGAAACAAGTGTACCTCTGGTTACAACATTGCTTTGCTCGTTATTAAACTTTTGATAAGTCAGATCATGTTCTTCAACAGAAAAAAAGCCCTTATAAACTAAGCGCTTAGCTCTTGATAAAACAAGTGTTCGGTTCATTTCATCTAATTTGGTCAGGTATTTTGACATCATCCCATAGTCCTTGTGATTATAGGAATTTCCATTTACAAAGGTTTAACATAAGTTGCTAAAAAATTTGAAGGATTAAGTATGACAAATGTTCTTGTTACGGGTGCAAATATAGGGCTCGGGCTTGGGTTCGTTAAAAACTATTTAGAAAAAAATGTAAACTTAGTTAGTACTACCCGTGATCCAAAAAGTTCAAAGTAACTTTTGGCTCTTAAAGAAAGATTTCCAAATAATATAGAAATTTTTGAGTTAGATTTGTTGAAAGAAAGCGTGGGATACACTTTAGCAAGTTTCTAGGAGATAGGTCGATTGATATTTTAATCAATAACGCCGGTGTTGGTGGTAATAATAATCACTTTCAGGGAGTATCACCTAAGCTTTGGTTAGAAGTGCTTAAAGTTTTCGAATTGATTGATCCTTCTTGACAAAATCAGAAAATTCAGCTGCATTTTTTCGCTAAAAGCGTACGCTTTCCCATTGACAGGAAAGATGAAGGAAATCGATGCGACAGATATCAAAGATAGTAGACGGGCTCTGAGTTAAGATGGTTAAGATTATTATGAAAACGTTAAAGCAAAAAAGAAGTAATTGACTTTATATTAGTATAAATCTTTGTCAGCCTTCTCAAGGCCATCAAAATTATCTCTATACCAATTAATTGTTTTTTTAAGTCCGATATCTAAAGATATTGATGGTTTAAAGCCAAGTTTCTTTATTTTTGAAATATCTGGACAACGCAGTTGTGTGCCTCCTATATGCTCATCTCTATTAATTATAATATCAAATTTCATCTTCATTAATAAAGATATTTGTTCCAATAATGAATTCATAGATATAGTGGTTGGATTGCCGATGTTATAGACGTTCACGCCTTCATTAAATTCAGAAATTAAATTTATCCCTTCAATAATATCATCAACATAGCAAAAGGCTCTTACGGCTTCAAGCTGTCCCTTAACGTTAATGTTAACAAAACTATCCCGGTTTTTCTCACCCTTTAAGAATTCCATTATGAATTGGGGAATTACATGTTTAAGTCCCATATCAGTGCCATAAACATTGTGAGGACGGAATATACTTATATTCATATTATTCTGCTGTCCGAAGTGATAAGAATAGTATTCCGAGTAAATTTTGCTAAGTCCGTATGAGTAGCGAGGATTTTGAACATTTGGAACAATCAAAGGCACATCTTCCGGAGTTGGTATAGTTTTACAATCTTGATAAACCTCTGCAGAGGAGGCGACGATCACCTTTTTTATTGAGTTGTTCTTAGCATATTTAAGAATATTAAAACAACCGAAAACCCCAACATCTAACACCCTCAAGGGAACAGTATAAAAATTTTCAGTTCCATTAATTGCGGCTAAGTGAAATAGTTTGTCTATTTTGATATCTTTTAATGCAATCTCAATATCTGCATAGTTAGTAATGTCACAAGCTTTAACATTGATGCTATTAGCAAGATTGATTAACCTACCAGGATTACCCCTTGAAAAATTATCTAACACAATTACGTCGTGTCTCTCAGATAGACTTTTTGCCAAGTGGTGACCAATGAAACCACCTCCACCCGTTATCACAACAGTCTCTTTCATTGCCATACCTCAGTGAATATATTCGTAATTGTTATCTTTTCTTTGAGTGATAACACACCCCAAACATCTACTATAATGCATTTGTTATTACTTTGCCTTTCTATGAAGTTATTAAATTTTTTTGATTTATATTCAGGATGGTTGTTCAAAATAACTATCATTTCATAATTTATAGGCTGTTCATTTTGTAATAATTTTGACGTTTCAATTGACTCGTAATTCGTCATATTTTTTAAAGCTTCAGCACTATTCATAAAGTCATGTATTGTTATTTTTTCTGATATGGACGACAAGTTTTCTAATATATTGATTGATGAAGAGCCTCTAGTGTCGTTTGTAGGAGGTAAACCTTTAAAAGCTATTCCAGAAATTAATATTTTGTTTATTTGATTATTATCGACAATTTCTTTTAGCTTATTGGTAAACTTTATTTCCAGATCTCTATTATTTTCTCTTGCAGACAAAAGTGAAATCTTAGCTGGCTCATCTTTTATATTTGTAGCCAATATATAGGCGTCCTTCTCCAAGCATGGGCCTGCTACAAAGCCAGGCTTTGAAATATAACTTCTTGGGTAATTATGATTGGCCATATTAATGACATTTTCCCCATCTAATCCAAATGATTGGGCTATAATGTTGAATGTATTAGATATTGAAAACATTGAGTCTCGAAATGTATTATTGAAAAGCTTAATTAATTCTGCTTCCTCAAGAGAAGAACTTGACAAAACTTCGTCAGACAAAATTTTAAATAGCATTTCAGCCTTTTTAAGCGCGGATGGAGTATTGCCAGAAACAACTTGCGGTAGTTGTTGCAGCTCAGTTAATGCTTGCCCTTCTGCAGTCCGTTCCGGACAAAAACTTACATCAATTAATTGACCATTTGAGGAATTATTAATTCTTGTGGCGATTTTCCTAGTAGTCCCTACCGGCACAGTTGACCTTAAAACAACCAGTGTTTTTTCAGTTAAGTGGGGAATTATAGTTTCAATGCTGCTTTCTAGATGGTCCAGTCTTGGTTCATTTGAGTGTTTGAAATTAACCGGAGTTCCTACGGTGATTATAATCGCATCATAATCAATTTTTTCAGGTATTTTTTTATAAATAAAAAGATTTTTATTAAGATGATGATTAAGAGTATCTCCGATTCCAGGCTCATAAAAATGAGGCTTTCCCCTTGAAAGGCTATCATATATTTCGTCTGCTATCTCTACACCGTGAACAAAAAGCTTCTTTTTCACAGCGTGTATCGCTAAGGTTAGACCTACATAACCAAGTCCAATAATACAGATTTGCATAGCACTTCTTTTTTCCAAATTTACACCTTGCAATAAATGCTCTTAAGTGCCTTGGCAAAATTCTCAAAATTAGCTTGGTTAAGCCCTGAATGTATTCCAATAAACATTGCGTTTTCCCTTATTAACCGCGAGTTTTTTAGTTTTCCGCTTACCACGTGCTTCCTATCTTTAAATCCAGGTTGATCTGGCAAGCATCCACCCATGTTTGGTCTGGTTTCAATATTAAATTTTTCAAGATGTTTACATAGATCATTTCTATTTAGGGGGCCGTTGGGGTTTACATAAATTGGAAAGCCATAATACCCAGGTATTGTATCTTCGCTAGGATTTATTGTTGAGAGAAAATCACTATATTCAGATATTATAGATGTTAAAATTTTTGCGTTTGCTCTTCTTGTTTTATTTAATGTCTCTAATTTCTGAAGTTGTACCAGGCCCATCGCAGCTGCAAAATCAGTCATCCGAACATTGTATCCAAGAGTCTCGAAAATGTACCTTGAGTCATATTCTCCCAAACTCGGAGAAAAATGATATCTATCTTTATAATCGATAGCTCTGCCAAACTCACGCACAGATCTCAATTTATTTGTAAGTGTCTTATCTTTACAAAAAATCATTCCTCCTTCACCAGTAGTAATATTGTGTGCTACGAAAAAACTTAATGTTGCCATGTCTCCAATCGAGCCTACTTGTTTACCTCTGTAGTAGCTACCATGGGCTTCACAACAATCTTCTATTACTAGTAAATTATTTTTTGATGCAATTTCCATGATTTCGTCCATTTGTGCTGGAATACCTAAGTTATGGACCACCATTATAGCTCTTGTCTTTTTTGATATGGCACTTTCTATTGCCTTCGGGTCGAGATTCCAAGTTTCCAATTCAGAGTCAACATACACAGGAACTAATCCGAGTTGGTACAGGATTGAACTTACAGTAGCAAAAGTTGAAGCAGGTACTATGACCTCATCACCCATTGACAGCTTCTCAAAATCAATTAGAGAGGCAAAAGCGACTAAATTAGCTGAAGACCCTGAGTTTACTGCTATTGCTGAACTGTCAGCAGGTAGCTTAAGATATTCCTTATAGGCTTTCTCAAATTTTTTAACATTATCGCCCTGAGATAATCTCAAATCTAACAAACAGTCTAAAGCCGAAAAAATTTCGTTTTCGTCATACAATGGCCATCCAACGGTATGTTTAGGGTTTTTTAATGAAAAGTCATGCCTTTCGTTAAACTCCTCGCTGATTAATGATTTTATTTTTTCAAGTCTGGGTTTCAACATTTAAATTCCTCTTCTAAAAGCTTTAATAGTCCATCGTGCATATTAAACTTTGGCCTCCAGCCACTAATTTCTCTAAAACTAGAGTCGTCAAGTTTGCTTGGAGGCAGCTTAAAAGTTTTTCTTTTAATGTTATTTTCGGAATTTTGGAAAATAACATGCCTCCCAAATTCGTGTTTCATTAATTTTCCTAACGTATCTATTATTTTCTTTATCTTTATATTTTTCCCAGAAATCATAACATGTTTTTTGGGTTCAGGCATTTTCAATATGGCTTGGATCGCATCAACAGCGTCGTCGATATATAGATAGTTTCTCGATCCTTGCAAGGAGTTGACTTTGACCACATTCTTTCCTGATTTTAATGTTTTAATTATTTTTGGAATTAGTTGTGATGAAGTTTGATATGGCCCATAAATATTTGGAAATGTTATAATAGTTGGTCGATCCCAATTTAAGCCGGCAGCATAGGATACCAAGATTTCGGCAACAAATTTGCTGGCTGCGTAAGGATCAATATTTAATTCAGCAGTGTTAAAATATTTATTGGCAACATTTTTCACAAGAGCCCTATCTGATGAAATTAAAAAATATTTACCACCAAATTTAATCTCACTTAGTAATCTCAAATTTTTAATCGGTATTTTTACATTCTCTAAAAATGATTTTAAAGGACTGTTCAAATAGTGTTCGACAGAAACATTGCTAGCAAAGTCAATAACAAAATCGAATGGTCCACTTTCTAATATTTCTTTTTTGCAATTGTAGGTAAAATTTTTTTTTGCATGCATTAAGTGTTTACTTTTCCTGTTAACGCAAAATAGCTCATTGTCACTTTCTGCAGCTAAAAAGTGTTTCCCTAAAAACCCAGAGCCACCAAAAACTAGCATTTTTTTTTTCATTGTCTGTCTCAAATAACAGGTCTCTTCATTAAAGATTTGAAAGTATCTTCGAGCTACACTGGTCGTCGTAAGTTAAAACAATCTGCTTAGTGTTCTGCACCGTAGATATATAAGTTCTCTCTTTTAGTTTCAAGAATTTTTTTCCATATTTCATCTCAAAACGCAGGGCGAGGAGTGTCGAAAAATAAAAAATATGCAGGAGGAAGTATCTTATTTCTGTGAGCGTCCTGGGCTAACAGCTAACATGAAATCAAATAACAAATTTAAAAATTGATGGCTTGATTTTGTATTTCAAATAGACATGCGCAAAGATAAAGAAATTACAAGATTTTGGATTAATGGAGAGCTTGTCGTCGGCATCAAGGGTGACCTTAGTTCGAAAGGTAAATTGCTTGGTTTTAAGTTCGGGCCATACCGGAACTCAATTATAAAGCCACCACAAGATGAAGTTATCTACTGCGCGGGTATTATGCGCGGTAATTCTTGTGAAGATTTACGGATACTAAATTGTGAAAAGCTTAGTAACGCACCCTCTAATAACGGTATTTATGGAGCAAGAAAGCTGTTGCGCTGTTTCAGAGAACCACAACAAGGATTACCGTGCCCCCTTATCTGTGTTTGACATGATTGTGAGAGCTTTTAAATGCATGGCATCGCAGCAAGTAGACATGTACTATATACTAAATATTCTTTTAATTGAGATTTATATGATTTTGAAAATGCTACCAGCGTATCGTCGCATTGCATAAAGATAACTACAGGCTGAGGATAAGTACCTCATGCATGATATTTTTATCTTTTGCCATAGGCCTTAAATCTCGTTTATATTTAAAAACCTCTGACAAGGATTGCAGCTGTATTTATTAGTAGAGAAAATTTTTTCAGGTAGCAGTTGTGAAAACCGATTAATTAAACGTGTAAAGTGGTAGAGTCTTTTTTAAAATGCTAGCAAGCCGAGAAATAAATGAAATTAAGAAAAATCTTAAACAAGGTCAATACAGCGAAGCTGAACAAAGAGCAAAAAATACTATAAAAACTTTTCCAGATGCTTTTATTAGTTGGGAAATGTTAGGCCTCGTTTATTTAACAACCAAGAAATTTAGAGATGCAGAAAGGATATTCAAGAAGGCTTTACAATTAGCACCAAAAGCACCTAGCGTTTGGTATAATTTAGCTCAGGCCTTGTATTCTTCAGGTAATTTAAATTCTGCGATAGACGGATATAATAAGTGTATCGAATTAAAACCAGACTTCTTAAATGCTTTTTTATTATTTGTTGGCTCAAGATTATTTTTTTTTAAATTCTTACTAAGTTTGCAGAAATTATTGAGCTCTAGATTATTATTACAAAGTAAGAGGGCATATTGAAGTATTGAGTCCATCTTTAAATAGTATCGTGAAAATTATGTTTTTTAAAAAAATTATAATTAGCCCGCACTAATACAAACATATAATACTAAATAGAAGTTGTATTAATTGTCTTAACTTAATACCCTTAAGTATGAATTTTGAACTTGGAGTTTTTTAATGAGTTTTAATACAAAACCATACGCAAATAAAAAAAAATAACTATAAATAACAAGATAATGTCTTACATCGATGAAGGAGAAGGTGATGCAATCATCTTTCAGCATGGAAATCCCACATCCTCCTATCTTTGGAGAAATGTTATGCCTCATCTTGAGGGGCAGGGACGCTTAATTGCTTGTGACTTAATTGGTATGGGTGACTCAGAAAAACTTACAAATTCAGGTCCTGATAGTTATAACTACTTCGAACATCGAGATTTTCTTTTTGCGCTATTGGAAGAATTAAATATAGGTAAACAGGTTGTCTTTGTAATCCATGATTGGGGATCAGCACTAGGATTTGATTGGTCTTTTCAAAACCAAGATAGGATCCAAGGCATAGCTTATATGGAGGGAATAGTGAGGCCTGTTACTTGGGATGAATGGCCAGAAAATGCTACAAAGGTCTTTCAAGGTTTTCGCTCCGAAGCCGGTGATAGCATGGTGCTTGATAAAAACATTTTTGTTGAAAGGGTTTTACCTTCGTCAATCATGCGTGAGTTGTCAAAGGATGAGATGGATGAGTACCGTCGACCATTTTTAAACCCTGGGGAGGATAGAAGGCCGACCTTGAGTTGGCCAAGACAAATACCTATACAGGGAGAGCCTAAGAATGTTGTCGAAGTTGTTGAAAACTATAGTAAATGGCTATCGTCAAGCGATCTACCAAAGCTCTTTATAAATGCAGACCCTGGTTCAATACTAACAGGTAAGCAAAGAGAATTCTGTCGCTCTTGGCCAAATCAGGAAGAAGTAACAGTGAAGGGAACATATTTCATGCAAGAAGATTCGCCTGATGAAATTGGTAAGGCGGTATCTAGATTTGTTTCAAAGTTAAGAAGCACAAAAACTTTCTAGAGTATAGTTAGAGAAAATTTCTAAAAAATTTTTTATAAACGAACTAATTGACTTTTTATGGGGTCCGAAAAAAAAGGATAAAAAATTTCGAATATGTAAAAAAATACTTCTAAATTGTCAAAAACGAAACTAAACTCCCGGCAGTTTGAAATAAAATTGGGAAAGTAGCTCTTTAAATTGTATCTCTTTTGGTACTGCTACCCTACAAATAGCTATGAAAGAAATAATAAAGAAAACCGAGCTAAAAGATGTGTTTGAATTTTGGAACTCAGAAAGCTGTGGGGAGCGGTATGCAATTGGAGATAATAACAAGGACAAATTTATTTCGGAGTCAAACGAACGATACAGACTGGAACCTTATATAAAATCATTTGCAAATTTCGAAAATTTTAAAGGTCTCGATGTGCTAGAAATTGGGGTTGGTTTTGGTTCTGACCATAGTCAAATTGCAATGAACAAGCCAAAATCTTTAAGTGGAATAGACCTAACTGACAGAGCGATAGAGAATACAAAGATACGATTTGAAACTTTAGACTTAGAAAGCTCTTTGCGAGTGGACAATGCAGAAAATCTGTCCTTTAAATCAGGATCTTTTGACGCTATTTATTGTTGGGGTGTATTACATCATTCTCCCAACACTAAGAAGTGCTTCGAAGAAGTACACAGAGTGCTAAGGGTAAATGGCTTTGCTAAGATAATGATTTATCATAGAAATGCTCCAACCGGGTGGATGCTCTGGGTATTGTATGCGCTTTTCAAAGGACGCCCTTTTCGGAGCTTAAATGAAATATATGCAACTTGGTTAGAGTCGCCAGGTACAAAGGCTTACAGTGTTAATGAGGGAAAAGATTTAACCAAACTTTTTAGAAAAAGTGACATAAGTGTTCAGCTGTGTTTCTCTGATCTTTTGGAGGGTGAGGTAGGTGCTCGTCATAAAGGATTTTTATTAACGGTAGCAAAAGCATTATACCCCAGATCATTGATAAAGATGTTAGCTAAAATTTTTCCTATTGGATTATATTTAATGATAACAGTTCATAAATAAGGACATGTTACTGCGAGCAAAAAAGTTAAGTGTAACTCTTTAATGCCATAACAATTCATAAAGATTAAAATATTGAATATTTTTATGGTAAGATAGTATTATGTGTTTCGGATAAATACGGTTTTACTTTTGAATATTAAGTTTTGTAACCAATGGTGTAAATTTGTGTGGCATAGCTGGTTTATTTAGCAGTAGCGATAATAACAATAATATAAATATTAATTGGATCAAACATCGAGGACCCGATGATTCTGGCGTGTGGCGATCTATCGATCAAAAAGTTCAATTATCACATTCCCGCTTATCCATTTTGGATCTATCATTTGCCGGACATCAACCGATGATAACGAAAGATAAGCGTGTTGTAATGGTATTTAATGGAGAAGTTTACAATTTTATTGAATTAAGGTCAGAGCTCAAAACCAGAGGTGTTGCTTTTAAAAGTACATCAGACTCTGAAGTGTTTCTAAACCTCTTTGCATTAGATGGAATTTCTTGTTTTCGTCGGCTTAAAGGTATATTTTCAGCTGCATTTTGGGAAAGAGATAAACAGATTTTAACTGTTGTTAGAGATCCAGTTGGCGTAAAGCCACTTTATTATTCAAATATTTCGGGGGTTTTTAATTTTGCTAGTGAAATTAAGGCTCTGATTAGATCTGGATCAATAGAACCAAAATTAAACCCCTCAGCGTTGTTAACGTATTTAGGTTTTCTCTGGTCACCTGGAAAAGATACTTTATTCAAAAACATTAAAAAAGTGTTGCCGGGACACTTTATTCAAGTGAAGGACGGAAATATTATTTCGGATCAACCATACAGATCACTAAATTTTAAGAAACCTTTAGTAAATAAGAGCTTAGAAGATACCGTAAGTTCAGTTCAAGGTGCGGTACAATCTGCAGTAGAAGCTCAGTTGGTATCTGATGCGCCTTTAGGGGCTTTCCTTTCTGGTGGATTAGACTCCTCTGCAGTTGTTTCATTTGCTCAAAAGTTGAGAAACGAGCCTGGTGCAAAGAATTCAAAAAACCTTCAGTGTTTTAGTATCGAAATTGAAAGTAAATCTCTTGCCTCAGAAGGGTTTGCAGATGACTTACCCTACGCTAAAAGGGTTGCTAAACATTTGGGAGTAGATCTTAATATTGTCAGAGCTAAAGAAGACATCATGGATAGGTTACCAGAAATGCTCTATTATATGGATGAGCCTTGTCCAGACCCAGCCGCACTGAACACTTTACTTATTACCGAATTAGCACGGAAGGAGGGTATTAAGGTGCTTTTGTCGGGTGCCGGTGGTGATGATATTTTTACTGGATATAGGCGTCATTATGCACTTATCCAGGAGAGATGGTGGTGTAATTGGCCTATATCCGTTCGTAAAGGTTTAGAAAAAATATCGCGGGCGCTACCTTCTTATGGACCTGTAATGAGACGACTAAATAAAGCATTCAGATATGCCTCTCATGATGATAATAAGCGTCTAGTGGGTTATTTTCTTTGGACTGAACCGAGCACCGCTCTCAATCTTTTGCATCCTGACATTAGAAACAAGGTGGCGCATGAAAATATTTATCAACCGATGCTAGAGAGTCTTAGCCACTTAAAATCAGATGAGTCACAAATAAATCGAATGTTATATTTAGAATGCAAACACTTTTTAGCAGACCATAACTTAAATTATACAGATAAAATGGGTATGGCATCAGGAGTAGAAATAAGAGTTCCACTTTTAGATTTAGATCTCATTGACCTGGTTAATTCTATTCCAATAAATATGAAACAAAATGGTCGCATTGGTAAATATATATTGAAAAAAGCTATGGAGCCTTATTTGCCTCACGATGTAATTTATAGACCAAAAACCGGTTTTGGAGTTCCTCTAAGGCACTGGTTATCAAACATACTGGAACCTTTAGTTGAAGATACATTATCTGAAAAAAGTATATCAAAACGTGGCATATTAAATTTCAATGCGGTTAATCTTTTGCGTCAACAGGACCGAGCTGGAAAAATAGATGCTTCATATACCATTTTTTCTCTTGTATGCTTAGAGTTATGGTGTCGACAATATTTTGATGGGTTTTACCCAATTGATTCTGTTGTTTGACAATGATAAATTCTTTGGGAATCTAATTTACGACAACAAGGATCATAGAAATAAATCCAAATCGCAGTTGAAACCAAAACTTGAGTTATTGATCTGGAGCTGTGTTCATTTTTGTAATTTTTCTAAACTGATGAGTCTAAAAGTTATAAAGATCAAATTAGTAGTTAAACTTTAATAGATATGCGACTATGGTTGTATCCCGAAAAGACTAATAAACAGAATTTAGATCAAACTATCTGGTAGCTTTGGAAGATCTTTAAACGCTTTCTCCACAATTTTACTAGATGGGATAATTACCACCCAAACCGTAATAACTATAATCTTAATATATACCCATAGTGTGTTGTGCTCTAAAAACCAAAGTTCCAACTGGCTTTTATATGGTATGATGTTTTCTCTGTAAAATTCCATTGGTCTCGCGCTCTTAGCTAAATAGCTCTCTTCGTCTCGAAAAACAATTGACCCAATACCTGTGAGGCCGGGACGAATAGTATCCAATTTTAAACGAACGGACTCTGGATAATATGCGTAAGTGTTTAATACCATAGGTCGAGGTCCAACCACACTCATTTCTCCGATTAAAATATTCCATAACTGGGGTAATTCATTTATTTTGGTTTTCCTTAGAAACCTTCCAAAAGGCAGAACTCTTGGGTCATTTTGTACTGTTATTTCACCTGCTCCGATATTCGGACTATTTTTCAACATAGTTGCAAATTTAATCAAACCGAACGAATTTCCTTTTTTGCCCGCTCTCTTTTGGACATAAAAAATTTCTCCCTCTCCTGTTACCTTTAAAATAACAACTATGATTATTAATAAGGGTGAAAGTAATGCCAATGCGGAAAGACTGAATATAATATCTAAAAATCTACTCATTTTTAATCATATGATTTAAAACTGCCTCTGGGGATTCAAAACCGCCTGATGTTATAGATTTACCAGAGTTAAAGAATTCACGATACCAGTCCACTGTCAAACGAACTGCTTTTTTCCAATCAATTGATGGTGAGTAACCGAAGTCTTGCCTTGCTTTGCTAATGTCTGGACATCGTCTCGAAACAGAACCTGGGTAGGTCACCCCACTTTTATATTCTCCCGTATAATTCATCAGCTCACCAATATATTTTGTAAGAGTTTTTATATTAATTTCTTCTTGATTACCAATATGGTAAATCTCGCCCGCGGCTTTGTCACTCTCCATACTTCCTACAGTTCCTTCCACCGCATCGTCAATGAAGCAAAATGCTCGTGTCTGATCATGGCCATAAATTAAAAAAGGAGAATTATTTCCCCTAGCGAAACGTTCAACAATATGCGGAATTGCATGACCAAATCCCATTTCAGGCCCAATTATGTTCTGATAACGCACGATTGTACATTCGTAATTATATGCTTTCGCAGAGTGAAAAAAAGCAGACTCGCCATGCATTTTCGTAATCGCATATGTCCAACGAGAGTGTTTTATATCTGTAATACACAACGGAACATCTTCTGCGGTGGGTATTGCCATGTTATATAAATCGGAGGTGCCCGCATAATTTTCACTGGAAGAAGCAAATAACAATCGTTTTATGGGATTACGAGCAAGCCAGTCTAAAGTATTCATAGTTAGCATGGTATTCACTTTAATAACATCTTTAGGGAACTTAAGTGTTCGATTTACACCTACAACTGCTGCTAACATGTATACTTCATCAAATCTTTTGCCAAGTTTATTGAATGCACTCATTTGAGTAAAATCATCTAAAATGGGAGTAAAGCGTCGAGATTTTTTTTTATCGCCTGATATTTTGTTCCAATTTGATCCTGCTTTGATATCCACTCCAGTAACAAAGCAGTCACCTCGATCTACCAGATATTGGATAATGTTTCTGCCAATAAAACCACCAGCACCTATTACAAGAACTTCTTTCATAATTTACTCCAAATTCATTTTAAGTCGCCTCTACCTAAAACTGATATGTAATGTTTTGTTTGTAATTTAGATATTTGGCCTTGATCAAGTAAACCGATTGTGTCGTATATTTTACATGCGTCAATTTCCAGAAGTTTTTTTATTGTATGCTCTTCTCTATAGACATTGTGCCCAGTTGAAATAATGACCAAGTCTGGATCTGAATTTAAGACTTTAGAAAGATCACTTTCAATTGAACAATTTTGTTCTTCCCAGAATGTAACAAAAGGATCATGTAATAAAATCTTAGCCCCAGTATTTTTCACCAAAACAAAAAGTAACTCTACAGGTGAAAAACGAGTATCTCCAACATCACCACGATAGGAAACACCCAAAAAAGTTATTCTTTTATTACCCAAATCACCAAATTCTTGTATGAGCCGATCAAAAGCAAACTTGGGCATTTGGTCGTTAACAGAAACACTATTTATGCTCATATCTAAATCAGATGATGATTGAAAAAAGTTTCTACGCGACCAACTTGCTAATAATGGATCTTTGGTAAGACAATAACCACCTACACCAATACCTGGATACATCAAATTAGCATGTGTTTTTCTAACTCGAATTGCATTGACAATACTGTAAAGATCAACGCTTGCTTCTTCTGCATAGCGTGACCATTCAACTGCAAAGGCAATATTCATCGCACGGTACGAATTCTCCAAAACCTTTGCGATTTCAGTAGCATTTGTGTGTTCAAGCCTAGTTAAGTCGCAAAGAGAAGTATCAATAATAGTTTTCAAAAACATTTCAACTGCATTTGCACTCTCTAAGGTGGTGCCGGAGTAAACCCTCGGATATTCACGTATAGAGTCAATATAATTTGGCCCTGGCATGACCCGCTCGTATGAATGGCCCAAGCGATAATATTTTAAAGACAAACCCCTCTGACTTAGCTCATTCTCAATTATGGGTTTGACTATTTTTTCGCAAGTACCTGGTGGTACTGTTGTTTCAACTAAAATCAGTACATCTTCTTTGCAGTGAAAAGCTATGGTTTGAATAGCTGATTTAAAACCATTCAGTTCTACATTAAAACTACCTAGTGCGCCGTTTTCTTTCAACGTCTTCTTAACATCCAGGTTTATATCAACAATGACAACATCGGCATGCTTGTATGCTTTTGGATCATATGTCGCAAGAAAATTACCAAGCTTTTTTGTTCGATTAAAAAATTCCTCTATCTTTGGATCATCAGCAACCAGAGGAAAAACCCCATCATTTATAGATTTTATTTTCCAATAAGATTCTTTTTCTGCAAGGTCAACACCAATTACTGCATATTCCTCCGTTAATGAATTTGCGCAGACAAGAGACATAACGGCTCCAACAAAACCAAGGCCCTGAACGACTACTACTTTTTTTCCTCGATTGTGATTTAAAAAATTATCAATATTCTGATCATCGTTCAGAACACTGGGTATTTGACAAACCTCTTGAGTTATTGGGTTAATTGACACTTTCATAAAAAATTTCCGTTTAGAGACGCTTGACGTTATAAACGATTAATAGTTTAACTGCAAATTAAAGAGACTGTTAAATACTTTCACATCAGAACAATTCTGATTTTATTTTGTTTTTAAATAACCTTTTTTGATATGTTTTTAAATTCTTTTACGATAGATGCATTTATCACTGATGTTTCTGTAGGAGCTAAACGAGTAAAAAGTGGCAATATTAAAGGTCTTGCAACTAATTTTATCGAGTTATCGTAAGCTCAGCTTGTTTCAAACGTCTTGATTACTCTACTAGAGACAAATATCTTCCAGCTTATCAGGAAAAGAGTTTATAATAGCAACGAAAAGACTTAACTTGATATACCTTAACAAATTGTCTCTTTACACTCATGTCCCCTCAACGGATTCTTTTTTAAACTTGTTAAGTTTCATCAGCTCATCTTCAACAAACTCCATTCTTTCTTTCCCCCAAAACATCTCGTGACCTACGAATATGCTCGGAACTCCAAACACACCTCTTTTAATCCCACTATTCGTGCTTCTGTCATTTTATTCGATCCTTCCATTCATATTAATCAATGCTTTAAAATTCTGTGCAAATAAGCATCAAGATTACCAAGTAGAATGCTCTCTTTTTAATCTGTTTCTATTTTTTGATAACCACAGTCCAAGTAATATAGCCGGTCCCACTTTGATTTTTCCACTTTCGATCATCTTAAAAAATTGTTGATACTCAAAAATGTGACTCCTTATATCTTCGTTCTCACTTGATAAGCCGGCAATGAGATTAGTGCTTTTGGGTAGTTTTACGA
Organism: uncultured Alphaproteobacteria bacterium; assembly: GCA_902537215.1. Lineage (GTDB taxonomy): Bacteria > Pseudomonadota > Alphaproteobacteria > Rhodobacterales > Rhodobacteraceae > CACIJG01. The sequence goes on from CACBAM010000002.1 coordinate 79,347, forward strand.
TACCTACATATTGGTGAAAAAATTCAGTTGATATACCGGGAGAGGGGTAACTTCGAGCAACTAATTCCATTTTTTTTATATTTAAATGTGCTTCTTCTTGAGCCTCTCTTATACCCGCACTTTCAGGTGTCTCGCCTTGTCCTATTAAACCAGCAATTGGCTCTAAAACCCAAGGATTTTTGTCGCCTTTCACATAAGGACCTGTCCGAAATTGTTCAACTAATAATATTCGCTCGTTAACGGGGTCATAAGGCAAAACAATGACCGCATCGGATGAAATCAGGGCACTCCTAGTTACCACTGTGCTTCGCTCTTTATTAAACTTTTCATATGAAAGGTCATGTTCTTCAACAGAAAAAAAACCTGTATAAACAAGGCGCCTAGAATGTGAAGAAGTGTATTTACTACTTATTTCATTCAACTTGGTCTGATATTTTGACATTCTCTCCCTATTACTTGTGATTGAAGCAAATTACATGTGCTAAAGATGTATCATAAGATAATAAATAATTAGAAGAATAAATTATGACAAATATTCTAATTACTATTGAAAATAGGGACCTCGATCTTGGTTTAGTTAAAAAGTATCTAGAAAAAATGTACACCACGAAACTTATTAGGATTAAAGTATTCACCAAACCTCCAGAAGCTTCTATCTTTATTAATCTTCAAAATTATATAAAAAACTTAAAAAGTTATAAAACTTGTAGCTAGTTAAAATTCTATAGAAAAAATCTAATTTTTAAGTATGCTACCTCTCGCAAGCCCTTTTTAATGCTAGTGAAGGACATGTCATGCAATTTGAAAATAATAGTTTATTTAAGAATTTGTTCACTGTTTGCGTGTGTGAATGAATTATGGGCTTGACAACTTTGTATCGCAACCTCCTATTGGGGCAATATCATCGCTTTTTATGATTTGTGGTTTAGATGCCTTAGGACTTTTAATTTTAAAAGTTCTAAGGTTTGATTTAACAGACAAAAAAGATTTTTGGTTACGGTTTCAGTCACCTCTAATTGGAACAGCAGCTTTGCTTTTCATAGCTTCTCCCATTGTTTTAGTAGGTTTTTTTAAATCAGGGGTTCCAATAATTTTTGCATATTTTCTTGGTTTATTAGGACTTAAACATTTGATCGTTAATTTTTCTAGGTGGAAGTCTAAAGGTTTAGTAGCAACCTTAAATATAAAACACATTAAATTAATGGACTGGTCTGTTATTATTATATTGTTTGCTTTTACACTATTATCATTGGCTCCGATAACAGAAGCAGACGCTTTGGATTACCATATTGGAGGGGCCATTGAAATTTTAAATACCGGTGCCTTTCCTTTTCGTCCAGAGTGGTTTCATAGCCGGCTGGTAGGTAGTGGAGAAATTCTTATAGCGATAGGTCTTTCTGTTGGAGCAGAACAATTTAGTTCTTTGCTTCAGCTACTTGGGCTCGCATGTATTGTTTCAATATTCTTAGCAAAAGCGGGCACGGATAAAAAAGAAAGAGAGTGGTTGGCTTTAACCATCATCAGTACCCCGTGCCTATTGGCTCTTGTAAGTACTGCCAAACCACTAATGCTACCTTGTGCAATGACGACATCTGCATTGATGATACTGCATTCTAATCTTACTGGTGACCTTTCCCACAAAAATAGAAAAAACATAGTTTGGACCTATTTCTTGATTTGTATGCTCGCCATGACAGCTGCAACTATGAAGGCTAACTTTATGTTGAGCGCAGCTATAGTAGCTGGATTGGGGTTGTTCCCTATTTTAAAAACAAAGGAATGGAAATTAGGAATTAGTCCTATCTTCATTATGTTTCTTGCTATTATATTTCCTTTTCTTTTATGGAAATATACATACTTTAACGGTATCGGTGTTCTTGACCTCTTTAAAGTTTTTCCTGGCGATTGGCCTGGTTATAATCGATTTAAAGATGCACTTCTTGATTATCGTGGAAACCGACAAATACTTTTTCCTTTTTCGTTAATATTTCCGGCTGGCTTAGGCTCTATAACTTTGATATTAGGTGTTGGAGTATTTTATCTTTTATCGTTTTTTAATATAAGGAAGTTTCGAGATAGGTATATTGTAATTGCTTCTTTATGTCTAATTACAGGGTATACGCTTTTCGGGCAACTCGACTCCCGGTTCTTTCTAGAACCATTCATATGGGTCTTACTAGCATACAAATTCAGAGGGATAAACATAAAGCCCAGCTCCTATCTTCAATCAAATCTACTTAAACTCGCTATTTCAACTCAAGCACTTGGAACGTTTTTTATGATATTTTTTGGCGTAATATATCTTTTCCCAGGAGCATTATCTATGGAGTGGAGAAAAAGCGTTATGATTAAGTCAGCGCAAGGCTACGACGTTATGCTTTGGGTAAACAAAGTATTGCCCAAAGACGCCGTTCTTGTTTCAGCCCACAGATCTAATGGGTTGTCTCCTAGAAAAACTATCCCATTAGATTGGTATCCTTTCGTGAAGGATAACCGAGAGGCTATTGAAACTTACCTCTCACTAATTGCCGCTAGTCGTCCAAAATTTATTCTACTTAGGTCAGCAACCGATAAGTTTGAAAAAGGGGAACTCCCAAAGTCTTCATCGCAGATACCTTGTATAGGAAAATTTTATGCTGGGCCTACTCCTGTAAAAACTGCAACTAGAAATCCGTTTTATCTTAGAGAAAAAGCAATTCCTTTAAATTATTACGTTTGGTTACATCATTTTGATGTAGATTGTTTGAATACAACGGTAGATAAAGAAAATATTGATAATTAGCGTTAATTGAATTAGGCATGTTACTATTGAAATATTGGGATAAGGATGTTTCTACATAATAAAAAAAGAGTCATCGTTACAGGAGGTGCAGGATTTCTGGGGTCCCATCTTTGTGAGCGATTACTTGGGAATGATTGTGAGGTGCTTTGTGTGGATAACTTATACAGTGGTTCAAAACAAAATATTTCTCATATGGAAACGCATCCCAATTTTGAATTTATACGTCATGATATTACTTTCCCCCTTTATCTTGAGGCTGATGAAATTTTTAACCTAGCTTGTCCAGCTTCCCCACTTCACTATCAAAGAGATCCTGTTCAAACTATTAAAGTGTGTGTAAATGGTAGTGTTAATATGTTAGGATTGGCAAAAAGACTTAATGCGACTATTTTACAAGCCTCAACTAGTGAAGTCTATGGTGATCCCGAGATCCATCCTCAAAAAGAAGATTATTGGGGCAGAGTAAACCCTATTGGGATTAGATCATGCTATGATGAAGGTAAACGTAGCGCAGAAACGCTTTTTTTTGACTATCACCGACAGCACAAACTTAATATAAAAGTTTTACGTATTTTTAATACATACGGTCCACGAATGCTTGCAGATGATGGCCGAGTTATAAGCAATTTTATTGTGCAGGCTATGCGAGGCGATGATTTGACCATTTATGGCGAGGGTACTCAGACCAGAAGCTTTTGTTTTGTAGATGATACCATAGAAGGTTTAATGAAGATGATGGAAACAGATTCAAAAACAACTGGCCCAATCAATCTAGGTAATCCGTATGAAATTAAGATTATTGAGCTAGCAAAAAAAATACTTGATCGAGTAGGAGGAAAGTCAAAATTAATATTTAAAACTTTACCAGAAAATGATCCTAGATGTCGGCAGCCCGATATTTCTAAAGCCCAAAAAGAGTTAAGTTGGTCACCCTCTATTGGTCTTGATGAGGGTTTAGATAAAACAGTTGAATATTTTCAGCAAAACTTAATATTATGAGAGAAAAAAAAACGCGTATATTGGTGGTGACGCCCGTTTTCGAAGACTCAAACGCTTGTGAAAAACTTTTTTCAAAGCTAGTTGATCAGTTTGGTAGCCAACTCTATATAGTTGCTGTAGAAGATGGATCAATTGAAAATCCACTCAATATGGATCATTTTAAAACAACAGGTGCAAATGGAGTGTTAATCAATCTACGGCGAAATTATGGACACCAAGTAGCCATTGCAGTTGGTATTAACCACGCTAACAAAATTATGAATGAGAATGACATACTGGTTGTCATGGATTCTGACGGAGAAGATACTCCAAATACAATTCCCATCCTACTTGATAAGCTTAAATTTCAAAAATTTGAAGTTGCAGTTGCAGCGCGGAAAAAGAGGCATGAGACTTTTATTTTTAAATTCTTCTATTTTTTTTATAAATATTTATTTCGTGTTATGACAGGAAAAAAAATATTATTTGGAAATTTTATGGCACTTAAATATTCAGCAGTACAACGTATAGTATCTTTCAGAGGTTTGCCAACTCATCTAGCAGCAACCATTTTAGCGTCTCGACTGCGAATTGGGCATTGCCCAATAGACCGTGGTCAGCGTTACAGTGGTAGGTCGAAAATGAACCTAGTTTCTCTTGTGCTTCATGGGTTCAAGGGTTTTATGATTTTCGTAGAAGATGTATTGGTCAGAGTAGGGATAGCCTGTGCAACGATTGCTTTCTGCTCATTTCTTGGAATTATGATGGCAATAATATTAAAGTTTCTTGGCTTTAGCACTCCTGGATGGTTTTCGGTTGCCTTAGGTATTTTGGTCTTAATGCTTTTACAAACTGGGAGTTTAGCATTAATGGCACTTCTACTGACCTCTTCTCGTTTAGGGGGACTCGCCCAGAGTGAACTAAATTATGGTGATTTAATATCATCGGAAATCGAAACTAAAAAGGCAAAAAGCAATATCCTTTGATAGAAATAACAGGCAGAAATATTGGTATATAGCTAATGGATGTTTTGCCACCCTTGTACATTATGGTTTTCTCGAATTTAATTTGAACGTCCTAATGTTAAGTCCTATTGCAATAGCAAATATTATAGCTTGTTGTTTTGGTATATTAGCATCATTTCTGGGTAATAAATATATCGTTTTCAAATCAATATCTAGTAGCTTTTCTTTACAATTCTTTCATTTCTTTATTTTATATTGTTTTGTAGCAATGCTCCATGGAGCATTTATTTATTTTTGGGCTGATTTTAGAGGCTATAATTATAGGGTTGGTTTTTTAATTGCTACGGGACTGCAAGTCTTAATAACATATAACTATAATAAAATTATAATTTTTAAAAAATGAAACTATTTGCTTTTCTACTTTCCAGCACGGTTTTTTTGATGGTGTTTTTTATTATTTACACTGTGCATGTTTTTCAGTTTAACGTCGACGTAGTTTTGTACTCCGTGCTGATAGATGACTTTTTAGCAATCCTTGTTATGTCAGTTTTGTTTTGTTTTACCTTCCATATTTTTACCAAGACAGAAAAAATAATGCTTTTAATTATTTGGTTTTTGGTGGGGTACGCTTTTGCTATTACTATTCCCACCCTACTAGATCGTTCCCTATCATTCTATCTTTTAGAAAAACTACAACAAAGGGGAGGAGGAATAAAAAAAGAGAGTTTTGGTAAAGTATTCCGTGAGGAATATATGTTAGAACACAGACTTATTGACATAAGATTAACAGAACAACTTACCTCTGGAACAATAGAAATTAAGGATGGCTGTGTGCTATTAACCGATAAAGGTAATAGTTTAGCAACATTTAGCAGATACTTCCGAAAAAATTGGCTTCCAAGAAATCGTTTAATCGCCGGAGAATATACAGATCAGCTTACTGACCCCTTCCGGGACAGCAAGGAAATATACGACTATCAATGCTGAAACAGCTATGTAACTACTTCAATTGAAAAAGATTTTAATCCTCATATTCTTCTCTCTTTATTAAATGCCCAGAACTAAAGTTATACATCTTAGCGTCCCTCCACTTTGAAATGTCACCGTCCCAACCCATTTCCCATAGGTCTTCAAAAGTAACTTCATCGGGTTTGTACCATTCATCAATCATGTCAGTCACATCGTCCTCTTCACAATTTGCTAGTTCTAGTGAATAGCTTCTGACATCCCATTCAAAATATTTGCTGTAGGTGATAATCGACCATCTTCTGGTACCATCCTTCCTCCCATGTCGCTTCAGATAGACATCCTGAACTTCCTGCATCAATGGAGGGCCTCTATACACAAAGCCTAGATAGAAGACTCTCTGTCGTTGAGAACCTATAGGTAGTCTTTCCCTTTCAGGTAACGTGATTACATTGGTCATGTGTTTCTCCGCTTTAGTGATTTAGCGTTATGCAAGGCTCACAAGTTGAAAATTAAAGTGCCTTTATGTTTGGGTTTTTAGAAGCCACCTTCTTTTATCATTTGAAGGGCTTCTTCCAGGCTTAGCCCAGGATGGTCTTCTATTACTCCTCTCGCAATCGATATCCTATCTTTTACAATTTATCTATTTCTCTCAACGTATCCACAAGAGTAATTTTGTACCATACATCCCAGGACCAAGGATAACTCTCAATTTCAGTTATTATGTCATCTAATGAAACTTTATTCAATTTTGAGAATTCTTTATATAGTCGAACGGCATCATCTTTTTCATTGCTCTCGAATTTTAAATATATCAAAAATAAATTTCCCCAATATGAAGAGTATTTGTCTGAACCTTTCATTTCTTCAGAAATGCTTTCTGCTTTGCTAAATTTTTTAGAGTCTATAAGGGCTCTTAGATAATTTAACTTTGCGTCTGTTGGTGGTATAGGAACAATATCTAATGCCTTTTCATAAATCTCAACAGCTCTCAGTGGTTTTCTTCCTAATCTGTAAGCAGTACCAACTCCCATTAAAACATCAAGACTTTCTGGAGCAATCGAGACTGCTTTCTCTAAAAGCTCATCATCTACGTTAAATGAAGATAAAGAGCTAAATATAGCTCTTAATAATATGGCACGCGCATTTTCTGGATCCAACTCATATGCTTTAATCTGCGCTGCTTCTGCTTTGTTGTAAGCATCCATCATCCCTGTATCTTCCAGCACATTAGTTTCCTGCAGTTGTCTTCTTCCATAAAGGGCATAAGCGGCAGAATTTTTATATTTTTCAACAAATTTTTCATATGGTTGAGCAAGGCCCTTAACTATTGAAACATTTTCCTTGTAAGCGGCAACGTCTAGCCTTCTAATTTCAAGTAAATCCTCATAATCTGAAAAATTTTTCTCATAGTATGAAATGAAGGACTCTCCCATTGTAAGATTCGATTGGATCGCCCTTCTTACTATTCTTTCAAACTTGTCCTGAGCAGAAAACGCATCATCTTTTTGAAATTCTTCAGTGGACGACCAGACGATATCTTCATCATATATATTAGATAACTCAAGGTTTATGCGGACTCTATTCTTAGACTCTGACATACTTCCACTTAGTATGAAACTTACATCTAAATCTTTCTGCATCCTTTCATTTGAATATGCTTCTTCAGTTACCAGATAACTTTTTCGCCTTGGTACAACATTAAGTAAAATTGTTGAGGGTAAAGAAGCAATCAGGTGATCAGTTAAACTTTTCGCGATGTTACTCAAATCTTCAGAACTGCTTCTTACTTCAAATGGCTTAATTAGCAATGTTTTGCCAACTAATTTATCTTGAGTCACATTGTCAGATATCTGGTCTAAAGTTTGGGTACTTTGAGGGAAATAGGTGATCGAAAGTCCTAAAATAATTAAAAAGATCACGATAATTGAACCAAATAAAAAATAATTTTTCTCTTTTTTCAGCTTCAAAATCCTCTTTTCCGCAGTATCAATTAATACATCATAGGCATGAAAACTTTCATTCTTTACCTTTTGCTCTCCCAAATCTTGGAATAGAAACTGAGTTTTCGAATTTACAAATTCATAAACGCTTTTTGATAAAGAGATCCCTCCTTTTTGGGCTAACGTCTCCAATCTTGCAGCTATATTTACTCCATCTCCATAAAGATTAGATCCTTCTTTAATAACGTCTCCCATGTTTATGCCAATTCTAAACTCCAATTTCACCACTGCATCGCCACTTAAGTTTCTCTCCTTAATGAGCTTTTGAAATTCTGATGCGCATACTACAGCTGAAACAGCACTAGTAAATTCAGCGAGAATTGAGTCGCCAGCGGTATTAAAAATTAAACCCCCATGCTCTTCAAAGAGACGGTCTAGAATTTTTTTACAAGACTTGAAACTCTTTAAAGTATTATCTTCGTTATTTTTCATATGTTGAGAATAACCAACAACGTCTGCTGCGAATATGACGGCAATCTTTCTTTCTATTTTCTTTTCTGACATCTGATTTCTCTAACTGAAACTAATGGATTATGATATCTCATACGCGTAAATTTACAAAAAAGTTTTCTTTGTGAACTATTTTGGCTCAGCCATGTTTAGTTTTTCAGAATAACGTAAATGCATGGACATTTGTGGGTAGACAGATTATCTGATAAAAAATTGGTAAAATATCGAAGACTAAGCATTCTCAAAGAATGGAGAACAGCCAAAGTCAAAACAGCTATTTTAAAGAAATATAAAGTCTATGATTCACAAGTTCGAAACTGGGACAAGAGATATCCTTAATTGGCTATTTGGCTTAATTTATCCGCTGCATCGAATAAACATGATCTACACAATTATTTTGTTTGTCCCACTCAAGCATTTCTGGTGCAGACATAAATTCCTTCAATTTGTCTAAATCAGTAACATCAGCCAACATTATAGACTTATGATCATTAACTTTAATAAGTTCAGCTTCTGAGCACCACTCACCTATTACTTGATTTGATAAGTCAAACAATTCTTTAAACTCCTCAAAATCACAGCTGAAAGTAGAAACAATACAAACATTCATAAAAGTACCTCTTTAATTAATAATCTCAGAATATGACTATGGAAAAAATAGAACAAGTTAATAGATCCATGAAAATATTATTTCATTAATTTTTTTTGGTACATTGTAAATACTCAATACTATCTTCATGAGAGATCTATGAACAAAATAACATGTCACTGTGGTAGATGCTGTATAAATCTAAAAATAGAAAAGATTTACAGAACATTGATCTGTGCATGCGAAGACTGTCGCCAAGCTCTGGAGTGGACCCATAAAAAAGGAGGGTTAAAGCCCAATGATCTTCCAAAATTAGTTTATGTTGATTCTAACATAGAGAGCTTTTCTGGTTTGGAGAATATGAGAGCTTTCCAATTGAGAAAAGGATCTAAATCCACCAGAATATACTGCAAAGAATGTTTCTCAATACTTGCGGTTGATCATCCTAACTACAATAATGAGCGATTTATGTTTTTCGAAAATCATTGCTCTACAACGCTAGATACATCTTTGAAGCCAAATGCCATTACATATTTGGATCACTTACCTGAAGGCTCAAAAGAGATAATCCCAGGTGACCTGCCTCAATATCGTGATCTAGATAAACCAGACCAGTGGGAAGAATTTGCTGCCTTACTAGAAAAAACTGCTTCTCCTTCCTCAATCAGAGAGGGTAAAGGCATACGGTTGCACAACATACTGGATAAAATTGGTCACATCGAAGTCCTTAATTTAGAACCAGGAGCCCCTATTTAAAAATAGGTTGTATGACTATTTGTGGGTAGATAGATTATCTGGCAAATATATTCAAGATAAATGAGCACTTTCTTGAAACGCTGGCCTTTGTTCTAATTTACAAAACCAAACGAAGGCGGATTCGTAGCTTTTAATGTCGATACCAATTCTTTCCGCATACCTTAGAGTGTGAAACCCAGTAATATCTGCCACTGTCAATTTGTTACTAACCAAAAAATCTAATGATTGTAAGTGGGTATCTAGACGTGTTAAGAGAGTTTTTGCTGACTCTATTGCCCAATTTGTGACAGCAAGATTTTGCTGAAAATTAGTTCTTGTGCCTGGTATCACAGCACCTTTAAACATTTCAAATTTGTTTCTAGCACCATGAAACAATGGTAGGTAACCATCATTTTCCAGTCTGCGATTCCACATTTCAATTAATGCCTTTTCCTTCGCATTTTCTCCAAATAACTTTATTTCTGAATTACTTGTTTGCTCAAGGTATTTGCAAATAGCTAGGCTCTCAGAAATCACTGTTCCGTCATCTAGTTCTAGAAATGGAATACAGTTAAAGGGGTTCATGGTTTTAAAGGGTTCTCTGAGGTGCTCACCTTCCATAATATTTAATTGTATGATCTCAACTTGTATATTTGTCTCCTTCAAAAATTTTTCAACTCTTTTAGAAGAAGGAGCAGCGTCATATTGATATAACTTCATTTTCTTTTTTCCCTAGATAGATTTCACAGTTCTACAATTATAATTACTTGGTTGCCGATACATAATTAAGGCATGCTTTATAACTAATTTCTTTACCCATTTGTCTTTTTTCACATCGTTGAATAATTTCATTTTTTATCATTGCCATTTTTTCACGTGATAAATTTTCTTCAGACAAAATTCTTGCTCTTGGTCCAATTCCCATAAGGATTTCTGCATCTTGCTCAGCAGTATCTTTAGTTGAGATAGAAGTATAAACTTCATCTATATTTATATTTTTAAATCCAGCAGATTGTAGAACGTCGTTCACATATTTGCGGTCGCTGAAGGCAAAGGGGCCTGGATCTTTTGTTACCTCTGGAAGAACTTTTTGAGTGTATTTTGTGATAATATCCATGCCTTCAATTATAAACTCATTCTCCATCAAATTTGTCCAGCATACGAAATTCAGCGAACCATTTGTCCGCATTGAGTCAAGTATATTTTTGAAGGCTTCATAGGGATTCTCAAAAAACATTACACCAAATCGAGATATGACTTTGTCAAAGTAATTCTTATCAAAAGAATAATTTTGCGCATCACAATGCATAAATTTCATTACATCAATATTGGAAAATTTACTTTTTGCATGATCTAACAAGGTATGCGAAATATCCGCCCCCAACACTTGACCACCATCAACCAATAATTTTGACACTTTAAAGGTTGTTTCACCACCTCCACAACCAATATCTAGAACTTTATCCGTTGCTTTTATCTTTGCTCTGGAAAAAAGTTCATTTGTCAATATTGATAATCGTTCATTTAATGCGTCCTCATTTTTTAACCACTTAGGTCCAGATTTCTCGTTCCAGTATTCGGATTGTTCTACGTTAATAATTTTTTGTCCCATATTATTTCCTAAATAAATTCCAGTTCACCATACTAAGGCTTGCAACGCACATTTGTTTCAACGTTTCAACTATTTAATTTAATAACTCTAATTATTTCTTTAGCCTTGAATTTAGTTCAATTATAAAACTTTATTTACTTAATCCAAAAGTATAAACTGATACCAAATTTTTATTTAAGAACTTTGGCTAAAAAATATAAATATAAAATAGATGAATCATTTATTGATTTTAATGGTCACCTAGCAGAATTTGGTTACTACTATTATGGAGTTGAGGGATTAAGAAAACTTTGTGAAGATAAAGGCTGCACTCCCAGACTTTATGAAGAGTTGAAGATTGGTCCCATTACCTTCCAGACGACTGTATCCTTTAAAAAAGAAGTTCGAGAAAACTCAGTGATTATTGTAAATCCTAGAATTATTTCGATATCAAAAGATTGCAAAAAATGGTCTAGCCAATCTGATATTCTTAATGAAAACCAGGAACTTTGTGCTTCAATAGTAAGTAACGGCGCTTTCATGGACCACACAAGCAGAAAGGTGGTTCCGCCTCCAAAGAAATTACAAGAAAAATGGAGCCTATTATTAGAAGTGAGTTAAATAATGGTCAGCTTCGTATGAATATTTGTGGGTAGAGAGATTATCTGGTAAAATAAAGTCTAGATAACAGAGGTGCAAGAGGGTCGTCTGCTCTACATGCAGCCTCAGACACAGTATTAGAGTTAAAAAAGAATAACGACGTTGTGTGTGTTAGGGCGGTTAAACAGAGAGATATGGAGGGAGATAAAGAACTTAACTTCAAGATAGAAAAAGTTGTTATTGGAAAGGATGAAGATGGTGATGAAGTAAGCAGTGCGGTCATTGACGAGACAGGACCAATGCTGGGCGAGAAACAGGAAGATGTTTTAAGAATAGTAAAATCTTGTAGAGATTTTGGCATATCACAGATAGATATAATCCAGTTACTGCAAAATGAAGGAAAATCAGCGCTAGCCCCCAATATAAGTAGGGATTTAAAAAAGTTGGAGGGCAGACAACTAGTGGTAAAGAAAGGAAGTGTGTACTTTCCATTAGTATAAACTCACTGATAACCTTGATAAGATTGATAACATGTAGGAAAAAGTTATCAGAGTTATCAGACTTATCAGTACTACCTAAAGAGCCATTGCGAGAATAAGTAGCAAACCCAAGTTTCAAATACCTCTCTATAAAACTCTATTCAAAACTTATAAATTATTTACAATGCTACGTTGGTAGCTTTGATAATGGTTGGAATAGTGATTTGAGAGAAAAACTTAGAGTTATTATAGAGGAAAGTGACACAAAAGCTGGCAGGAATTTCGACCTGTTTGTTCAGTTGCTTGTTTTAATTTCGCTTGTAAGCTTTTCAATCGAAACTCTACCCTCTTTAAATCCCGGGTTGCACATTTTTTTAGATTGGGTTGAGACGGTAACAATCTTGATTTTTACTTTAGAATATTTATTTCGAGTTTGGGTTTCAAAAAAGACTTTTAGATATGTTTTTAGTTTTTATGGAATAATAGACCTAATATCCTTTCTTCCTTACTACTTAATGCTTGCTGTAGACCTAAGGTCTCTAAGGACATTACGATTCATTAGATTATTTAGAATTCTAAAATTAGCTAGATTTTCGTCAGCTATGCAAAGGTTTCAAAAGGCTATTAAATTAGCAAAAGAAGAGATTATCTTGTTCCTTTTCGCAACTTTGATTGTTTTGTATTTGAGTTCAGTAGGAATTTACTACTTTGAAAATGATGCCCAGCCTGAGGCATTCGCATCTGTGTTTCATAGTTTGTGGTGGTCTGTTGCAACGTTAACTACAGTAGGGTATGGAGATGTTTACCCAATAACAGTCGGAGGGAAGATATTTACTTTTATTATTCTAATGGTTGGCTTGGGTATTGTCGGAATACCTGCAGGACTAATAGCGTCGTCGCTGTCTGCTGTTAGAAGAGAAGAAGAAAAACAAAAGAAGGAGAATTAAGTGTTTGGTTTTTTTAAGAAGGGAAAACAAAAGAAGGAATTAATTGCACTTATTCAGGACGCACTTAGTGATGATAAGCTTACAGAGGATGAATATGGAGGCCTATTAGAAAAAGCTAAGGAGTTTAACATCGATAAGTCGATTATCTCAGACCTTAGAGAAAAACATTTCTTAGAAAAAATAAAACCAATTAAGCAACAAATTTTAGATGAAGCAGCGATGTCACCTGAACAAGAAGAGAGCATTGTAGCCTTGGCTAAAAACCTCCATGTCAGTCATCTATTTGATAGTGATTTTATTCTATGCAGGACACTTTGGAAATTTCAAAATGATGAAAACTTTGAGCCTACACCATTTGATGCAAGTCACTGGGATATTATTCTCCAGAGTGGAGAAATGGCTTACACGTATACTCATGCGGTGTGGGAGCAATTAAAAAAGAAAAAGATTTCTCACGGTTTTGCAGGGGGTAGTCTAAGTTTCAGAGTTGCAAAAGGGGTGAGGCTATCTGTTGGTCGAGCAGTTCCTATTTCGCAAGAGTATGAAGAAATGACAGAGATTGCTGGTGGAATACTAGTCGTTACAAATAAAAGAATTTTGTTGAATGGAGATAGAAGAAATACAAATATTACAAAGGGACGATTAGTTTCTTACGAAGTTTTTGAGGATGGCATAGAAATAAGAAAATCTACTGGTCAACCAGACTTCTTCAGAATGGGGAAAATTGATACTTTATTCGTAGCTGCCATGATACAGTCTGTGTTAGTTGGAAAGTAAGTTTTTCAAAGTGAGAAAACAACCAAATAATAAGCAGGGTGCCGCCGGAAAAAATAACGATTTGCAGGACCATCTATTAATAGGGTAGGATTTTTAAATGAAATTTATTGCTTACATAATTTCCATTACTCTTATATCAGGCAGCGCCGTTGCCATGCCTTCAAAAGACGATTTCTTTTATTCTCTTTATTCTCAAGCATTTTTTTTGGAACAGTGCGTTTCAAATAATGTAATTAGAGATACTGATATTCAAAATAAATTAATAAGAAAATCTGAACAACTTGGATTTCCGCTGAGTGAATACTGGGATGCTGCAAAAAATGGAGCTGATAGAATTGTATTTGATATGATAAGACAAAAATGGGTAAAATTGCCTTTAAATAAAAAACATTGCAATTTTGTAAGTAATGAACAAAAGAAATTTTTTAAAACGTTATCGAGATACTAACTAAATTACTAGGTACCAGATGCAAAGCCAAATTGATGAAGAAATAAAAAAAATTAAGAAAAATAACCTTGGCTGGCTTTTTGCTGGGTGTGGATGGGCTCTTATATTTGGACCTGTTCTAAGTGGCTTTATAAGAGAAAGTGATTTTGTTGTTTACGGGGGTGAGGGTGAGGCCTTTGCTGCAGCACTATTACAACTAGTCGTTTATTTTGGTGGCTTTGTTCCTTATTTAAGAGGTTTAAACCAAGTTAAGAAACTTAACGATAAAAAAGAAAAATTAAATAAGTCTGTGTCTACAGTACCTGCTTCTGAAAAGACTATTACTCAGCAAAATCAAGGAAATACAAATTACGTTAGTGCAAAAGATAATGTTGCAGAGACTTCTAAAAATAAATTGCAAAAAGATACCACCGGTCAAAGCGTTGATGCTGAAGCAGAAAAAAAACAAGCTCCAGAAAGTGTTGAAAATAAGTTGAAGGATTTAAAGAAATTATATGAAAAGAAATTAATTTCGAAGTCAGTTTATGACCAAAAGCAAAAAGACCTCTTAAGTAAACTCTAAAATATTAATATTATTTATTTCGTAAAATTAGCTACCCCATCTAAGCCTCTGCCATATCGATGGATTTTTCGATATCTCAACACATAATCTTTTTACATTTCCTAGTGCAGACCTGTCTACATTTCTTGATTTTGACACAACGCAGTTGTTGTAAATTGTTCTAGTGGTCTTTCGTTTTTTTGCTTCCCTAGCTTGCTCTTTTTTCACATTTAAAGCCTCAGCCTCTGTATAATATTCTAAGCATTTTTCTTTCTCCCGAGTCATATATGTGAGATAGAGACGAGCGCCTTTTTCTTTTCTACAAAAATTTTTAGCAAGAATTATCGTGCTTCCATTGGTATTTCCTTGAATAGATACCGACTCTCCAGCTGTTGTTCCTTTAGTGCTTCCAACAATTTTTAATTTATGTGCAGTCGCAGAAATTTTGTTATAGACCTCTATGCTTAGAATACCGTTGCTACAGCTCCAAGACCAATCACCATTATCAACTGCCTTATCAATAAAATCGTATTTTGTAGGCTGCATTTTTTTACACATCCGTTCTGCATGCACATTCGTTGAAAACACCATAAGTGAGATAGCTGCTAAAATAGAATTTAAGATGTAGTTGTGTGGCATCTTATTAATTTTAAATTATTAACTTCCAAGTAATAGATTCTTACTGATAGGATGATATCCGATAACTTACTTTTCCACAAAAAAATGTGTGACCACTATCCCTTGCATTAAGAAGGGTAGGAGTTTTGGCCCACCCCCCTTTATCTGAAAGAAGTTAGTAGATTTTAATCCTCATATTCTTCTCTCTTTATTAACTGCCCAGAACTAAAGTCATACATCTTTGCATCCCTATATTTCGAAATATCTCCGTCCCAACCCATTTCCCAAAGGTCTTCAAAAGTAACTTCATCAGGTTTGTACCATTCATCAATCATGTCAGGCACATCATCCTCTTCACAATTTGCTAACTCAAGTGAATAGCTCCTGACATCCCATTCATCAAATTTGCCATAGGTAATAATCGACCATCGTCTAGTTCCCTCTTTCCTTCCATGTCGTTTCAGATATACATTCTGAACTTCCTGCATCAATGGAGGGCCTCTATACACAAAGCCTAGATAGAAGACTCTCTGTCGTTGAGAACCTATAGGTAGTCTTTCCCTTTCAGGTAACGTGATTACATTGGTCATGTGTTTCTCCGCTTTAGTGATTTAGCGTTATGCAAGGCTCACAAGTTGAAAATTAAAGTGCCTTTATGTTTGGGTTTTTAGAAGCCACCTTCTTTTATCATTTGAAGGGCTTCTTCCAGGCTTAGCCCAGGATGGTCTTCTATTACTCCTCTCGCAATCGATATCCTAAACTCGCCATATTCTTTGACAAGTCTTCGGCGTTCTTCCTCCTTTTCCCTTTGCTCTCGATTAATACGAAGTTTTAAAGCCATTGCATCCGCAAAGTCTTGCTCATGTTGTGATAATTTTTTTGAAGTCATATTGTCCTCCGCTTTAGTACTTCTGGCCCAATGCCAAGGCGTACAAGTTGGTAATTAAATGCCTTAATAAATGGATATAATTTATCATCATCCTGTGCAAGCAAAATCTTTTTGGGGGACCAGCTGGGGGACCAGCGACAGTGATAAATGTTATCACATTGATTTATAATACGTTTTAAGAATTGTATGGCGGAGGAGGTGGGATTCGAACCCACGGTAGACTTTCACCTACGTCGGTTTTCAAGACCGGTGCATTCAACCACTCTGCCACTCCTCCGATAACCGAGATAATATAAAGATTTTTTTTTTTTTCAATTGAAAAGATCTTTATTAAATTTAGTGATATATCTATAATTAAGTCGGATTAGGTATCATATCTATATGTATTTGGGAGAGTGTAATGAAAGTTAAAGCGTATGCCGCAAAAAGTGAAAAAGGACTGTTAGAACCTTATGAATATGAATTGGGAGAAATAGGGCCTGATGATGTTGATATAGAGATAGAAAACTGCGGACTTTGCTACAGTGATGTTCATTACATAGACAACGATTTTTCAAATAACGAGTATCCCTTTGTCCCTGGCCACGAGGTTATAGGGAAAATTACGGCAATTGGCAGCCAAGTTAAAGACAGGCATGTTGGGCAAAGAGTAGGAGTTGGCTTTCAGGCTGGGTACTGTAAAACATGTGAATGTTGCTATAATGGTGATCATAATCTTTGCGATGATAGAGTGGGTGTTTTTTTAGGCCGAAATGGAGGTTTCGCCGATAAAATAAGAGTTCAAGATTTAAGTGCTATTCCAATCCCTGACGCACTTGATCCCCGAACTGCCGGTCCACTCATGTGCGGTGGTATTACCGTTTTCAATCCATTTGTCCAATATGCAGTAAAACCGACAGATAGCGTATGTATTTTTGGAATAGGCGGGCTTGGACACATGGCTATAAAGTTTGCTAATGCTTGGGGGTGTGAAGTCACTGCTATTACTGGTTCTGAAAATAAGATAGAAGAAGCTAAGAGTTACGGCGCCCATAATGTGGTTGTTGCTAGTGATATTGATGCAATTAAAAAGCATAAAAAATCTTTCGACTATTTATTTTTCACCGGTCATGCATTTCAGGGTAAATGGGGACTATTTATGAATACTCTTAAGCCAAAAGGTAGACTTCATTTCCTTGGTCTATTACCTGAGCCTCTGAATATAACTATGTTTCATATGTTGAGGGGGCAAAACTCAGTGTCTGCAAGTCCTGTTGGAGGACCAGAGGCAATGAAGAAAATGGTAGAGTTCTGCGCGAGACACAAAATAATTCCCGAGGTAGAATTTTTTAAAATGTCAGAAATCAATGAAGCCATAGCCCACCTTAAAAGTGGTAAAGCAAGATATAGGATCGTTCTGGAAAACTAGTTAGCTTCAGTTCTTGATTTTAATTGATATCATTTCAGCTACTGAGTTTTGATTCTCGTTGACCTTTTCTTGTAAGTCATTGATACGTTCACGCCTCTCAGAGATCTGAACAGAGTTCTTCATAATATCTATTGCGTTTGTCTGTGTCTTTGATTGAATCTCAATAATTCGTTTCTGATTTTCAGAGGCCATCTCCTCTATCTTTGTGCACCTTTTTGTGTTTTGGTCTATACGCTTTTTATTGTCTTTTTCAGTAGCCTTTGAGGGGTGAAACTCACCTTTGAGAAATTTTTCATTGGTAGCTAAATTTTCTGTATTAAATTGAAGTGTCTCCTCATTTTTTTTCATAATCATTCTGTTTAGCTCGATAAGCTTCTTGTTGATCTCTGTGAGTTGCTTATTTACTTCAAGGATTGTTTTATTAACTGAAGATTTGTGCTCTAAAAAATCTAACTGGGCTTTGTTATTCATTGACTCTCTGAAGTTTATTTCCACATCTTTCTCGGCAATCATATTACTCATTATAGCCAGTCTGTTTCTTAAAATTTCATCTGTTTCTTGATTAGCCAAGTGATGGTTGCCCATATAAGCCGCATTATAGTTTCTCATAATAGAGGCGTAATTTTGTTCTATAGAGGCTCTACATACTTCCACTTTTGTTTTATTTGAATTTATAAGTATCTCAAGCTCGAATATTTTTCGGCGATTAGATTGTATTTGGGCCTTATTTTCAGGATTCATGCGTTACCTCTTATAAAATGTATTAATGGATAAAACTTTACTAACTTTGACATTAAACTACTATAGCTTATTAAGCATATAAAATTCAAAAAAATATTAAATTTCGGTGAACCAGTTAAGGATAGGATAAAAATGTATAAAGAATTGTTAACTTCGCAGCATGGCAGCACTTTCATAATTTCCCTTAACAGACCGGAAAAGTTAAACGCATTTACTAAAACCATGCAAGACGAACTTATTAAAGTTTTTGATTACACTGATCAGAATGATTATATCAAATCAGTCGTGATTACTGGAGAAGGGCGTGCCTATTGTGCAGGAGCTGATTTGGTTGATGGGCCTAACACTTTTAATTACGCAGAAGAGGGAAACAGGCTCTCTAACGATGATCATCGTGATGGAGGTGGGTTAGTGGCGCTAAGAATTTTTAGGTCTAAAAAACCAGTAATAGGTGCAATCAATGGAGATGCTGTTGGTGTAGGGGCGACAATGACTTTACCAATGGATATAAGAATTGCTTCGAAATCGGCTCGGTTTGGATTTGTGTTTTCGAGGAGAGGCGCAGTACCCGAGGCGTGTTCTAGCTGGTTTCTTCCTAGAATAGTAGGTATCTCTAAAGCTCTGGATTGGTGCTATACGGGGAAAGTATTTAATTCTCAGGAGGCCTTACAACATGGACTAGTTTCTGATGTAATTTCCGATGATAAATTGATAGAAAGAGCACTTGAGATTGGATCTAGCTATAGTAGCAAAACTTCTGCAATATCTGTTTCTCTTGCAAGACAAATGATGTGGAATATGCTAGCCGCAACCCACCCAGAGGAAGCACATATTTTGGACTCTATTGCGATGGAGAGAATGGGAAAGTCCCCAGATATTCAGGAAGGAATAGCTTCGTTTTTAGAAAAGAGAGCTCCCAATTTTTCGATGAAAGTCAGCAAAGATTTGCCTGACCTATCGGCTGCTATAAAATCCAAGTAGTATAAAAAGTTTACATTTTAAAAGACATTAGAGAATTATTCGCCACTGCTGCCATTTCAAAGAAAGTGCTCTTCTCTCTTGTGAAAGCCTCTCTATATCGTGGTACCGCAGAAATAGGTAGCATAAATAAGTTTTCCGATAATAAAGCTGCTGCACACGTTTTTCCAAAAAGAGTTCCGGGGGCAATACCCCTCCCTGAATAACCAAAACACGATAGAGCGTTTTCTTCAAAGTTCACAATTTTTGGTATATGATCTTTAGTCATTGCAATTTTACCCGACCACCGATAATTAAATTCTAGGTCGGGTAAAAAAGGAAATAGGTCCTTAAGCTTTTTGTTTGCCCAATTCGTATGAACATATTTTCCAAAGCCTTCAGAGTTGCCCATCGTTCCTAGAATGAGACGTCCAGCGTCATCTACTCTAAAGGAAGACATAATTCTAGCTGTATCCCAACAACCCTCTTTGCCAGGCAAGATCGTACTCATTTCATTAGAGTTTAGAGGTCTCGTTGCAAATTGTGAGTAATAGACGGTAGAAAATTTACCTGTATTGTTTGTCTTATCTAAATCTTCATAGGCATTCATAGCAAGGAATAAATATTTGCTATTTATTACAATGTCTTGGACAAAGACTTTCCACACACCATTTTGTTTTTTAATTTGAGATACTTTTGATTTTTCATATATCTTTGCGCCTAATTCTTTTGCTTTTCGTGCGAGGCCTCTACAATAAGCCAGTGGTTGTATTGTTCCTGCTCTAGAGTCATGAAGTGATCCAATAAATTTTGAGCTTCCTAGTTTATTAGAAGTCTCAGTTTTATCGTATAGTGTTAATGGCTCTTCAAATAACTCTCCTTGCTTAAATCTTTCAATTAGATATTCCATTCCCTTTTCTGAGTGAGCACAATGCAAAGTTCCATTCCGTTTGGGAGCGCATTTAATTTGGTTTTCTTCAATAATTGAGAAAACCAAGTCAGGAGCTGATCCAAGAGCGGATATCAGCGTTTCACCTTGCTTTTCTCCTAAAATAGAAATGATTTTTTTTGGTGGTAGCCATAGTCCTGCATTTACTAAGCCAACATTTCTACCAGAGCCACCAAAACCAATTGTCTCACTTTCGAGTAACACTACTTTGGCTCCCAGTTTTGCTGCTTCTAATGCAGCAGAGCAACCAGTAAAGCCTCCTCCAACAATCAATAAGTCGGTAGTTTGGCTTTTCAGGGGTTCACAAAAAGTTTCGTTTTCTTTGGACGTATTTTCCCACAAATTATTCATCAGCGATAATCAATTTTTATTTATAAACTCTCCTATCTTTGGCCAGCTTCTCAGTCTAATTTTAATGGCATACCTATCAACAAACCACCATCAACTGCCAATAGCTGACCTGTAACATGGTTGCTCAGATCACTTGCAAAAAAAAGGATTGACCCTATGATATCTTCAGCAGTTGGAGCTTCACCAAGTGGATTTGTTTTTTCGTATGCTATTATAGCCTTTTTAAACTTTTCATCTCCAAGACTATTTTTCCACCAGTCGGTAGCCACAAAGCCGGGGCATACAGCATTTACTCTTATTCCATCTGGCCCAAGAGAGCGAGACAGTGCCAAAGTCATGGAGTTAAGAGCACCTTTAGACGCAGCATAGGCAACTGATGATCCCAGTCCACGCAACCCTGCGACAGATGAGATATTTACGATACTACTTTTTTTATTCCTGGCAAGATGTGGGCGCGCGTGTTTAATTAGCTCATAGTTACTATTTAGATTTAAGGCAAAAATATTTTCAAAGTCATCTCTTTGTAATGCATCTAAGTTAGAATGATCAGCAAATTTTGTTCTACCTGCGTTATTGATTAAAATATTAATTGCTCCAAATTCGCTAAACGCTCTATCAATTATATGCTTGCACCCTTCATCAGTTGAAATATCAGATTTTATTATGAGTGGAGACTTTCCAAGGTGTGAGCATTCATGTGCCACTTCTTCTGCAGCTTCTTTGCTCTTAGAATAATTAATTGTGACCCTGCCACCCATGGAGGTTATTTTTTTTGCGGCCTCGGCTCCGATTCCTGCCGAAGATCCCGTTATCACAGCGACTTTACCTTCAAAATTCATTTATAGCCTCCCAAGATTCTAAACAGCTTAGCAAAGTTTCAATTTTTGGAGTATCCTATAATAGCTGTTATAAATAAATATTTTTAATTTCTCTAAAGTCGGTTCATAATATAAACTTAGGCTTTTATGGAGATTAGAATGAAACTATATTTTGCACCTAATTCTAGAGCCGTAAGAATTGCGTGGCTTCTTGAAGAGTTGGGCTTAAAGTATGACGTCGAAAAATACAAAGTTGGGGATAGAGCGCTACGAACTCCAGAATATTATAAAATTCATCCGATGGGTAGGATTCCAGTTTTAGAGGATGGAGAAACTAGAATTTATGAATCAGGAGCAATAGTGCAGTATCTACTTGCTAGACATGGAAATGGAAAATTTGTGCCAGATGTCAATGAGCCGTCTTTCCCTGAATACTTGCAATGGTTGCACTACGCGGAGGGTTCAATTATGGGACAGGTCAATATCTTAGTTGTTGAGACAATACTTTTGCCGCCTGAAAAAAGAAATGATGTAAACGTAAATAGAGCATTGAAATTATTACGGGTAGCACTCGGAAATGTAGATAATAGATTGCAAGACAGAGAATACTTAACTGGGACCTTTACAGGGGCTGATATAATGACGGGACATGCGTGCTTTGGTGCAATGAATGCAGGAGCACAAATTGATGATTATGAACATTTAAATGCATATATAAATAGACTTTTAAAAAGACCAGCATTGGAGAAAGCGCGATCGCTATGATAAAAAATAATATTATAAAAAATACAGATCATCTTCAGGCTGAGGTGAGAGATGGAATTGGTATTATTGCATTTAATCGTCCAGAGGCAAAAAATGCATTATCAGATGAATTAACACCAGAATTGAGAAGAATGTTAATTGAATTTGAAAGTGATCGAGATGTAAGAGTTATAATCATCACGGGTAATGGAGGATCGTTTTGTTCAGGTGGAGACGTCAAAAGCTTTGCGAGTGATAGTGACTCAGGCCTTTCAAAAGATCTTAGTTTAGAACAACAAATTAGAAAATTGCAAATTGGACAGGAAGGCGTTTCCTTAAAAATTCATGAGATGCCAAAACCAACCATTGCTGTGTTGCCCGGTGCGGCTGCAGGCGCAGGAATGTCCATTGCGTTAGCCTGTGACATTAGGATTGCATCAGAGAAAGCCTTTCTTGTGCCAGCTTTTGGTGGCATTGGCCTCTCTGGTGATTACGGAGGCAGTTGGTCATTGAGCCAACTCGTTGGTCCTTCAAAGGCCAAGGATATTTATTTTTCAAACAGGCGCATTCAAGCCCAGGACGCTCTTGATGAGGGAATTGTAAACTATGTTGTTAGTGAGTCAGATCTAGTGTCTTTTGCTCTACAGAAGGCATCAGAGATAGCCTATTTTTCTCCTACTGCTCTCCAGTATATGAAAGAAAATCATAATCGAGCTACGTCTACAAACTTTAAGGAGAGCTTGGCAATGGAAGCGGATAGAATGATAAGATGTTTTCAAACAGAAGATCACAAAAATGCAGCAAAAGCATTTGTTGAAAAAAAGAAACCAAACTTTGTTGGAAAGTAACATTAAAGGAGAAACTTTATGGTTGATTTTAAGTTTATATTTGATTTTGGGAGTCCAAAAACCTACTTGGTCTACAAACTTTTACCTGGTATAGAAAAGAGAACCAAAACGAAGGCGGAGTATGTCCCAGTTCTTTTAGGAGGTATCTTTAAGTCAACCAACAATGTGTCGCCGATTGAGTCATTTAAGACAGTGCCCGCAAAGGGAAAATATGATGATTTAGATACCGCAAGATTTGTTAAAAAGCACGATATTCCTTTTAACTTTAATTCAAATTTCCCCATTAATACTTTAAACTTAATGAGGGGCGCCATATTTGCTCAGGAAAATGGTATTTTTGATAAGTATGTAGAGGTCGTTTTTAAAAGCATGTGGGTTGAGAATAAAAAAATGGATGATTTGGAAGTTATTCAAACTGTTCTTTTAGAAAATGGACTGCCCGTCAAGGAAATATTCGAGGGCACCCAAGATCAAAAAATAAAAGACAAGCTTATTAAAAATACTAGCGAAGCAGTTGAAAAGGGAATATTTGGGGCTCCGAGTATGCTTGTAGAGGATGAGTTATTTTTTGGAAAGGAAAGCTTGCAAGACGTTGAAGAACTTATATTGAGTAAATCGGAGTAAATATGAGGCAATTTATCGTTAAGGAAATTCCAAAAACCAATTTAGAAATTTCAAATTTTGAAATGCAAGAAGTCGATATACCAAAGCCTTCTTCAGATGAAATTTTAGTTAAAAATATTTTACTCTCTATAGATGCAGCAAATAGGACTTGGATGCAGGGAAGAACTTACAGAGACCAAGTTTTTGCTGGCGATGTGATGCCAAGCTATTCAATTGCTGAGGTTGTTGAAAGTAATCACCCAGATTTTAAAATAGGGCAAATTGTTACTTCTGAGAGCTACTGGGAAGAGTTTAGCTTAGTCAAAGCTAAGGATGTTAATAAGTGTCCTCAAAATGTCCCACTTTCCTATTTACTATCTATCTTCGGTATAGCAGGTCTAACCGCATATCATGGCTTATTTGATGTGGGAAGAATGGAAGCTAGCGATACTGTTGTAATCTCCGCAGCTGCTGGATCGGTTGGTATATACGCAGGACAATTAGCTAAGGCTAAGGGATGTAAAGTTATAGGTATCGCCGGAGATGACAAAAAATGTAAAGAGGTTACCGATAGTTTGGGCTTTGATGGGTGCATAAATTATAAAACTGGTAACTTACTAAAAGACCTTAAAGAACACTGCCCAGAGGGAATAAGTTTATATTTTGACAATGTAGGAGGACATATCTTAGAGGCTGTTCTGGTAAGAATGCAAAATAGGGGACGGATTGTTTGTTGTGGGGCTATAAGTCAGTATGAAAGCTCTTCTCCTGTAGGGCCAAGGAATGTTCCTGGTTTTATCATTACAAAACGACTAAAGATGGAAGGCTTTATTGTGATGGATTTTCGGGGGAAGCACTTGGAGGCCATTAATCATATGAAAACTTTATTAGACAATGGAAAAATCAAAGTTGTTGAAGACATCGCCGAAGGGTTGGAAAGAGCACCTGAAGCTTTGGTTAACCTTTTAAACGGAAAAAACTTTGGTAAAAGCATGGTCAGAGTTTTTCCTGATCCATGAGTAAAGGGAGAGAGATGGACTTTAATCAAGCTGTACAGCAAATTTTGAATACTGATGAATTATTTCAAACTGAAAATGTTGAGATAAGGGGAATTACATACAAAGCATTTAATAAAGTGCCGCCAGACTTAAAAGAATTACTTGAGTATGGAAAGAAAGTAAGAGAGTGGGAAGAGTTTATCGTTTATGAAAAAGAAAAAATATCATATTTAGATTTTTGTAATCAAGTTAGTAAGCTTAGTTCATTCCTGCAAAAAGAGGTAGGCATCAAAAAAGGTGACAAAGTGGCAATTGCGATGCGCAATTACCCCGAGTATTTAACCATATTAATGGCCGTGGCCTCTATTGGGGGTGTCGTTGTTTTTGTAAATGCCTGGTGGACAACAGAGGAAATGGAATATGGGTTTGATGATAGCACAGCAAGGGTTTGCTTTGCTGATAAAGAGCGTTTAGCAACAATAAAACCCTTTGCGAAAAAGAAAAGTATCAAATTATATTCCGTCAGATGTCTAGATGATCCTGAGATTGAAAAATATGACGACATTCTTAATAATTTTGAACGAGTTGACCTAGTTGATGTGGACTTAAAGCCAGATGATGACTTTGCTATTATGTACACATCGGGTTCTACAGGACATCCAAAAGGGGTTGTTTTAACCCACAGAGGTGCCATTACAGCAACTTTTTCATGGCTAATGGCCGAAAGAGTTGGAGGTCTTTTGGCTGATCCTGAAAAGCTTGCGAGAAGAAGAGCTTCGAGTGTTCTACTTTTATCACCAATGTTTCACGTTAATGGATCTCACCCAAATTTTTTCTATTCTATAGCTAGAGGATCCAAGATTGTTTTAATGTATAAATGGGATCCAGCGAAAGCAATAGATATCATTCGTGACGAAATAATAACTAGAATAACCGCTGTACCGACTGTAGTAGCAGACCTTGTCCAACAGGCAAGAGACCAAAATGTGTATCTGGATACACTTGAATTTCTAGGAGCAGGTGGAGCTAAAAGACCAGCTGCCCAGGTTGGTGTTGAAAAACAGACTTTGCCACTTGCAGATATTGCCTCTGGATATGGAATGACTGAAACAAACGCTTTAGGTTTAGGTATATCTGGTGATGAGTATGTTGAAAAGCCAGAGTTAGCTGGAAGACTATACCCTCCACTGCAAGAAATTAAAATAGTAGATGATAATGATGTTCAATTGCCAAATGGACAACTAGGTGAGATCTGTCTAAAAAGCCCAGCAAATATGAGGTGCTATTTCAATAAGGAAAAGGAGACAGATGCTGTCTTGAAGGATGGATGGATGCACACTGGGGACTTAGGAATTTTAGATAATGAAGGACTTGTAACAATAGTTGATCGAAAGAAGAATATAATAATTAGAGGTGGAGAAAACATCTCATGTTTAGAAGTAGAGGGCGCTCTCCAGAAGTTCCCTGGTGTTATCGAGTCTGTTGTTTTTTCTGTACCTGAAAAAAGATTTGGGGAAGAAGTAGGTGTTTGTATAAATATGTCTGGAGATACGAAAGGTAAAAATGAGAAAATATCTTCTTTTCTGAAAGATAAATTAGCACATTTCAAGATACCTGTTCATTATTGGTGGGTAAATCGATCTTTGCCGAGGGGCGCAACCGATAAGTTTGATAGGATAAAGATCAAAGAAATGTGTCTGAATAATAGTTGGAGTGATGAAGATGGATGAACAGAACTATATTTCGGAAGCAGAGAAAAAAGTTCTGGATATTAAAGGGTTGCCGGAAAGTTTGCCTAAAAGGGAAATTAATACGGTCGGAATAATAGGCGCTGGTACGATGGGTGGTGGTATAGCCATGAACTTCGCAAATGTGGGAATTCCAGCTCATATTGTTGAAATTAGCCATGATCAACTAGACAGCGGGATACGTAACATAAGCAATAATTATGAAAGATCAGTTAAAAGAGGGAAAATTTCAAAGGAACAGGTAAGTGATCGCTTAAAACTGATTTCCTCATCAACACAATTAACTGATTTAGGACACTGTGATTTGATTATTGAAGCTGTTTATGAGGATTTAGATTTAAAAAAAAACATATTTAAAGAGCTGGATAAAATTGCCAGGCCATTCTCAATCTTGGCCACAAACACATCAGCGTTAGATATAAATAAAATTGCTTTGGCTACACTTAGACCGGATGACGTAATCGGACTTCATTTTTTTTCACCGGCAAATGTTATGAAACTTGTGGAAATTGTACGCGCTAAGTTTACTAGTGATGTCGTTGTAGCAACTAGTCTATCATTGGTGAAGAAAATTAATAAAATACCAACAATTGTGGGCGTTTGTCCTGGATTTGTTGGTAACAGAATTTTATTTGCTCGTCAAAAACAAGCTTTAAATATGGTTTATAATGGCTTAATGCCCTGGGATATTGATAAGGCGTTAAACGAATTTGGTTTTAAAATGGGACCTTTCCAAATGTCTGACTTGGCTGGGTTAGACATAGGTTGGAAAAAAGGAGAAAAGACAACAAATCCTATCAGAGATGCGCTATGTGGATTAGACAGAAGAGGTCAGAAAACCGGTGCTGGGTATTATGATTATGATGAGAACAGAGTTCCCAGAATATCCAAAATTACCGAAGAGCTAATAAAAGATATTACTGGAAAAGAAAAAGCAGAAAATATGGAAAGTACTGATATAATTGAGCAGTGTATTTTCCCAATGGTAAATGAGGCTCTATTAATTTTAGAAGAAGGAATTGCACAAAGACCCTCTGATATTGATGTGGTATGGCTGAATGGCTATGGATTTCCAAGAGATAAAGGAGGTCTATTGTTTTGGGCAAGCAAAATTGGTAGTACTCAAATTTTGGAGGGTCTAAAGAAAATGGAAGATAGTGGCTTAGAGATCAACATATCCGAAATGCTAAAAGATATGGTTAAAAAGAATGAAAACATTTTTGATAAAGAAGATCAAAAAATCAGAGTGTAAGGAGGTGCTTAAATGGAGTATGAATTTGTAAAAGTTGAGAAAAAAGACCACATCTCAATAGTAACAATAAATAGACCTGAGGTGTATAATGCCGTCCATCCTCCGTTAAGTTTAGAACTGGATCAAGTCTGGAATGAATTTATTGAAGACAGTGAGCAATGGGTTGCTGTTTTAACTGGAGCTGGGGACAAAGCTTTTTCTGCTGGAAATGATCTGAAATATTCAGCGCAACCAGGAAAATATAAGGTTCAGCAACCTAAAAGTGGGTTTGCGGGGCTGACAAATAGATTTGATCGCACCAAACCTATCATAGCAGCTGTAAATGGGTTTGCTATGGGTGGCGGAATGGAAACAGCTCTCTCGTGTGATATTATATTGGCATCAGAGAACGCTAAATTTGCCCTTCCTGAAGTAAAAGTAGGTTTTTTCGCAGCAGCTGGCGGTGTTCAACGACTTAGTAGACAAATAGGCAAAAAGGCGGCACTCGAAATGATACTAACAGGGCGTAGTGTGGATGCTAAAGAAGCACTGAAGCTCGGTATCGTAAACGAGGTTTTTTCTCAGCCAGAATTATTAGATAAAGCAATTGAAAAGGCTAATGTAATAGCTGGCAATTGTCCATCGTCTATAAAGTATTCTCTGGAAGCTTTAAATCACATGGATCAGTTAGAAGAAATGTCATCTGCGCTCGAAAAAAGTTATGAGTTAATAGACTTATTGAGGCAAACAGAGGATCACAAAGAGGGAGTGTCCGCATTTGTTGAAAAGCGCGCTCCACAATGGAAGAATAAGTAATCGTATTTAAAGAAAGGAAATTTAATGTCTTCACTGTTTAATCTTGAAGGAAAAAACTGCTTAGTTACAGGGGCTTCAAAGGGTATGGGTAAAGCTATGGCCTTAGCCTTAGCTGAACATGGAGCAAATGTTGTGATATCAAGCCGGAAGCAAGATCAGTTGGAGGAAACAGCTAATGAAATAAATAAGCAAGTTGGAGTTCAAAATATTGTGCCTGTAGCTGCAAATGCTGGGCGTAAAGAAGACCTGAATCAACTTGTTCAAGAGACGAATAGGGCCATTGGCAAGATAGATGTCTTAATAGGAAACGCTGGAGTTAATCCACACTATGGACCTATGTCGGACATATCCGATGAAGCATATGACAAAACAATGGCAACGAACGTAAAGTCAAATCATTGGCTGTGCCAAATGGTTGCACCAGATATGATTTCAAGGGGAGGGGGTTCAATTATGATTACCTCAAGCGTTGGGGCGTTCGAGCCTTCTTTACATCTTGGCGCGTACGCAATTTCAAAGTTAGCTGTAATAGGGCTAGTAAGAAATCTAGCTGCAGAATATGGGCCTCAAAATATTAGAGTCAATGCAATATGTCCTGCAATAATTAAAACGGATTTTGCCAAGGCATTATGGGACGATGATACAAAGGCTAAGGAAGCAATTTCTAAAATACCGCTTGGTCGTTTGGGAGAACCAGAGGATCTACAAGGTCTTGCGGTATTTCTGGCATCTAATGCGAGTAGTTATATCACAGGTCAAGCGATGACTGTATGTGGCGGTGGCTATATGTGGCGTTAATAAAAGGGAGAAAGATATGGACATAAAAGATAGAGTAATAGTGGTAACTGGAGCAGCCAGTGGAATAGGTAGATCTCTCGTCAAAATTTTTTATAAACATGGTGCAAAGCATGTTGTTAGTGCAGACGTAAATATGGACGGAATAAGCAAGGTCGCAAAGGAATATGGTGGCACCGCGATGAAATGTGATGTTAGTCGAGAAGGGGATATTGCAAAAGTTATAAGAACAACAGAGAGAGAAATTGGTCCAATATCAATTTTTTGTTCGAATGCAGGCATTGGTCATCTAGGTGGGATCGAGGTTCCGAATGATGATTGGCAAAAAATTTGGGAAATTAATCTAATGTCACATGTATGGGCAGCCAGACACTTGGTCACTTTAATGGAAAAACGAGGGGAAGGATACTTGCTAAATACGGCATCCGCTGCTGGGCTTTTGTCACAAGTTGGTGATGCCTCCTATTCAACTACCAAACATGCTGCAATTGGTTTAGGAGAATGGCTTGCTTTTTCATACGCGAAAAAGGGGATAAAGGTTTCTATGTTGTGTCCCCAGGGGGTACGAACTGCAATGACGGATGGATTGGATCCAGAGCTCGCTGTCGCTATGAAAGATGGAATGCTTGAACCTGATGATGTTGCCGAGGAATGTGTTAAAACCATTAATGAAGAGCGTTTCTTAGTACTGCCACACCCTGTAGTTGAAAAATATATTCAATATAAGACGTCCGATTATGACGGATGGCTCGCTGGCATGGCGAAATTAAATGAGAGATTTAGGTATTAGGCTTTCGTTTTAAAGGACGCATAAGTCCTTCTTGAGCCACACTGGCAACAAGAGTTCCATCCTGTGAAAAAACTTTTCCTCTGTTTAGGCTTCTTGCAGCTCCAGAGAATGGACTATCCATTTCATATAAGTACCAATTGTTAAAATCTATTTTTTCATGAAACCACATTGCGTGATCCAAACTTGCTAGCATAACATCTCCTGAATAAGCTGATACACCGTGAGGACGATTACCAGAGCCCAACAACGATACGTCAGAGGCGTATGCAAGAAAGCAATGATGTACCCATTGATCTTTGGCATCAAGGGTCCCATCCACTTTAAACCACAAAAAATTTTTGTCTGAAGTCGGTTCAGGGTTAAATAAATCGGGCGGATCAACATCTCTTATTTCAATCGGCTTGGGGTTCAAAAAATTTGCGCGCCTTTTCTCAGGAACTTTTTCCGCAATTAGTTTTCTCTGTTCATTCCTATTAAGAACTCCCGAAGGCCCTTTTACTTCTTTCATTTTATGCTGATGAGACCAACCCTCTTCTTCAATATGAAATGACGCAGCCATATTGAATATTTGTTTGCCATTTTGTATAGCAACCACTCTTCTCGTTGTGAAGCTTCCACCATCTCGTGCTCTATCAACCTCGTAAATAATGGGTGTTGATGGATCTCCAGGTCGGATAAAATAAGCATGAAGAGAATGGCAAAGCCGTTCCTCAACGGTTTTGTAGGCCGCCGCTAGTGCCTGAGCAATAACATGACCGCCAAACACTCGTGATGCGACCTCGCCACCTTCGCCTTGCCCTCGAAAAAGATTGCGGTCCAAAGTTTCAATATCAAGAAGCTTTTCTATTTTTTTCTTCATAGTGCCTTCATTAGTTCATACGCACGCTCAGCTAGCTTTGGAACAGATAATGTTTCCCTATTTGAGCGTTCTGGATTAGCGGCAATTCCAGACAAAGCCCTTTTTTTCACGCCCTGTATAACACATGCCATTCGAAAAAAACAGAACGCGAGATAAAAATTAAAATCTTTTATGTAGTCGATGTTTCTTAGCTCGCAATATTCTTTAATAAAGTTTTCATCACTTGGTATTCCGAGAGGTTCTCTTTCAACACCTTGTAGCCCCCTGCTAATTTTTCCTGCTGTTTGTTCCCACTGCATGATTAAAGATGCGAGATCAGCAATGGGATGTCCAGTTGTACAAATCTCCCAGTCTATAATTGCAAGTAGTTTTGGCTCATTTTTATCAAATATCATATTATCAAGTCGAAAATCACCATGAACTAGTGAACGAGGAGAGTTGTCCATAGGTATTCTTTTCGGAAGCTCATCCATCATTTCGTTCATTTCACCAATTTTTTCCGTTTCCGATGACAAGTATTGTTTTGCCCACCTACTTATCTGCCTTTCATAGTAGTTTCCGTCCGCACCAAAATCTGTTAAACCCACCGCATCAATATTTACTTCATGTAACGAGGACAATCCTCTATTTATTTCGCTAAAAACCTTTGCTCTATCGTCATTAGCTAAACTTGGTAAAGCAGGGTCTTCATAAACTACTCCATCAACGAATTCCATTATATAAAAATCAACGCCTAAAATAGATTTATCATCACAATAATGAAGCATTTTCGCAACCGGTACGGGTGTGTCATACAAAGCCTTTTGCACTCTATATTCTCGGTCTATGGCGTGTGCCGATTTTAATAAGGGCCCATCTGGTTTTCGCCTTATAACATAGCTAGCTGTATCTGTCTCCAGTAAAAAGGTCGGGTTCGATTGGCCAATAGAAAACTTTTTTACATTCTTTAAATGTGAAAACCCGTCAATGTTGTTTGCTAAATAAGGGAGAAGGTTTTCTTTGTTTAATGGATCTTTAGACATCTTCCTAACTATAGGTCAGCAAATGAGCGTTGTCTCCATCGAATTGTGGTGCGCAATTAAAGCTGTGAAGGTAAAAGGCTTTGGGAGTGTAAATGAACTTTGAGATTGATGTATTTTTTATTTGTAAGTTTAATGTCATCATTTCTTCTTTAGGAGCCTTGAGGGTTGTTGCTACCACTCTACTTATTGGTCCTCCTGATGTGACAACGACAACTTGTTTACAGTCAAGATCACAACTAAACTCGAGCGCACTACTAATTCTTGAAGAAAAGTCTTCCCAGCTTTCGGTTGCATTTGGTAGTTTTGCATTCATCCAGTTGGTTACCGTTGATCGAAGAGTTTTAAAGTGTGTCTTTCTGTCAGTAAAAATCTCTTCTGGGACATTTGGGCCAAACTCTGCTAATAATAAGTCTCTAAAGTCATATTCGTTCCAGCCAGGGTGCATATCGACTTGGCATTTCAAATTAAAATTTTCCAGTGTTTGATGATGTCTCTTTTGGGTACCTATAACAACTCTGTCAGGGGCTATATTTAGTTTGTCAAACAAGGAACCCAAAAGAGTTGCTTGGTCATGACCTAACTTTGATAAGTTATCGTAATTTTCATTACCAAAAGATGCCTGAGCATGTCTAATTAGGATTAGCTCACTCATTAAGATTTAAAACACTCAGTTTGAGTATCGTCTTAGTTCAGCTCTAGCGACCTGCCTTCTGTGAACGGCGTCTGGGCCATCAGCAAGACGTAATGTCCTAACGTGTGTCCACATATGAGCAAGAGGAGTGTCTTGACTAATTCCCATCCCACCGTGCATTTGTATTGCCTCATCGATAACCTTTAATGCCATAAGAGGTGCTACAACTTTTATCTGACTAATCCATGGTTGTGCTGCTTTCACACCTGCAGTATCCATCATCCAAGCGGCTTTCAAGCAAAGTAACCTGCTCTGTTCTATTTCCATCCGGCAGTTCGCAATAATATCGTAGTTTGCACCGAGTTCTGTTAATTCCTTTCCGAAGGCTGTTCGTGTTTTAGAGCGCCTTATCATCAACTCAAGGGCTTTCTCTGCTTGCCCAATAGCTCTCATACAGTGATGAATTCTTCCAGGCCCTAACCTTCCTTGTGATACCTCGAAACCACGGCCCTCTCCAAGAATAAGATTTTCAGCTGGAACTTTCACATTTGTAAATTTACAGTGCCCGTGCCCATGCGGAGCGTCGTCTGCACCGAAGACATTCATATATCTGAGTACTTCAAATCCTTCAGAGTCGGCGTCTACAAAAAACATTGAATGCCTCGAATGCTTTGCAGCATCTGGGTCAGTTAGCGCCATAACAATAAAAACTTTACATCTAGGGTCTCCAACACCAGAAGACCACCATTTTTGACCATTCAATACCCAATGATCTCCGTCTTTTTTTGCTTCGAGCGATATATTTGTAGCATCTGAAGAAGCAACGTCAGGCTCCGTCATTAAATAAGCAGACCGTATCTCTCCTTCTAGTAATTTTGATAACCATTTCTTTTTGTGGTTTTCATTGCCATAGCGTTCAATTACTTCCATATTTCCCGTATCCGGTGCGGAACAATTAAATACTTCGGCTGCGATACCAACTTTTCCCATCTCTTCTGCGAGATAAGCATACTCAACAGTTGATAAACCGTAGCCTTTCTCTGAATCAGTAAGCCAGAAGTTCCAGAGGCCTCTTTCTTTAGCGAGAGACTTCAGATGGGTTAATATTTCCATTTGTCTTTCGGTAAACTGCCATCTGCTTCCGGATGGATGCTTTCCAACTTCCTCATGAAACTCGTGGTCGAGGGGTTCTATGTCATCTGAAACCATCTGTCTTACTTTATCAATTAACGGTTTTACTTTGTCGGTAACGCCTAAATCCATGTCTTTCTCCTAACTAACTAAATTTTAATTTAAATTCTGAAACAGCTGCCTTAAATTCCGAATCTAAATTATTAACAAACTCCGAAACAGTTTCAATTGCTTTAATTGACGCAATGCCTTGCCCACATCCAAAAATTTGTGACCACGCCTTTGGCTTTTCGGATGAAGGGTCAAAATTCATATCTTTGACCGATCCCTCCTGAAGATTGTCTGGGTCCATGCCAGCATTGATAACGGATGGTTTTAAGTAATTTCCAGAAACTCCAGTAAAAAGCGATGAAAGAAGTATATCTTCGGCAGAGGAATCGACGATCATATTTTTATATGCATCAGTAGCATTAGCCTCTTTTGTTGCAATGAATGGTGAACCGATATATCCCATGTCTGCTCCCATCATGAGTGAAGCGAGCAAAGCTCGTCCTGTTGCGATGGAGCCTGAAAGCAGTAAGGGTCCGTTAAACCATTCTCTAATTTCTTGAATAAGAGCAAACGGTGATTGAGGTCCTGCATGCCCGCCGGCACCGGCCGCCACCGCTATAAGCCCGTCGGCTCCCTTTTCGATAGCTTTTCTAGCGAAAGTATTATTGATAATATCATGTAAAACAACGCCACCGCATGAATGAGCCGCTTCATTAACTTCTGGTCGAGCTCCAAGTGATGTAATCCAAACAGGTACATTCCATTTCACACATATTTCAATATCTCGCATCAATCGTGGATTTGATCTATGCACTATTTGATTTACGGCAAAAGGGGCCGCAGGATTATCTGGGTTTTCTTGATTATGTCGATCAAGTTCCTCTGTTATGCGTTTGAGCCATCTCTCTAGCTCGATGGGTTCACCCTCTTTTTCGCGGGCATTTAATGCTGGGAAGCTACCAATAACTCCGGCTTTACACTGTGCAATTACCAAATCTGGTACTGATATAATAAATAGTGGGGCTGCTACCACTGGAAGCTTTCCCGCTGTTAATACTGCCGGAATATTTTTACTACTATGTATATTCATCAGAGAACCTCAAAAAGGCCCGCGCCTCCCATTCCTCCTCCAATGCACATGGTGCATACGACATATTTCGCACCTCTTCGCTTTCCTTCAATTAGAGCGTGACCAACCATACGAGCTCCAGACATTCCATAAGGATGGCCGATAGAGATTGCACCTCCATTTACATTAAGATTTTCATCTGGAATACCTAGCTTGTCTTTACAATACAGAACTTGTACAGCGAAGGCTTCATTCAACTCCCAAAGATCAATATCATCCATTTTTAAATTATGTTTTTCAAGTAGTTTTGGAACAGCAAAAACAGGCCCAATACCCATTTCATCAGGAGCACAACCAGCTGCCATCATTCCTACATATCGTCCTAACGGCTCTAACCCCTTCTTTTCTGCAATTTTGGCTTCCATCAGCACAGATGCAGACGCGCCATCCGACAGCTGACTTGCATTGCCTGCTGTTATGTACCCACCTTCAGACATAGTCAGTCCATTTTTAAACACTGGTGACAACGAAGACAGCCCTTCGATGTTTGTGCTTGGTCTATTTCCTTCATCTTTCTCGAGGGTTACTTCTTTATCACTTATTTCACCTGTTTCTTTATCTTGAACTTTCATGATCGTTTTGAGGGGCACAATTTCATCATCGAATGCTCCTCTTTGTTGCCCAGATGCAGTTCTCTGTTGAGATTGAAGAGAATATTCATCCTGATACTCTCGACTAACATTATAACGAGATGCAACGGTCTCTGCAGTCTCGATCATAGTCATATACATATCTGGTTGATGATCCTTAAACCATGGATCATATGCTCTGTATCCATTCATTTTATCGTTTTGAACAAGGCTTATGGATTCTACTCCTCCACCCACCGTGATATCCATGCCGTCGTTAATAATTTGTTTAGCTGCTGTCGCAATTGCCATCATTCCGCTTGCACATTGACGATCTATAGACATTCCGGGAACTGTAACGGGTAACCCAGCTCGTATGGCCGCTTGTCGTGCAATATTACCCCCACTTGATCCTTGCTGTAAGGCAGCTCCCATGACAACATCACCTACCTCACTAGTCTCTATTCCGGCCCTTTCAACTGCTTTTTCAATTGCATGTCCGGCCAACTCTTGGGCGGATGTGTCGTTAAAAGCTCCTCGGTAAGCTTTTCCTATAGGTGTTCTCGCAGTTGATACTATTACGGCTTCTCGCATTTCTTTTCTCCGATAATTAAATGAAAACTTTTGTATTAAGCGTACTCAATCTTATCACACAAATTTTTTCGTACAATCTTTAAACTTAAGACTTTTATGGTTTAACAAAGGCTTTTGTGACCCACTCTGCAGCCAGAGCAGGTTTTTCTTGATCTTCAAGTTCTACAATAACATCGTAAATCATTGTTATTTCCCCGGTATCTTTCTTCTCCATATCCTTTAAAGTGAAATGCCCCCTTACTCTCGAGTTAACTGGTACAGGCGATACAAACCGTAGCTTATTAAATCCATAGTTAAGGCCAAAATGTGCTCCTTCTATCCCCGGGACACAATCATAAGACATTGCAGAAAGTAGCGACACGGTCAGAAACCCATGCGCGATAGTCGAGTTCAAGGGTGTCTCTTTCTTTACTCTTGCTGGATCCACGTGAATAAAGAAGTGGTCTTTCGTAAGATCCGCAAAGCTATCAATCATGTCTTGATCGATTGAATACCACTCTGATTTTCCTACTACTTGCCCTAATTTGTCAGATACCTCGTCAAAGCTTAGCTTTGTAAGTGCTCCATCATTATTTACCTTTTGCATCTTTTAGTCTCCCCGAATCGAATTGGCTATATCTTAATGGGATTTATGACGGTTTACTCTTTTTTTTGGCCAGAAGGAGGTTTTTTTTGAACATATTGCATTATTGACGCTACGTTATGTGATTAATTGACGCTATGTTATACCGTGGCGTTATTTTAGGGTTGACCTCTTAAAAAAATTTAAACTATCATTTATTTATTGAACGATTGTTGAAAATTAATTTACTTTTGGGAGGAAAGTATTCATGAAACTTTTTAAAAAGATCGCGAGTTTCGTATTAGCTTCTGGGTTGTTTTTTAGCTCCTCAGTTTTTGCTGACACGGTGAAAATCGCATTTATCGATCCATTATCTGGGCCATTTGCTACAACTGGAACAATAGGTTTAGCAGAATGGAAATATGCTGTTGAGAAGCTCGTCAACGAAAAAGGCGGTGTTCTTGGCGGAAAAAAAATGGAAGTTGTAGCACTAGATAATAAGATGGACGGAAAAGAGTCGCTTGTTCAAGTGCAGGTTGCCATTGATCAGGGTATTCGATTTATAGCGCAAGGTAACTCATCAGGTATTGCAAACGCGATAACTGATATGGTTAAAAAGCACAACAAAAGGAACCCTGATAAGCAGGTTATCTTTTTAAACTATTCAGCTGTTGACCCAGCGTTGACAAACGACAAGTGCCAATTCTGGCATTTTCGTTTTGATGCCAACGCTGACATAAAGATGGATGTTATAACAGATGTTATTGCCGGCGAGTCAGGTATAAAGAAAATGTATCTAATCGGCCAAGATTACTCATTTGGTAAAGCTGTTGCAGCGGCTGCAGAAAAATATTTAGCGCAAAAAACGTCTATAGAAATCGTAGGTAATGAGCTACACCCAATCGGTAGGGTAAAAGATTTCACTCCATATGCTAGAAAGATTATCGCATCAGGAGCTAATGCTGTTATCACAGGAAACTGGGGAGCCGACATGGTGAATTTGGGACGTTCTCTCAAAGAATCCGGCTTTGACGGTCCTGTTTATTGCTATTACTGCGCGACCGCAGGTATCACCAGAACTTTCGGTGAAACCGGAAAAGGAATGCTAAATATAGTTGGTGAAGGGAAACTCAATCCTATGAACCCTGCATTAGAAGCATATAATAAGGGTTTAAAGGCAAAATACCCTGAAGCCGATATGTCTCAGCCAAGAATTACTAATGCGGTTCAAATGGTAGCAAAGGCAATAAACGAAGCAGGGTCTGCGACTGATATGAAAGCTATCGCATATGCACTTGAAGGTATGGAGTTCGAAAATGAACTTCTCCAGACTAAAGTCGTAATGCGAACTTCTGATCACCAGGCTATTCAAGATGTTCACGTTGGTATGCATACTGATGACGTAGACATTGACTTTGATAACTCTGGTTACGGCATCAAGATGTATAAAACTGTGAAAATGGCGTCAATGGACAGTCCTACAACTTGTAAGATGAAGAGACCGTAAAATTAAACTATTAATTAAATGCTCTGCTTATTAATAGGCAGGGCATTTAATTTCATTTGAGGCTCAAAAAATGGATCTATTTATAATCAATGTGATAGACGGCTTAATCTACGGATTACTTTTGTTTATGTTATCGAGTGGGTTGACTCTTATCTTTTCAATGATGGGAGTTCTTAACTTATCACATGCTGCTTTTTACATGCTCGGTGCTTACCTAGCTTACCAGATCAGTGTTTACACTGGTTTTTGGGTTGGATTGATTGTTGCTCCGTTATTGGTCACAATTCTCGGTGCTGCTGTGGAAAGATATGGCTTAAGGAGGGTGCATCAGTACGGGCACGTACCGGAGCTTATTTTCACATTTGGTCTGTTTTTTGTTATAGAGGAGTTAGTGCAATATATATGGGGACGAAGTATGGTTAATTACAATAGTCCTGAATCTTTAGATTTTATCGCTTTCAATTTAGCAGGAGGGTCAATTCCCGCCTATAAGGTATTTATGTTGTTGGTGTCTGTAGGTATATTCCTAGCCTTGTATTACGTATTGGCTAGGACACGCGTCGGAATGATAATTCAGGCTGCTCTCAGTTATCCCAAAACTGTTGAGGCTCTTGGTCATAATGTACCGTTGGTGTTTATGGGAGTTTTTGGAGTAGGAACTGGTTTGGCTGGCTTAGCAGGAGTGATAGCAGGTCCATCACTTACAACTTTTCCAGGCATGGCATTTCTCCTAGGCTCAATAGTATTTGTGTGTGTTGTGGTAGGTGGACTTGGGTCATTATTCGGAGCATTTGTCGCGTCACTATTGATTGGATGGCTGCAAACTTTTGCCGCCTCATACAATATAGGTGCAGCAGACATACTAATTGCTTTTGGCTACGAGTATCCAAAAGATGTGTACTATCACCCATGGAGAGATTTATGGACACTAACTCTCCCTCAAATTGGACCTATATTGCCATATATTTTATTGATACTAGTATTGGTTTTCAGGCCCAATGGCTTATTCGGTAAACGAGAGACTTAGGGAATAAAAAAATGAGTAGTACGTCTATGCAAAAAAGTGTTTTTTCCTCCGCTTTGCCCTGGATATTTGCTGCGGCCATTTTAATTGTCCTGCCTTTTATATTTACAGGGGGCGGTTCGATTACAATTATGAACCAGATAGGCATAACAATAGTCTTGGCTATGAGTTATAATATGCTTCTAGGTCAGGGTGGCATGTTAAGTTTTGGACATGCTGTATATATGGGGATCGGTGGATTTGTCGCTGTTCACGTTATGAATATTGTAGAAAATGAATATTTGTGGCTACCATTGCCGTTCTTGCCACTAGTTGGAGGTCTCGTAGGGCTTGGGTTCGCTACTATTGTTGGTAGTTTTTCAACGAGAAAAGCAGGAACTGTTTTTGCAATGATAAGTTTAGGTATCGGTGAGCTAATAGCAGCCTGTTGTATCATTATAACCGTTTTTTTTGGTGGTGAGGAAGGAATTTCGGGAGACAGAACCATGGCGCCTTCGACATTCGGCATCGAGTTCATATCTCAGAAGGAAGTTTATTTTTTGATAGCGTTTTGGGTTCTACTATCAATTTTTGTGATGTATCTCTTTACGCAAACACCTGTTGGAAAGATGGCAAATGCTGTTAGAGATAATCCTGAAAGAGCGGAGTTTGTAGGATATTCACAGCGCTGGGTACGCTATGTGTCTTTTTGTGGTGCAGGTTTTTTTGCTGGGGTTGCCGGAGCACTTTTTGCG
This sequence comes from uncultured Alphaproteobacteria bacterium, assembly GCA_902537215.1. Classification (GTDB taxonomy): domain Bacteria; phylum Pseudomonadota; class Alphaproteobacteria; order Rhodobacterales; family Rhodobacteraceae; genus CACIJG01. The sequence continues at coordinate 119,315 of CACBAM010000002.1, forward strand.
ATAAATTATGAGATACTTACGGAACAAAATTTAAATACAGTAATGTCATTTCAAGTTCTACTAGCGACCTACATTGGAGGAGTCGGGTTTTTCTTGGGACCTGTTTTTGGTGCTGTTTTGTTCACTATATTACAAACTGTAATAGGCCTACAAACGGATTTATGGGCATTATATACGGGTATTGTGTTTGTACTTATGGTTATGTTTCTTCCTACAGGGTTAACTGGTCTATTCGCAATGCATTTGATACCGTTACAGTTAGGGAGGTTGGGTATGTTAATAAAACCCTATGCAAAAATTTTTGTTCCTGGCCTAGCTTTCGTTGTTGGTTCAATTGCTTTAATTGAGTTGATCAACCATGTTCGGCACCATGGAGAAGAACAATTTATGACGTTGTTCTGGATTGAATTTGATACCACCTCTTTCCTGCCATGGGCTTTATTTTTAATAATGCTGGGTGTTGGTTTTTATGTTTCACGAGTATTTGCTAAAGAGGTTGCTGAGGCATGGGGAGAAGCAACTTTCGTTGAGGGCGAGAGGAGATAAATATGGCGACTGAGGCACTTAAACTAGACAATGTTAAAAAGAACTTTGCCGGTACTGAAATAATAAGGGGGCTTAATCTGTCTGTTACGAAAAATGAAAGGCACGCTGTAATTGGCCCAAATGGAGCTGGCAAGTCTACCGCCTATAATCTTATAACAGGAAGGTATCAGGTTTCGTCTGGAAGAGTTTTTTTAAATGGAGAAGATATTACCAACCTCGAACCCTATGAGGTAAAAAGAAAAGGTCTTAGCCGTTCGTTTCAAATAACAAATATATTTCCTAAGATGTCTGTTTTTGAGAACGTTCGGTGTTCGTTACTTTGGGCAATGGGGTACAAATATTCTTTTTGGAAGATGGTTGGAAATCAAACGGCACTTAATGAGGATGCAGAAAAAATTATCGAGGAACTCAACCTAAAGGATAGAAGGAATACTTTAGCGGGAGTACTTAGTTACGCGGAACAGCGGGCTTTGGAAATTGGTATTACAATTGCTGGCGGTTCCGAGGTAATATTATTAGATGAACCTACCGCAGGAATGAGTGTATCTGAGACAGAATATATAGTGGGGCTTATTCGGAAGGTAACGGAAGGAAAGACCTTATTAGTAGTGGAGCACGACATGGGTGTTGTTTTTGATCTAGCTGATAGGATCTCTGTTCTTGTATACGGAGAGATCATAGCCACGGGCACACCAACGGAAGTTAAAGAGAACCAAGCGGTTCAAGAGGCCTATTTAGGCGCAGCAATGGAAGAACACTAATGTTAGAAGTAACTGATCTAAATGCATATTATGGAAAAAGCCATATTCTTAGGGGTGTAAACTTAAAAATAGAAAATGGCGAAATTGTTTCTTTGCTTGGAAGAAATGGTGTGGGGCGATCAACGACATGCAAAGCCATAATGGGTGAAGTTGAGCCCATAGGTTCAATCAAGTTCAATGGCGCCGAATTGGCTGGCAAAAAGGCTTTTGAAGTTGCCAACGCGGGGCTTGGGTATGTCCCTGAAAACAGAGATATTTTTCCTGGCTTAACAACGCGGCAAAATTTAGAGTTAGGAATAAAATCAGGGCAAGATATGGCAAACTCTAGGTGGTCAATAGATGATATGTTTAATCTTTTTGAAAACCTTAAAAATCGCGCTGATGTTGAGGCATCGTTCCTATCCGGAGGTGAGCAACAAATGCTTACTATGTGTAGAACATTGATGGGTGACCCAGAAGTTATAATGATCGATGAACCTACTGAGGGTTTAAGTCCCCAAATGACAACAAGAGTAGCAGATTTACTAAACGAAATAAGTAGCAGGGGCGTGTCAATACTATTGGTCGAACAAAAACTCGCTATTGCGATGAAAATCAGTCATCGCGTGTATGTGATGGGTCATGGGCAGATTGTTTTTGAAGGGACTCCAAAGGAGCTAGACAAAAGAGAAGATATTAGAAAAGAGTGGCTTGAAGTATAACTATTAAATTAACGAGTAAGATGTTGCCCTAAAATCTTCTGCGATTGTTACATAACCACCTATATATTGGGTCATGATAATACCAGTTAGATGGTTTTCTCTGTCGACCCAAAAATAAGTACTGGCCGCTCCGGACCAACCAAACTCTCCATTTTCAGTAAGGCTCATAGCGAGTCCTTTATCATTCATAACTCTACCGATCAGGTTCCATCCGTACCCAGATAATGCTATTGGCCCGAGTCTTAAAGGTAACATCTGGTCAGAAATTCTATTTGTTAACATGAAATCGTGCATGGTTTTTGAGATCAATTGTGTGCCGTTTTTATCTTTTCCGCTTAACAGGAAATTACAAAAAAGTTGATAATCGTCAATTGTTGAAAAAAGACCAGTTCCTCCTCTTAGGTTTATAAATTCACCATTTGAAGGATGGCTTTTTTCTGCATCAACCAACTTTAAAGGGGCTTGTTGAAATGATATCAGTTTGTTTGCATCTGTGGCACCATGCATAGGCATGATCTTTGTAGCATTTGCCTTGCTTACGTTGAACGCTGTATCTTTCATTTCCAAAGGAGCTAAAATTTGTTCACGCAAAATGTCATTGAGTTTTTTATTCTCAACAACTTCTAAGAGCCTTCCAATGACATCTGTGGCGACCGAGTATCTCCACGCCTCTCCTGGCTGGAACGCTAAGGGTAAAGTTGCAATTTTATCTACCATTTCTTCTAAAGAAATATCTGAATCATTTAAAATATTTTCTTGTTGATAAAACTGAGCCACTGAACAACCCAGATTAAAATTATAAGAAAGGCCAGCCGTATGGGTCAGGAGATCCGCTAAGGTAATTGGTCTTTTTAACCTTTCTAATTGTCCGTCGGATCTCAAAACTTTTAAATATTTGAAAGATGGAATAAATTCTTGAACAGTTGAGTATAGGCTTAGTTTACAAGCCTCGATAAGTCGTATTGCTGCGACGGATACTATCGGTTTGGTCATAGAATATATACGATATATCTGACCTGGCTTCAAAGTGGTTTTATTTTCAATATCACTGTATCCATGTACATCCTTTGATACAACTTTATTGAAATGCCTTATTTCCCATTCAAGACCTGCTATAAGACCCTTATCTACATATCTTTTTGCCACTCGAGAAAATTGATCCACTAAATATTTCCTTGTCTTTATTTTTTAATTAATTAAATAATAGCATCGTATTCTGGAGTGAAATAGAGAAATTATGAATGTGAAAAAACTTCGTAATAATCCCTTTCAACATTTTGTTGGTATCAAGGTCTTGAAATTGGGAGGAGGTAAGTCATTATTGCAATTGGAACTTAAAGAGCATCATTTTAATTTGTACGGAATTCCGCACGGAGGGGTTCATGCTACCCTGTTAGACATAGCTATGGGAACGGCGGCAAGCTTTCCCGATAGTTCGGGTAGAGAGGTAGACTCAGTCACTTTAAATTTGTCCGTTGATTATATTGCGCCCCCGTCATCGAGAATTCTTATAGCAAAAGGGAAAGTTACAAAGAAGGGTAAGTCAATTGCTTATTGTACAGCAGAAATTTTTGGTGAAGATAAGACACTAATTGCCTCAGGTAGAAGTATTTTCAAATTATATGACCGTGAAAATAAAAGGAATTAAGGTATTATTAACCCCGTTCAAATAATTTTTCTGCCATAATTCCCACTCTCTTTTCTATTTCTTCACAAGCATTCAAAATAATATCTTCACGAAATCTAGTAGAAATTATTTGAACACCCACAGGAAGTCCATCATTGTAGTTCGCACTTACAACTCCCGCGGGAATTCCCATGTAGTTCATTGTATGTGCATAAAACATCCCTGCTAGAACCTCCTTAGTGCCTTCAATCCCCTGAGTATCTCGATTCCACTCATAGGTTGGGTAGAGAAGAAAAGGTGTCAGTACGAGTGGATATTTTCTAAAAAAGAGGTTCCACTCTCGGAAGAAATATGACCTTTTTGCCATCCCAAGTAGTAAATCCTCTCCCTCGAACGGGGAGATTATTTTGAAATAATTTTCTGCTACTAAGTTAAAGTTTTCACTTCCTAGGTTTTTGTAATCTTTTTCATGCAGAGCTTTAATCTCTCCAAAAAGAGTTTTAGCAGAAAAGTTTGCTGCATCTTCAAATTCGGGTAATTCAATTTCTTCAAGAATATAACCAGCATCCTTTAAAGCATCAATTGCATTTTCTAGAGCTTTATTAATTGCCGGATCAAGCGTTTCACCTAATGTTTCCTTTGTAAAGCCAACTTTTATTGGGTCCTTTATTTCCTTACTTTGGAAAGGCATATCTACCATCCAAGGATCGCGAGGATCATAATTGATTAGTGACTGCATTCCTAGACGGACATCTTTTATTTCCCTTGCTATTACTCCTTGAACAGACATTAGCTGAGCGATAAGCCCTCTCTCTTGCGTTTGGCTAGGATTGTAGGCAGGGACGCGCCCTAAACCTGGCTTAACAGTACAGGCACCTGTTGCCGTCGAAGGAATTCTTAGTGAGCCTGCGATATCATTTCCATGGGCTAAACTTCCCATGCCACTCATAACTGCTGCTGACGCTCCCCCTGATGAGCCTCCTGGACTTGCCCAATCATTCCATGGGTTATAGGTTCTTCCATGTATTAAATTATCGGTTGTCCCTCTCATAGAAAATTCTGGAGTATTTGTTCTTCCAATAACAATTGCTCCATCTTTTTCTAAATTATCAACCACTGGAGCATTACCCGGTGCAATTAAGTTTTTTAGAGCTTCCAATCCATTGGGCGTTGCATATCCCTTCTGATCTATATTTTCTTTGATGGTAATTGGAACCCCATGTAATGGTCCTTTAAACTTTCCTTTTTTTGAAAGCTTGTCCAATTCGTGTGCTTTTTTTAGAGCAGACGCACTTAAATCATCAACTATCGCATTTATTTTATTGTTAGTTTGATTAACTCTTTCAACACAGCTGGAAACAAGATCTTCCGCTAATATGCTGCCATCCTTTATTAGCTTAGCGCTGTCATAAGCACTAAGTTTCCAATAGTCATTCTTTGGCATTGCTTTATCCTATGAAGCTAGAGTGTAATTTTCGTATTTTTGTCTAAGTGTAAGCTTTGATACTTTACCTGTAGCTGTTAGAGGTAGCTCATCTTCATACACCACATCGTCAGGCATTTGCCACTTTGCAAAATGCCCTTCCAAGTGTTTAATTAATTCTTCTTTTGACGGTTTTTTGCCCTCTGCGGGAACGACAACTAATAATGGTCTTTCATCCCATTTTTCATGAGGAATGGCAATCACAGCACAATTTTCTACATCTGGATGTGACATAGCTCTGTTTTCTAAATCAATTGAACTAATCCACTCTCCACCTGATTTGATCAAATCTTTTGCGCGGTCAGTTAATCTCAAAAAGCCTTGTTCATCAATTGAGGCAACGTCTCCCGTACCAAAATAACCTTCATCGTCTATAGCAGCTTTACTGGCTTCTTCATTATTGTAATAACCGCCTGCGATCGTGTTCCCTCGAATGTACAAATTACCTATATTGTTCCCATCTTCTGGTAATCTTTTACCATTATCATCGACAATTTTAAGGTCAACCATAAAAATCTTTCGCCCTTGTGACGTCTGAAGATGCCTTTGTTCTTCAACAGGCAACTCAGAAAACGGTGATATAAGCCTACCCGAAGTGCCTAAAGGACTTGTTTCGGTCATACCCCATGCGTGGATCACTCTAACGCCCATATTTTCGAATGCTTCAATGAGCGATTTGGCAGCAGCCGAACCACCAACAAGCATTTCTTCCAATCCATCTGGCTTTTTTCCCCCTCGTTGCGAAATTTCCTCGAGTAAACCCATCCAAACTGTTGGAACACCCCAAGCCGAATTAACAGAGTACTTTTCCAGCAAATCGTAGACACTTTTACCATCGAGGTTTGCTCCCGGAAAAACGAGCGACGTACCACTTATTGGAGCACTGTAAGGTATTCCCCAAGCGTTAGCGTGGAAAAGAGGTACTATTGGTAAAATTTTCTTTTTTGGTGAAAAAGAACCTGCGTTGTAAAAGCACTGAATTAAAGCATGTAAAACAGTTGATCTATGGGAATATAGTACGCCTTTTGGGTTTCCGGTTGTGCCGGATGTGTAACAAAGGCCGGACGCGGTGTTTTCGTCAAATTCAGGCCATTCAAAGTCTGAACTTTCTTTTTCAATTAAATCTTCATAGCAAATAACATTCGGAATTTTACATTCAGGCATATGCTCTTTCTCAGCCATCAAAACATATTTTGTTGAGGATGGAAATTTATCCAAATGCGCCTCAATTATTGGAATAAATGTTAAATCTAGGAAAATTAGTTTGTCCTCTGCGTGATTGACTACATAAGTCATTTGTTCGCTTGAGAGGCGTGGATTAATAGTATGACAAATAGCACCAATTCCGGAGATAGCAAAATACAATTCTAAATGTCTAAAACCATTCCAGGCCAACGTAGCAATTCTGTCACCCATTTTTACACCTAGTGATATGAGTGCCTTAGACATTTGCCTCGATCTAAGCGCGATCTCCGCATAATTGGTGGTATGGAGAGTTCCTTGAAGCGTTTTGGAAATTATTTCTTCATTTGGATGAATTTTTTCGGCTAGTGTTATTATGTCGGCAATTCTTAAAGGCCGATTCATCATCATTCCATGCATTTTTGAGCTCCCAATACAGTTTCATATATTTTGTAAAGTTATTTATACGAGTAATTATTATTAGTTATTTCTAATCTGTCTATTATTAATTATAGGCAAAAATAATAAGTTTTGGCTTAGCAAGAACTTATTAGCGAAATAATTCGACTGTGTAAAAATTCTTTTAGCTTCTTTCTAAGAATGTAATTAAAATATTACATATTGTAAAGATTTTATTACATTAAGTATCTGATTTTTAAGCATTTTTATGTAATTAAAGATTGTTTTTCACTTTATTCACTATATAATGAGTGCACCTTTATTCAGATTACATCCTCTGGATAGGTCGGCTGCGTCCGTGGGGGGACTGCGGGCGCGGTTCATTTACCCATCAATCTTACATTTCTTAATATTTCACGTTTTGTCCAATTTTTTATAACAATTTGCTTTACGCTACGTCACAATGTGTTACTATTTATTGAAAATTATGGAGTATATGACATGAGCAATAATATTATTGAGACGAACCTTGGTAAAAAAGTTGATCTGCAAAGAATTTCAGAGGGATCTGCATCGCCAATAACCAAAGCAGGCGCTTTTTATGTATTCTCTTTGAGAGTGGCAGGAGATGATGTTAGAGAATATTCCTTTACCAATAGAGACAGGGCTGTTTCCATGCGCTCGGTTTTGGTAAGTCACCTCGCACAGAAAATGCAATTAGATACAAAGAAAAAAGTTATCTAAAGCTTACTACTTTTTTTTAAGCTTTTAAAAAAAGGATCATTGGAGGTAAGGAGATTCATAAATCTTCTCAATTCTCCTACCGACTTGTATGGTCTCATTACAACTTCAAATTTTTCAATTAAGCCTTGTTGATTTAGAGTTATCATATCCACCCCAGTTGCATCGAGATCACCAATTTTGCAACTAAATTCCAAAAAATAGTCTGAGTCATTACATAATACGCGCTTATATTCTAAATTTTTGAATACTGAACCGACGTGGCTCAGTATCCTCGCTACAACTTCCTTTCCTTGCCACTCCTTCCAGTAGGTTGGTGGCTTGAAGAGTATATTTTCATCAAAAATAGTTTCAAGGTGAACCACACTATTTGATTTGATGGCGATAAAAAACCTTTCGATTGTTGGGTGATGTGAATTCATAATATTTTATATTTTTAACGAGTTATGTTATTGTAAACCAGGATATCAATCATTTAAAATATCAGATCGAGATAATAATGCCAGACGGTAGTGTGAAATCTAAAAATAAATCATTTGAAACTAATTTCAAATTTAAATATATGCCAGGTTTTGGCAATGACTTTGAAACTGAGGCTCTCCCCGGAGCATTACCACAAGGCATGAATAGTCCACAAAAGTGTGCTTATGGTTTGTATGCTGAACAATTATCAGGTACGCCTTTTACAGCACCTCGTTCTAGAAATGAAAGAACATGGTGTTATAGGATACACCCTTCAGTAAAGCATCTTAATAAGTTAGAAAAAATTTGTCTCCCATTTTGGAAAAGTGCTCCTTGTATAAGTGAAGATATTATAAGCCTTGGTCAATATCGATGGGATCCGATTCCTATTACTAAAAAAGGAGATACTTTTATTACTGGGATGCGTACTATTACAACCACGGGTGATGTCAGTATGCAAACGGGCATGGCATCACATGTCTATGTTGCTGATAAGTCGATGGATAGAGACTATTTTTATTCAGCTGACAGTGAATTATTAGTTGTTCCGCAAATAGGTAGTTTAGTATTTAAAACGGAGCTTGGGTTAATTGACATTGCACCAGGTGAAGTGGCATTAATCCCACGCGGACTTGTTTTTTCAGTATTACTTCAAGATGAGATATGCCGTGGTTTTGTTTGCGAAAACTATGGTCAAAAGTTTGTTCTCCCGAACCGAGGCCCAATAGGGGCTAACTGTCTTGCAAATTCTAGAGATTTTAAGGTACCCCAAGCTTATTTTGAAGATAAAGAAGAAGAGGGCAACTTACTGGTAAAATGGTGCGGGTCATTTCACTCCTGTCGTTTAGAAAGGTCACCTCTAGATATTGTTGCCTGGCATGGAAATTATTCACCATGGAAATATGATCTTAGGAATTTCTCTCCTGTAAGTGCCGTATTATTCGATCATCCCGATCCATCTATTTATACAGTTTTAACATCACCCTCTGGAATTGAAGGAACAGCGAATATAGACTTTATTTTATTTAGAGACAGATGGAATGTTGCAGAAAATACGTTTAGGCCACCTTGGTATCATAAAAATGTTATGTCCGAGTTGATGGGAAATATTGTAGGTAAATATGATGCAAAGCCCACCGGGTTTATACCTGGGGGTATAAGTCTTCATAATATGATGCTACCCCATGGTCCGGATAAAGATGCTTTTGAAGGGGCTTCAAAAACTGGTTTAAGACCTCAAAAATTAGAAAACACTATGACTTTCATGTTCGAGTCACGGTTTCCCCAACATCTTACCGAGTTCGCAGCAAAAGAAGCGCCACTGCAGGATGACTATGCAGAATGTTGGACTGGACTTGAGAAAAAGTTTAATGGAACCCCAGAAGGCAACTGGTAGTGACGCTTGATTTAATTAAGTCATTCGTTGAAACAGCGAATAATAGAGATTGTGATTTTCCTTTAAATAATCTTCCATTTGGCGTCTGTTACGAAAAAAACAAACAGAAGTGCTTTTCTGCTACTGCAATTGGCGATCAGGTTCTTAATCTTACTTATGCTGAGGAACTAGAACTTATACCTGACCTTGGATTTAAAAACGTTTTACTAAATGCTTTTATGTCGAAGGGGCCAAGCGCTCGAAAGCATATTCGTGAAATTTTGCAGGAATTATTAGCAGAAAACTCAAAAAAAATAAATGAAGTTCAGAGATGTCTTTTACCTCTGAAAAATTGTTACAATAGTAAAGCGTTTGAAATTTTAGAATATACTGACTTTTATTCATGTAAGAACCATGCTCTCAACGCAAGTAAAATTATACGGGGCAAGAATGCTGAATTATCAAAAAACTGGTATAACTTACCTGTTGCCTATAATGGACGTGCTTCATCTATAGTGATAACCAATAGTGATATTCGAAGGCCAACTGGACAAATTTATGATCAAGATAATGGTATTGTAAAATTTGAGCCAACGAAGAAGCTTGACTTTGAACTTGAGATGGGGACAGTGATTGGTGGTAATCTGCCAATAGGTGCAACATTAGATTTTGAAGGAGCTGAAAATTTAATTTTTGGGTATGTTTTGCTCAACGATTGGTCTGCCAGGGACATACAGGCATGGGAATATCAACCGCTAGGCCCATTTTTGTCAAAGTCATTTGGAACAAGTATCAGTCCCTGGATAATTACACCAGAAGCTCTAGAGCCCTTCAAGACAAAAACACCAGAGAGGGAATTACAATTGCTTTCACATTTTGAAGATAATAAAGCGTTTGTTTTCGATATAAATTTAAAAGTAACGTTAATTGAAGCTGGCGGCATAGAAACTGATATAGTGGAAACCAATGCAAAAGAGCTTTATTATTCACCAGTTCAGCAAGTAATACATCACGCATCAGCAGGTTGTGGTATTTCAACGGGAGATTTGATGGGCTCTGGCACAATATCAGGAACAGAGGAAGGAAGCTTTGGCTGTATGCTAGAGTTATCATGGGGTGGAAAACAGAAAATAGTTTTAAGCTCTGGAAAAAAACGTGATTTCCTTCATGATAACGATACTGTTGTATTGAAAGGAACTGCGTCAGCAGAAAAGTATAAAATAGGATTTAGTTCGTGCTCGGGAAGAATTATCAACTAATAGGACAAAAATGAAGAAATTTGCATCACAAAATGATTTAGATGAGAAAAACATTCTATTTGAAGAAATCGGTAAAAAACTTTTTGCATTCACCGCGGAGGGAGATCCAAATTCCGGAATAATAATAGGTGATGAAAGCGTTATGGTCATTGACGCTCAAGCAACACCAACTTTAGCCAGGAAAGTAATTGAGAAGGTTAGGTCAGTAACCGATAAACCAATTTCTCACTTAGTTTTGTCGCACTATCATGCTGTGAGGGTATTAGGTGCATCTGAATATAAGGCAAACAATATAATTATGGGTAGTAAAGCAAGATCTATGGTGGTGGAGAGAGGACAAGAAGATTGGGATAGTGAATTTGACAGATTTCCTAGATTATTTAAAGGACATCAAGAAATCCCCGGGCTCACTTGGCCTACTACAACATTTGAAAACAAAATGTCAGTCTTTTTAGGCAAACGAAGGGTCGATTTATTTTTTCTAGGTAGAGCGCATACTGCTGGAGATATTGTTATTCATGTGCCAGACTCAAATGTTTTATTTACTGGTGATATTGTTGAATATAAGTCGGCTTGTTATTGTGGGGATGCTCATTTACAGGATTGGCCTCAGACATTAGAAAAAATTGCAAAGTTTCAGGCTGTTTCCTTAGTTCCAGGGAGGGGTGATGCTCTAAAAGATCCAAGACAAATCGATGATGCAATTGAACTGACAGAGGACTTTGTTACGTCTACATTTAAATCAGTCTCAAAAATAGCTCATGCAGGTGGCGATTTAAAAGAAGCTATGTCATCTTGCAGAGATGAATGTGATAAAAAGTTTTCTGATTATGCTATATATGAGCATTGTTTGCCTTTTAATGTCTCAAGGGCTTTTGATGAAGCAAAAGGTATTGATAATCCGAGGATTTGGACAGCTCAGCGAGACAGAGAAATGTGGAATTTATTACAGTGAAGCGCGCAGCGAACTTTTCAAAAAACTACAACTATAAGGAATTTCCCTTCAAAACACCGCCAGAGATTTTGGAGGGAATTCAGAAAACTTATCCCGTAGTTATAGTAGGTGCAGGGCCTATTGGTTTATCCTTAGCAATTGATTTAGCGCAAAGGGGTATCAAAAGCGTCCTTCTAGATGATAACAATATTGTTTCAACAGGTTCAAGAGCAATCTGTTGGGCCAAGAGAACTTTAGAGATTTTCGATCGATTAGGGGTTGCCTCTAAAATGATGGCAAAGGGCATAACCTGGGAAACGGGTAGACTATTCAATGGCGATGAAGAAGTTTTCTCATTCAATTTGCTTCCTGACAAAGGCCAAAAATTTCCAGCATTTATAAATTTACAGCAGTATTATGTAGAAGAATATTTGATTGAAAGATGCTTTCAGCTGAAAGACTATATTGATATTAGGTTTAATAGCGAAGTTATTGATCATGAACAAAATAAGGAAACAGTCAATGTCACTGTCAGATGTCCTGAAGGCGATTATGGGTTGAAATCACTTTACATGATAGCTTGCGATGGTGCAGAGTCGCCAACTAGAAAAAGAATGAATCTTTCTTTTGATGGTGAGGTTTTTGATGAGCATTTCTTGATTGTAGATATTTTTATGGAAACCCAGCCATTTGAGAGTGATCGGCCTGAGCGTTGGTTTTGGTTTACACCTACATTTCATGAAGGCCAATCTGCTTTATTACATAAACAAGCAGAAAATATTTACCGAATAGACTTACAACTTGAAGAACATATCGATAAAAAAAAGGAGCTTGATCCTGAAAGGGTAAAGAAAAGAATAAAAAAAGTTGTAAAGTCCGACAATTTTGAAATTGACTGGATGAGTATTTACAAATTCAAGTGTGCTTCTTTAGATAAAATGGTGTTTGATAGAATTATTTTTGCTGGAGATAGTGCACATGTAGTAAGCCCATTTGGAGCAAGGGGTGGTAATGGTGGTATGCATGATGTGGATAATCTAGGGTGGAAACTTGCTTCGATCTTAAAAGATGATACATCATGTAAGATTTTAAATACTTACAATGATGAGCGAATTGAGGCTGCAAAGGAGAATATATTAAATTCCTCTAGAGCGACAAACTTTATGACTCCAAAAAACAAGATGGCTAAAGCTTTTCGTGATCAGGTTCTTAAGTCGGCAACTAGTAATCAATTTTCTAGAAACTTGATAAATTCAGGTAGGCTCTCTGTTCCATTTAAGCTTCGTGGTTTAAAGCTTGATAATGAGTATAGAAATGATCCTCTGCTTGGATCGATCTATGTGGATTTTCCAATTCTTGATAAGAAAGGAAACCGTTTATTTCTGACAGATGTTATGGCTCTTAATTATAATTTACTTTCGTTCTCTAAAACAAAAATTAGATTTTCTTGTGGTTTAAACTCAATAAGAATTGGTACAGAAAATAATGAAAATGTAGATTTTCTAGATTTTGAAGGTAAGGGGTTAGAAAGATATAGCGGGGGTCTAAATTACCTTATCAGACCAGATGGGTATATAGTAGGAATATTTAAAGAGATAAGTTCCAAAACATTAGAAAAATGTATGCTGTAGATATTTAATTTTTGGAAAGAATTACCTATGACGCTAAACGATCAACTATACTCAAAACTTGTAAATCTTTACCAAGGTCTAGATGATGAACAAATTCACCAATTGAATGCTAGACTTATCTTACTCTTGTCAGAGGAGATATCAGACTCACTAGTTATAAAAAAAATTATTGATCAAATTGAAACTGAAAATGAAAGCTCCAGCAATTCACTCTCTCCATATTGACTTTTAAAAGGGTAAAATCCCGCGCAAAGTCGATATCAGTGGAATAATCTTTTGAAATAATGAAAGAAGGTTTATACCAAGTTTCGGCAAAAGCCATAAAAATAGAGCAAATAAAAGCATTGCTAAAATAATTATAAAAATAGCATTTGACTGCCTGAAGTTACTTTCATTGGGATTGAATATCTCTTCTAATTTGTTGTTTTTTTTGTTTCCGTTTTTTGTTTTTAGAAACGGCCACATAATCCATATTATGAATAAAAATAGAACTAAAAAAAGAATAAGGCGAACCATGAAAAGATACTTTCTATTTTTTGGTGAGACACTACTAGGACTGGAACTTACTACTTTTGAAAAATATATTCTACTTCTTCCCAACAGTCAGTAGGAAAAATCCACAATATTTCTAAATTCCCCTCGCCAGTATTTTTCAACCCGTGATCAACATTTTTAGGAATATACACAAAACTATCTTTATAAACCTTCTTTGAACTTAAGGAAGACAGAAGCAGTCCTTCTCCTTCTCGAATGATGTAAACTTCTTGAGGTGTATGGTGATGAAGTGGTAGCTCTTCTCCAGGGGGTAAAACTAATATTCCACACGAAATTCCGTGGCTCATTAATTGTGTGCTATCAGCAATATACTTCCACTTAAGTTTACCTTGATTTTTATCCTCATTCCAAGTTTGGTCCTCCAAATGGGATACAACAATTTTCTCTTTATCGTTGAGTTTCATTTTTTACTAAAGAGTTGAAAACATGTTCATCGCCACCATATCTTTCCAGTTTCTGGGTACTTATCTTTTAAATATTTTATTTTGTTGACTGTACTTTGGCTCATTTCAAACAACTGATCGATATTTTCAGACATGAATATATATATCTCTTCTTTTTCATTTTTTCTCAGAGACAAATCCCTCAAAAACTTTTTAACCAAATGTAATCTTTTATCCAGAGACATATAATAAAGCTTTCAGATATTTAATAGGCTCGCTAGCGTTTCCATATATAGTTCTTCTGCTCCCTGAATAGTTTATATTTTAAGCCTTTATCGTAGTACTCTTTTTCGTAAGTTTCGATCAAAAAGAGCTACAGAAGAGAAATATTTTTGACTGTCCAACATTCACAGTATTGTTATTGGCCTTAAAATCTTTATAAAAAATTGCAGAATAAAGATTTCAAACTAATATGGGTTTTAGCCAAAAACTATTATCTTTCATATGTTTTTTTGTTCTTATCCTATTTACAATATTTAGCAACTTTTTATAATCAGCGCACTCCAGGACTAAACTCGTTTCAAACCGATTAAGCAATATATGAAACGCTAAAAAATAATATTCTTTAAGAGTTAAGATCAGCAGAATCGATTGAATTTCTTATTATCACATAGCTTTATTTGACACTTCAATTTGAAAGAATGATGTTTGCAGTTTTATAACGCAACTCGGAGCTTGAGATATCTGGTGTTCGAGGAAATATTATCACCTTACAAGCAGAGATATGATTGGAGTTATCATCGCCATGCACAAGTATATCAATCTTGTTTTCAATAATATATTTGTCTTCTATAAGCCAATTAGAAGGGATCACTTCAGAGACATATCTAATTGCTAGAAGAATTTCTCTACGATTTTCAAAAGACAGCTCAGGTGTATACCCTTTTTTCTTAAGTATTTCTTCATCTTTTGTTAGTGCAACGATAACTTTACCTAAATCGGCAGCTTTTTTTAAAAGACGTATGTGGCCATGATGAAGGAGTGTACATGACATATCAACCAATACTCTTTTCAAATTATTTTCTCCTACTATTTTTTGCACGATAAAGCGAATTTAACTAATTGATAGACACTCATTTATTAATCCCTTTGCATTTGGACCGAGATGTATCTCGCCCAGGTGACACACAACGCTTTCATTTGGGGCAAGTGTGCGAGGCGAGTACAAGATCGCTTTAGGATCACTAGCTGCGATTGTTCCACGGACTCGAGTGCATAATAATGGTTGTTTCTCTATCGGGAAGAATAGATATTTGCCAAACTTACTTGTGAAATGCTTCTTGCAAGCTTCTACAGCATACTTAAAGTTATGATGATCTTTTATAATTTTATCTAGTGAGCAGATTGCATGATAAGGTCCTGTCATTTTTTTTTCAAGATGACTTTCAATAGATAAATTGAATGAAGGAATATTGAAGTTTGGCATATCATTAAAAGCCACAAAAGCAGCCCCGGTCAATCCAAAAAGGCCTTTGCAAGAACTATAACTGATTGTGTCAGCCAATTCATGATGAGCTTCTAATCCAATTGAAGCTGTGGCGTCAAGCATCAATTTAGCGCCTAAGGAATTTGCAAATTTACGCATCTTCTCTATGTCAAGCTTAAGGGCAATGCTTGTCTCTGTATAACAACCAATGACCCAATCAAATCGCCCATTAATGCTTTCGAAACTTTGCCAATCGATCGAGCTCACTTCAGTAATTTGACCATATGCCTTGGAAGCAACTTTGGCCATCATTTCAGCACGTTGAGCATAGTAACCTGAGTCTATAATGAGTACCTTGCCATATGCAAAGTTGCTAATCATAACTTCAAGACCAGTGCTACCACTTCCTTGTAATCGAGCTATATATTTATGGCCACTCAATTCTTTCAGAGTTGATAAAACCCGATTTTCAATT
The DNA here is from genome assembly GCA_902537215.1 of uncultured Alphaproteobacteria bacterium. Classification (GTDB taxonomy): domain Bacteria; phylum Pseudomonadota; class Alphaproteobacteria; order Rhodobacterales; family Rhodobacteraceae; genus CACIJG01. The sequence goes on from CACBAM010000002.1 coordinate 135,315, forward strand.
TTACTATAATTTTCATCGCCTCGACCAAAACAAGGTTCTAGACCCAAGATATTTTCCTGTGCTAGCGATGCTGGGCCCGCAGTGAAAAGTTTTTTTTCGCTGTTTTTATTTTTTATTAAAATATTTAAACTTTCTTTGTTGTCATACATTTTTGTTATCACACCTTAAAAATTTAATGAAGTCAGCAAGATTTTGTTTTGGAGGTTTGTCAGGACGTCCCAAGTCTTTTCTGTTTCCACGTTTGCATTGAATCTCAAGGAATATGCTTCCATATTGCCTCGACTGGAAGTGTTGTTCAATTTCATTTGAAGATATTGCTTTACAAACCTTTGTATATCCAAAACCATCCGCTATTCTTTGTAAATTTATTTGGAAAGCAGCAGTGGGTTGTCCTCCCACTGAGTCATGTGCTCCATTATTTAGTATAATATGCATCAAATTTGATTGGTATGCACATTCCGCCATCCCACCACTATGCATGAGTAAGGCACCGTCACCATCTAGGCAAATTACGCGTCTGTGGCTGAGTGTGGCAGCTATACGACATGCAATCTGTGAAGCGTGTCCCATACCTCCAACTGTCAAAAAATCACTATCATGAGGCAAATTTTTTAGTTTTCTGATCTCATAAAGCTCACGCCCAATCATTCCAGTCGACGCAACAAAAATATCGAGTGGGTGCGAAAGATTTATGATCAACTCAATAGCTTCTTCTCGCCGAAGTATGGGTCTCTGCACCGATTTTGTAAATTTTATTAAGGTTTCTTCAAATGTATTTTTTCGAAACACTAAGGCAACAGGTCGTCTTTTTGTTTTCGCCAGTGTAACGAGATTGTGGATTTTTTCTTTCCAATCTTTTGATTTTTCGTGAATGATATCATAGGGGACGTCTAGCGTCTTGAGAGTGCTCAAGGTAACTTGACCTTGTTTTACATGTTGTGGTTCATCATTAATTTGGTTGCCCTCATCATCAATTTCACCTCTCCAGCCAATTAGTAAAAGCATTGGTATACCATAAACTTCGGGATCAGCAAGTGAGATCAGAGGGTTATAAGCATTTCCCAAGCCTGAATTTTGCATATAAACAGCGGCCAACTGCTCAGTTGCTGCAAAGTGTCCTATAGCATTAGCGACTGCACTCCCTTCATTGCTAGAAATTATGTGTTCATTTTCAGAGCAAGACTTGCTTATTTGATAATTCAGGCCCTTCATTAATGAATCGGGGATACCCACAAAAAAGTTAATCCCGTTAGACTTTAATTCGTCTAGAAAATTACTTGGTGAAATCATCTTCCCGTGCTCGGTATTAATTTCAAGATTTCATTTATGCTGATGAGCTTATCCTCAATTTCCAGTGATCGATCATTCTTAAGTATTCCGCTAGCCGTATCATACATAGCTTTATAAGAGGCACGCATTAGATGATTAGCGTAGATAACAACATCAAAACCTGAGCTACCCAATTCTTCAGCTGTAATTTCGTTATAGCTACTGGGAACACAAAACAACGGAGTATCAGGGAATTTGCTTTTGTGGAACTTTGCAAACTCTAACACTTCCCTAGGTGATTTTTGACGACTATGAATCATTATACCATCTGCGCCAGCATTAATATAAGCACGACCACGACTGCATGCATCTGCCATACCTTTTTCAAGTATTAAGCTTTCAATACGAGCAATAATCATAAAGTCTTTGCTTACTTGCGCAGCTTTGCCAATTTTAATTTTTTCGGCAAATTCATTCATTTCTGCTTGTGTTTGAACTACATCATTTCCAAATAAAGAGTTGCGCTTCAGTCCTGTTTTATCTTCAATGATTACTGCAGAGACTCCCAATCGGTCTAAGCGATTAACCGAGTGGACAAAGTGCTCAGGGATTCCTCCAGTATCTAAATCAATTATAAGTGGCTTGGTAGTGACATCAAAAATGTCAGAGATATTTTTTGTACGGTGGGATAAATCCAACACTTCAATGTCCGGTTTACCCATTTCGGTAGAGTCTGTCAGTGAACTAGACCAAAACCCATCAAACCTACGACTGTTGTACTCGCCTTCAAAAAACATATTTTCTGAAATTAGCGCAGAAATCGGGCTATGTGCCTCCATAATTCTGACAATTTTTTTGCTATTAATTAAACGACGTAAGAGCTGTTGGCGCTGTGATGGAGAAGCACGATTGGAGTATAGATCACGACCAAGTTGTATCGCTGATATGTCAGTTGTATAAGGAATTTCGATTAGCTTACCACCATATGAATTAAGTACCTTAATGCAGTTTTCACGGATACGAGATTGAGAACCTTCTTGCCAATCATCACCATGCACGATGAAGTCTGGTTTTAGCAATTTTATAGTTATGGAGTCATCCCAGTTTTCTTGAGGAACAACTTTTGATACTCCCTTAATGTTCTGTAAAACTTTTTTTCTATGCTGAAAGCTCAATATAGGTAGATTTTTAAATTCCGTAATAGCACTGTCTGTCAGACATCCAACAGTAACAACTCCGTATTTTGAAGCTTCTTCAATAATGTTGATTATGCCATGATGGATAAAGTCGCCTGAAATGCTTACATATACGGACTTATTAGCAACCATCACGTATTCCTTTTTTTCTTATGTTTGCAAAAAAAATAAGATTTTTTCCAAAAACTCTAACCGACCTAATTATTTCTGCTGATACAGAATAACATGAATCAGTAGAAACTATTTTACAACTGCCATCCAGCATAAGATTTACACCATAAAAGTTATTTACGATCAAGCCCTAATTTATTACCAACAATAACTAAAAAATGAAATTGAAAATGGGATAGGAATATGTAACTTGATGTTTATTATCTCTCAGGAATTTCAACAAATAAAGGCAGGTAAAATACTCTTTGAATTCTGAATTCAATATTTAAATCCCTTTATTCGTAATTGTTTTTAAGGCTAGCTTTGCAATTATTATATATATCTGAAGCCATCGCAGACATAATCTTGGAGCGGGTATACTTAGTTTTAAAATCATCTCTAACGGTCAAACCCAAATCAAGCTGACTATAAGCTTTTATACAGTCAGTTAAATCACTTGGTTCAAAAACTTCACAGTTCTCAACATTATCTTGAATGAATTTACGAGAGAAACCTCTCACGCCTGCTAATATTGGTTTGCCAGTCGCAGCATACTCAAATATCTTTGAAGGTATTACTTCATCGAAGGCATCAAAATCGTTTAGATGAATAAAAAGTATATCACATTCTTTATAGTAGTTTAAAAGGTCTTCCCTACCAACTGGTGGCATGATATTTATGTTAAAGCAGCTTTGTGTCTTTATTTCCTTAAGCAAATCATTTCTGCAGCCTCCATCTCCTATTATTAGCAAATCGACGTTATCCTCAAGCATTTTACCTAATTGAGGTATAATTTTATGTAATCCTTGGCCCTCTCCAATGTTTCCAGCATATAAAATTTGTAACCTATCTCGTTTCTTTCTTTTTTTTGTATAGTCAAAATTTAAAAAAATATCGTCAATACCATTAGTGTGGTAGCTCAATGATACGCCGGGGAATTTATTTTTCAAATATGGAGAAAAACCAGCTGAAACTAAATTTATTTTCGTCGCAGTTGAAAAAGCATATTTTTCTAACAGAAGTATCAGCAATTTCACATAGGTGATTTTTTTTTTGCGCAATATATGTTTGGTATTTTTTGAAAATATATCCCTTATATCAAGAAATAGAGGCTTCCTCTTCTTTCGAGAAATTTTTGCTCCCAAGACTGCGGTGAATAGTCTGGAAGATGTCGCAAACACAAAATCGTAGTCTCTGTTTCTTGTAAAGCTATATGCGGCACGAAAATAGTACATGAAAGTAATCATTTGATCCAGGAAACCACTTTTATGTGAAGGTATGTGCATGCGATACACCCGACAATTCTCACTTACCTTCTCAAAGGTCTGTGCGTTTTGTGCATATTGAGCGTATCTATTTGGTAGTGTCGTAACAATGTCAATATCAATATCTTTATATTTTTTTAATTCTTTTATTAACGCAGAGGACCGGAAAGAGCCAGCACACAAGTCCGGTTCATAATAAAATGTAAGGAATAAGATCCTCATCTTTTAAGAAATTGGTTAAGTGCGATTGCAACTTCTGCAGACTGGTATATTTCGTCTAATTTAATTATTTGATTGTTTGAAGCTCTTAGGCTTCCCGAAAAGGCTTTAACTAAAGCTTTCTGTCCTTTATCCTGTCGCCATGTGCTCCTTTTTTTTCTACCACCTTTATTCCAAATTATTAAATTTAGAAAGTTATTGATTTGGTATATTCTTCCCTCACAAAAAACTTCAATGCGTTCTTTAGGAAATATCTTCGATCCATGAGTAAGATAGTTAATTTGACATATTGATCCGTCTTCAAACTTTAAATTTATTATAAAGTTGTCACACACTTCTGTAGAAAGTTTTGGCTCGGTTCGATTAATTGAATATTCAATGATTTTGCTTCCCGAAAGGTGAATTGCCAAATCAATAAAATGACAAGCTTCACCGATTAATCTACCTCCGCCAACTGTTGGGTCATGAATCCAATGACTTTTATCTATTTGTCCCGCATTAATCGTCATTATTATCGTTTTAGAAGCATTCAAAAGCTTTAATTCATCTTTGAGATCCCTTATTAATGGAGCGAACCTGCGATTAAATCCAATCATAAGCTGGAGATCGCGTTTTTGCGACTTGATTTCTTGTATTGAACGTAGTTGATCGATAGAGATACAGAGGGGCTTTTCACAGAATACATGCTTATTAGCCTGAAGAGCACTGATGATGAATTGTGAATGACTATCATGGGTTGTCGTAATTACAATGGTATTTAATTTTTTACTCTGAAAAATAGACGAAGTGTCATTAGTAGCTGACGTGAACCCAAATTTTTTTGCATTATGTGCTGCAGTTAGTCCAGACTTACTAGCTATAATCTCTAAGTTACAACCATTCTTTTTAAAGTTTGGAATCAGCGATTTAACTGCATAGTTACCAGCGCCGATCCAGCCTACACTAATGAGGTCTTCAGTTCTTGAGCCTATTTCAATGATTTCGTGTTTATGCTTCGCTTTTTTGCCAGGATATTTGATTAAAATGCCCAAGTTGTCATAATCTTCAAAAAGGGTACCTATTGCTTTTTCGCCCTCAGAAATATTGTATCGATGAGTAATTAATTTATCCGTGATTAATTTTTCCTCATGCATAAGCTCCAATATAGCTTGAAAGTTTCTTTGCTCAGTCCACCTAACGTAGGCATAAGGATAGTCTATACCTGACTTTTCATATGATAGATCATATCTGCCAGGACCATAAGAGCATGAAACTTGAAATTTTATCTCTTTCTCATAAAAATCTGACCGATTTATAGATAACCCAGCGGTACCAATTAGAATTATTCGTCCAAGCTTTCTACAGATTTTTGCAGCTAGTTGAATGGGCTCATTACTTGAAGTAGCTGTAGCAATTATGACCCCATCAACCCCGAAACCACTCGTGTGATCACTTACTAGATCGTAGAGTTGATCATGGTCTAATTCACTTTGATTAATACCAATAGCCCCGTAATCTTCAGCTAAATCAATCCTTTTCTGATTGAGATCAGAACAGATTACCTTGCATCCATTTGCTTTTAATAATTGAACAGTAAGTAAGCCAACCAATCCTAGTCCCATTACGAAAAATGTTTCCCCCATAGTTGGCTTTGATAATCTGATTCCTTGAAGTGAAATCGATCCCATAACCGTAAAAACAGCTGTTTCATTTTCAACATTATCCGGTATCTTCGCTACCAAGTGTTTGGGAACCGTTACAATTTCGGCGTGAGGGCCATTAGAAATTACTCTCTCGCCAACTTTAAATTCTGAACAGCCACTTTCAATTACAATGCCCGAATTACAATATCCTAGCGGTATTGGTGAGTCTAATTTAGCTTTTATGCTCTCAAGAGTTGAAATTATGCCATCGGTGCGAACTTTGTTAAATACTTGTTTTACTCGATCTGGGTTTTTATATGCTTTAGTTAGGTAACTACTCTTCCCAAAGTCTACCAGCATTTTTTCAGTACCAGGCGAAATCAATGAGGTATTTGATGCAATTAATACCCCACCCGCTAAACACGTCGGTGCGGGAGTATCAATAACGCTCACAGAACCATCAATAAAACTATTAAGAACTTGCTTCATTTTTATTATTATCAATGTTTGGAATATTATTTAAACTATTTTCTTTTATTCCACAAAAATCAACAAAACTTAAATTTGAAAACTGTCCAGACTTTGCTATCCTTTTGAACTCGCGGTGTGCTACCAGCCCAAAAATTAGGTCACATTTAGCTATCAGATCATCGACACTAAGAATCTGAAATTCTTCTGAGCTTGAAACATTTGGGTCAGATACATACACTGCACCAGACTTTTTTTGTACCTCCCTAACTATAAATACAGCGGGGGATTCTCTTAGATCATCTATGTCAGGCTTGTAGGATAAGCCAAGAAATCCAACAATAGGGCTTTTATCTTGTATGGAAGTAAAAGTTTCTATTTTTTGGTAGATCTTCTCCAATATAAAATTAGTTTTATCTAAGTTTCTGTTTCGGGCTAATTTTATTATCTGTGCGTTTCGCTGATCATGTTCGACAATAAACCAAGGATCAACTGCAATGCAGTGTCCACCAACTCCAATACCCGGTTGTAAAACGTTTACGCGCGGATGTTGATTGATTAAGTTTATTAACTCGTAGGCGTCAATTCCTGCTTCCTCACAAATTAACGAAAGCTCATTTGCGAACGCGATGTTTACGTCACGATACGCGTTTTCAGCAAGTTTACTTAACTCAGCGGTTTTAACATTGGTTGTATGTATTTGACCGATCACAAAAACACTATAAAAAGCCTTCGCTAGGTTTAAAGTATTAAGTTCTTTGCCACCAATTATCCTATCATTATTTTTCAACTCATATAGGAGATTACCAGGTAAAACTCTTTCCGGACAATATACAATCTCTACTTTATTTACATTAGGAGTGAGAGCCTTCAACAATTTTTCCATTTTATCTGTTGCCCCAATGGAAACGGTAGATTCAACAATTACCAAGTCGCCATCTTGGTAGACAGTTGCAATGTTGCGAATTGCTGCCTCCACATACCTCAGATCGCTCTTGAAACTATCATCCTTCATTGTGATCGGCGTCGGAACGCAGATTATATGGATTTCTGCATAAGATGGTGAAGTTTGTGCGATTAATTTTTTATTTGAAATTGCGCTTTTCAGTAAATCATCCAAACCCTTTTCGACAATATGCAATCGTGCCATATTAACAGATCTGACTACATTTTCGTCTGTATCTACACCTGTTACAGTAAAATTATGATCAGCTAGTAATAAGGCGGTCGGCAATCCTATATACCCTAGTCCATGTACACAAACTCTTTTCATATATTATTTTTACCTTCAATAATTTTTTCTAAAATTGATTGCGCTGATGTTCCATCTCCATAAATATCAAAGACTTTTGACATAGCTTTATATTTTGTAGCATCGGTTAATAATGTACTTACAGACCTAATAATCTTTTTCGGATCAGTTCCAACAATTTCCATCATGCCAGCCTGAAGCACCTCAGGTCTCTCTGTTTCATCTCGCATTAAAACCACTGGTTTTCCTATACTTGGCGCCTCTTCTTGTATGCCTCCACTATCTGTTAATATTAACTTTGTATGTAACATTAGAAAAACAAAGTGCTCGTAATTTTGGGGGTCAATTAATTTAATATTTGGCAAGTTTCTTAAGATATTTTTTACAGGTTTTTGTACATTTGGATTTAAGTGAACTGGGTAAACGAAACTTGTACTGGGAAATCGAATTGCTAACTCTTTAATTGCATAGCATATGTTTTCAAAACCTGTTCCAAAATTTTCTCTTCGGTGCCCAGTAATTAAAACATACTTATCATTGATTAAATCAAATTTGCATATCTTGAAAAGTGAATCAGTTAAGGATCTTTGCAAACTTTCATCTTTTGCTATTTTATCCAATGCAAATTGAAGTGCATCAATAACTGTATTACCGACAAGAAATATTGAACTTTCTGGAATACCTTCGTTAATCAGGTTATTGAACGCAATCTGTGTGGGCGCAAAATGTATGTCCGCCACATTTGAGATTGTTCGTCTATTAAATTCTTCTGGGTATGGTACTTTACGATTTTCCGTTCTGAGACCTGCCTCAACGTGAGCAACAGATATTTTATTCATAAAAGCTGCGATGGCACCTGCTACTGCCGTGAGAGTGTCCCCTTGTACAATGATTTTTTCTGGTTCATAGGTTTCAATGACATCAATAATTTTTGATAGTAATTCTGCAAATTTTTTTCCAATCGATGCGTTTATTTTTTCAAGAAAAAGAGTCGTATCTGGCTTAATTTCAAAAAACTTTTCAATTGGTTCTAGCATTTCCTGGTGTTGTCCAGTTGAGCATACAATTAAATTTAACGATGTTTTTTTGTTTTCAATTGCCTTTATTATAGGAGCTAGCTTGATTGCTTCCGGACGAGTGCCATAAATTAGCAGTATTTTCATTTTACGCCGTTTTACCATTTTATAAGTATTTTTGCTTCAACATCTTTAATTAAATACTCGATACATTTCCCCTCACGTCTATTGCCAAAGTCTGAGCAGAACCAATAATCATTTAATTTGAGAGTGCAACCAATGAAGTTTATACGCAAGGATTTGTTTTTATCAAGACGCAAATTAACTGTATCTTTATCCAGAGCAATTTTCTTTACATCGGGGTGAATATGCAAGTTCCCACGAGCAGTAGTGAAAGATCCAGTGATTCTGTCGACAATCTTCAAATAGTCGATACTGTGTACAAAGCTTCTATTATGTATTGGACTGCCATTTAGATGTAAATATCCAGTATGTGATAGAGATATTTCACTTTTTTCAGGATAAAAATTAACTATCTTGTCAATAATTTTTGCTCGACGACCAACACGAAAACTAGCCCAAACCTCAGATGAATTCTCATTATTAATTTCGACGGTATTATGAGAAGCGGTACCGCGCTCTCTAAGTCTAATAGAGTTTGCTTCGTATGTCGAAACCCCAGTATTCACAAAAACTCGCTGACCGAAGACGCATAACTCGAAAGATGAAGTATCGGCATGTGCATGTCCCGGTTGATATGATGCTCCAATTTCACCCCCGTCAATTAGTAGACTGGAAGCCCCTAATCTTGAGGCTACAAACCCACTCGAACTCAAATCCGATTGCGCATGTAAATGTTTTGGACACTTAACGCCCAAGGAGTTCGCATAGTTTTGTAAATCGGTTAAACCAACTGCTGCATCCATACTTGAATCATTGAAATGGGAGATCTGTCCATCTGGGTGTGAGAGATATGATAACCATTCGACCATTTTGCTGGCAATAGATTTTAAATGCGATGTATCTTCAAGGCGCTGATTAAATGAAGAATACAAATTTACAATATCTAACACATCTTCAAGAATTATAGACTGGTACATTGGACTCAACTCAAAATGTGCCCCATCATTTAATACTTGCTTGCCGAGTTCTTTTAATAAAATGTTAGAACCAACATCTTCCCAGTCTTCTGCCTCAGTACCCTCGAAAACAATTCCAGCAAAAATTAAGGCCTTTGCATTAGCTAAAAGGTGATTGCCTTCTATGTGCCATTCTATTTTTTTCCTCAAATACCGGACTTGAATTACCAAACTTCTTTCTATTTCTTCTGAAACTCTATTCCCCAACAGAATCCATTTAATCATATTCACTATACGCAAAGAAATCGGATATGGTTCCCAAGGAACCCCTTTTCCAACTTCGTTCTTTTGGACCCAGTCTGATAATAAGTTATATACGTCAGAAGTTTCTGAATCAGATAAATCTTGCATCAAAAAGTCAAAATAATTCATGTGATACATCCAAAGTTTTGGATATCGATCATTATTCCAACCTGTTTCTTGAATACTCAAAACTCTAGATAAGAAGAGAAATTTGCCGTCACCGAGATAGCATCTTTTTCTTTCTAGAGGTGCGATAGCTAAGTTTGTTGAGTTTGAGAGGAGGGGCCAATTATTTTCCTGAATTCTTGGCTTGTAAAACAGATAATATAAACGCCAACAAAGTTGACTCAGTTTCAAATACTTAATCGTATTCCAATATCTTTTACACTTATAAAATAAATTGAACATAATTTTTTGTTTTATTAGCCATATTTCATAGTTTCACGTTTATATGAAATATCGGTAGGTGATCTCGAGTATTATTTAAAATCGACTGTAGAAAAAACAGTGATTACTTAGCTAATATGTACTTTTAGATTTTTTTGAAATATTTATTCTGCTCAAAGCGCTAGCTCTGTCAAAACTTTTTGAATTTCCTCCTCCTCAAGGTCATACCAAATTGGCAAGCAGATATGTCGTTTGGCTATTTCCTCTGGATCATTACCTAGATGATAGTCATAAACGGGTGATGTCCGTGAGTTTATCTTTTGAAAAAATTCAACTGGCTCTGCTTCATTTGTCTTGAGTATAAATTTATAAAGATTAGATCTTTGCCCATCCCTCGCAGGATGTATGAAGTTCCATCCAAATTTTTCGCAACACGCAATATACTTTTGTGCAATTTGGTATTTGTTTTCAATAATTTTTTTGATTTCTTTACAAACTGAATAGCTCAAAAGAGCACTGATTTCGGACATCCGAATATTCACACCTAAGTCAAGCTCTTGTTCGAAACGGTCATAGATTGAATACTTTTTTAGTTCCTTATATGCATTTTCATTATTGGTAACAATCAAACCACCTTCACCTGCTGGAATGGCTTTAGTGGCATATAAGGAATAAACCCCAGCGAACCCAAACAATCCACTATGTTTATTGTTTAAAGTGGAACCCAGTGAATGAGCACAATCCTCCACCAAAGTGATACCTAATTTTTCACAGTATCTAGCAATTTCTTCAATCTCCGGGTTAATCCAACCACCGATATGCGTAATTAAAAAAACACTTTTTTCTGTTTCTTTCAGATTTTTAACAAAATCTTGAAGTTGCCTCAAAGTTGGCATCAAATAATCAAGCGAACAATCAACTGTTCCTACAAAATCTAGACCAGAAGTGATCGCAGTGGTTTTAACGCCATACATGGTATTACTTTGAATAAAAATTTTAGTTTTACCATATTTTTCCCGGAGCAGATTTAATATAGCTAAAACACCAGCTCCATTAGAATTACAAGCTATTGAGAACTTTGCACCAGTATATTTTTCTGTCCAGAGCTCTAAGGTCTTATTCCAATTACCCTCTGCAAGGTGACCTGATGAAAAAATTTCTTTATAATTTCTGTCAAAAAAATTTTGTGACTCAATCGGTAATTTTATCATTCCCATTTTAAAGGTCCTTTTTATGGCTAATTTCTGCCCAATAGGTAGGGGCAATTAAGTTACAATTCGAAACGGATTTTTCAAAAGTTGGAGCGATTACGGAATTTTTTTTGTAAGCACGCCGATAAAATTCAGCCGACAGGCTCGTGAAAAGAGAGAACTTACCAAGTACAACACTCCATTGTCGTTCTGAGTTCTGCTTAATATGATACTGATAGTTTCGAGCATTTTTTGTATCGATTAATTCTTTTTTTACACCAATGTAGGTTTCTAGCAGCCTCATGTTTGGGTTTTGTTTAACATGCTGGTTGTGTACATAATTGAAATAATCTTTTACGTCCTCAATTTTGTCCATTGTTATACCACCTGCTAGAGCTAGGCCATCTTTTTTTTTCAACAAGTTGATACAATTTCTTGTATTAAAATCTAGTTGTACAAAACTGCTTTGATTTTCAGAAACGCCTTCATAAACCCCCATCGGAGCATATCCATACTTAATTTTTGCTCCAAACAAGCGAGCAATCAAATCAGGGCTGCAAAAGACAATATTTTTGGCCCTATAATTTTGATTTTTTGTATAAACTCGGACATAGCTATTAAATTCTTCGATCTTTTCAAAGCCATTTTCACAAGTAATTTTTGATCCATTGCGAACTGCTGCTGAGATCAAGTCTGATAACAGTTTTCTAGAGTTTATCGTAAAATCGGGGCTCTTTACTGTGAGAAATTTTCTCGATTGAGCTAAGGTACTTAACATTTTTTTTATAAAATCTCCTTTTGTTAACCGCCCTATTATCTCATCGCCACCCGCATGGCGACGTAACCAATCATGGTTGGAAATAGCCTTTGACAATAATATTGATTTGGCTACCGAATACATCCAGAGAGGATTCATTGGAAGATTGCGGAATTTATAAATTATTGCATCATTATTGAACCATTCATTGTTCTTTATACTTATGCCATTTTCTAGTTTTTTAATATTCATTCCTTCAAAACCCGAATAGTACTCGAAGAGATCGTCCAAAGCACCGAGTAGATATCGGCTTGTTGAAAAATTATCTGGTACTAATGAAAACAAAACACCAGTATGCCACCACTCATGAAACTCTTTTGTTGTCTCCGATGCGAGTTTTGGGTTCTTTTCCAAAACTAAAACACTATTCCCATTGCGGCTAAGGATCTCAGCAATGCTGATACCCGCAATGCCACCGCCAACTACTATCCAATCGAAATCAGTTTCATCCATTTCTTAAAAGCCTTGAATTTTTGTAAGTTCTTGCAAATGTATCTGTTGCAGCTGCTAATAAACCTAAACTAAAGTGTCCATAAATAGAAGTATCTGTAAGCATGTATGTGAATGCTCCGACACAACAGAAACTTATGCTACCAAGCATTGCATATAGTCTATGGTTACTTTTCTTAACTAAAAACGATAGCCTTAAGGACGATTTAAAAACATATCCGATGAACAAAATATATAGCATAAGACCTATTAGACCATGCCTGAAATACAATGATGCCCATTCCATATGAATATGATGAACTCCACCTGATGCTCTGAAGTTTTCATGCGCTAACCCATGACCTAAATCTTCTGTTGGGAACCAAAGCGCCCCCGAACCAAGTCCTATCAAATATTGTAAGGGGTAATAAAATGAAGTGGATAATCCATATATTGCTTGCTTGACCTCAATTATTCTTGCAAAAGTACTATCGTCTATCCCAGCAGACATATTAACAGCATTCAATAAAATTACTGCCTCTCTGAAACGGTCAAAAATCAAAATAGAGTACTCAGAGAACACAAAGTAGCAAATGCCAATGCTCGCGAGTGACAAAATAAAAAGTCGCATTCGTATTTTTGCAAAAAATAAAAAATAAAGCAGTGTTGTTGAAGTTACAACCAGGAATGCTGCCTTAGAAACAGCTAAGATAGGAAATGAGATAAAGAAAAAAACAATACAAGCATACCAAGTTTTAGTTTTCAAACTGACGGAGTGACAAGACAACATTAATAGGGCATAGCCAAATAAAAAAAATTCAACTTTGATCCCGCCCAAAGGGTAACTTATAAATGGTTCATTAAGTATAAATAATTTATATAGTTTCATGCTAAGGTTAATTGCAACAAATATCATTAATAATCTTGCTATTCCACTAGCTATGGCTTCAAAGTCATTGAAATCTGCGTGTCGTAACAAAACCATGCCTAAGGAATAAGCGAGAAAAGGAGCTATGAATCGTGCACTGTCTCCTAATATATCTTTTAGCTCCCAAGAATTAATTAATCCTAAAACTAATGAAAAAATTGCATAACCTAAAGCTAATACAAAGAACCTGTTATAAAAAAAACCACTCTTCATGAAGTGACTAACGAGGTGAATCATGAAAACTATTGCAAAATACACTATCAGATAAAATGAATAATTGGGCTGAGGTACTAAGAAACCAAAAAATCCAAAGAAAAATTCAGAAATAAATATAAAAACAAAAAGTTTAGCTCCCAACTTACCGTAATTTTCGATGTTCATTGAGTCAAAATTCATCTCTTAGACTTTCTGGAAATTATATACTTGTAAAATAATGCGGCAGCTTGACTGTAGTTAAAAATATAATTCTTTCTTTCGACTGCTCTATTACGCAGATTATTCAATAGTGAAGAATCATTATTTAAAGTAAGTATTTTTTTTCTTAAGTCGTCACCATCTAACGCGTCAAAATAAAGTGCTGCATCGCCACAAGTATAAGGTATCGCGGTCAATTTAGTAGTGATTATTGCGGTGCCGCAAGACATCGCCTCTATAAGGGTATACCCACTACTTTCAGCTAAAGAAGGAAATATCATGAATTTACACCTGGAATACGCGTATCTTAAATCTGCTCTATTGACGCCACCAGTGAAAATTATGTTTTCTTTATACTTTGATTGTTTTGCCAGCAAAACTATTTTTTGGTAATAGTTATCGAATGTTGGCAAGCCACAAATAACCAACTTTACATTTTTATTTGCATTTTTCTCCATAAATGCATTGTACCCATATATTAAAGTTTCAAGATTTTTATAGGGATAAAAGTGTGAAACGCAAAGCAAGTCATTGGGTTGAATCTCAGAAACGCTTTCATTTTCGACAACCTCTTTATCCAAGCAGTTATAAAAAAAATCACTTCTGCCACACTCGATTAAATATTGGTAATTTTTATTGAGCTTATATTTATCCAAAAAAAGATCTAGTGAATATCTAGATTCATGAATAACAATGTTTGAACTCTTCATAGAAAATAGCATAAAGGCTTTATTGAGGTGTAGGATCATCCTCTCCTTAAATGTAAGCCCCAAGTAAACCTTTTCATCAAAGGGACCAATGGTGGCAACCCATTGAGCCTTTATATTAGCAGTCTTAATAATTGGGGAGATGTTTCCTGGTGAAAAAAGAACGTCACAGCCTAAAAACATAGCTTTAAAAGGAAGAATTAGTTGAACCCAGAGGATCCAAAAAAATCTATTTATTGAAGGAAGCACAACAACTTTTACGGCACAGTCAGCAAGAACATCTACCCCAATGAGCTCCATATTATCCTTCTTAGTAAAAATATAAAGTTTATTTGGACTAACAAGTTTTTTTAGATTTACAATAAACTCTTGTAAGTGAATAAGTGAACCACCATGGGGGTTAAAAGTCGCGTCTATTATAATCTTCATTATTACACTGGTCTTTCGATAAATAGTTATTTTCGGTAAATTATAAATATTAACAACTTGTATACCTCGTAAGTTGAATACAAAAGTGATATTCCTAATTCCTTGATATTTGGGCGAGATCTCATTTTTATTATGAAAGCTGTGAAAATTCCTTTATAGGCTCTTTCTTTATCATACGAATAATATAAAAGCTCTTCTTGTAGATTGCCAAAGCAGCCTATATGCCTGCCACGTAACCAAAGATCATAATCTTGCACTCTTCGAAGAACCTCATCGTAACCTCCAAGACTTTCCAAAAACTCTCTCTTCATCATTACTGTAGGATGGATAAAAGGAGTGGATTTAAACATAAATTGGATTATATGTTCGTGGGTCTCTGGCATTTTGATTAACATGCCAGCATCCCATTTCTCTGGACTTACGTATCTTGCTCCAGTACCAAGCACGCTTAGCGCTCTGTTAGCATTGAAATGTTTAATTTGTTTCTCAAAACGATCTTGAAACGACACATCATCAGCATCCATTCTGGCAATAAAGCGACCTTTGCAAGTTTGAAATGCTAAATTCAGACTATACGATAGACCTCTGTTTTTTCCATTCGTTAAGATTTTTATACGATTATCTTTTTTTAAAAAATATTGCAAAATATTTGATGTGTCATCACTAGATGCGTCATCAACGATAATAAATTCAAAATCACGAAAAGATTGTTCTAAAATGCTTTCAACACTTTTGTGTAGTGTTAGCTCTCCATTATGAACTGACATTAAAACTGATACTTGAGGAGGCAATTTATCGGCCCATAACGCAGTACTTTATGAAATCCATGAATTTATAAAAATTTCTTTTTACAGATGAAATTTTTATTTGCCTATGGTCATAAATGTTATTTTTTTTAATAAAATCTTTTTTGACGGTTTTTTTATAGATATGACGCAATCTCTGCACTTCCTGCACAAACCTAAATTCCGCATTGTCTAAAAGAATTTCATCAAAGCTTTTACAAATTATTGAATCAAATTTTCTTGCTTGAGGTTTTCTGCAAAACCCAAAATCTGCATCTCTTATATAGTATGCAGTTTTAGTTTTTAGAGCCCAAAGCTCAATAGGATCATAAATGCCAACATTAAAAGATTTATGATCCTCGATTACTATATATTCTCTCTTTGGCAAAGTATAGTCGCGGTTACTTTTTCTCGTATCACTACATATATCATTTAGTAATTTTTTGAAGTCAACTAAGGAGCACAGCATGTTGTTATGTTTAAGCTTATTTTTGTCTTTCTGTTTATGTAAAAATAGCACATTCGTACGATCTTCATTCAGAATTGTATATATTGGATTTGTTCGTAATTCATAACTTAACTTAAACCCATGATCAGAAAATAAAAAAACATGATCAAATTCTTGGATATCGATCTCATCAAGCATAGTCTGCATGGCAAAAGAGATATTTTTATATCCCTGTCTTTCACCATAAGTTGATGCACCAAGTGCGTCAATTGTCCAATGGAACTGTGGGAAACAAGCGAAAACTAAATGTTTTTCTTTTAGTACCAATTTATTAAAGAATTCACGTACTGAATATTTTGTATTGTGATTATAATTATCCATAACAAATTGTGGGAAAATACCATTCATTCTCTCTACTGGGTCTGATAAAAAATCCATTGTATAGTCTTTGTCTGCCAAATCTTTAAATATGTTGTTAACATTTTTTTTTAAAAAGTGTTGAGGCCACTTGGTGTGTCTATCGCAGCCATTTAGCTGTGGTTCGACACCGGTATACAATGTCGCAAGACTTCTTGGGGTATCGGGAGCAACTGCAAAGCAATTTGTATAGAAATCTCCACCAATCTTTTGAATAATCTGATCAAGTTCATTTGGCTGCGCATTTCCATCCGAAAAAGTGGAAAGCCGATTTCTTCTGATCATATCTGCGAACAAAATTAAAAGTTTCATTTTCTCTTTCCCAACAGGGGGTATACCGAATATGCGAGTACGGTCAAATTAAGAATAAGTATAATCAAATGAAATGAAAAATTTGTATTAGTGTGGCTTATTCCCATTAAAATTAGAAATATAGGAAATGTAATTAACATGGTGCCATCTACACGACCCAAAAGAGATATGAAACTGATATCAAACTCCGACTTGCTTTTAATGACAAAGTAAAAGGTTACAACAGCATGAGATATAATTAATGAGAAAACAATAGATAATATTGTTAATTGAACATTAAATAATAAAAGACATATTACCAGAGATAAGGTGCCAACAAAGTATGGTAAAGTTGTCAACTCCGTCTTTTTCTCAGACTGATATAATATTAAAAACACGTTATTTATTACCCTTCCAAATTCTATCAGCGCTGCAAGGGACGTTAATATAAAAACGTCGTGGAATTTGGCGTCAGTAAGAATTATCAGCAAAGTCTGTGAGCCGCATATTACAAACATTGTTACACTCAGATAAACGAGTGCGGCTTTTTCGAAAATTTGTAACCATAACGTTACTCTCTCCCCTTTTTTTTTATTTACGATATCTCTTAATAATTTAGGATAAAAAAATTGGTTTAAAACTGATTCTACCATCGAAAAAATCGCTAATGACACGCCCAATGCCACAGCTAAATCACTCAACATTTCACTCCCGAGCTTCAAATCGGTTATAACACGATATGCATACATCTGTGACCAAATGAGTAAATTTGTGAGTGCTAAGGGACCAGAAAATTTAAGGACAGTTAAAGAAGATAACGGTAAGTACAACCGCTTAATTGAATCATCCGAAAGCTGTGAGGATTTCCTGAAGCTCAAATAAACGATAGGAAGCGCAAGAAATTCCCCTATAAGTAAGCCAATAAACCAGTTCAAAACTGATGCCTCAAAAGTTAAGGTGAGGAAAAGAGCAAAGGCGACGCCAGATGCCAAAGCAAATAAATTCATAACTACAAATATTTTTACTTTTTTAAAAATATTTAAGCTCGTCAGTAGATTTCTTAAAACTGCTGATAAAGTAACATTCGCAAATATCACGCATATGATTGCTATATTTTCATCAGATTGAGGATTTAGAAAGGAAGTCAAAAGAATAAAATTAATTGGGATTGCAAAAACTCCCAGCACCGTTGCTTGTCTAAAATATCTCCAGAATTGGGAAAGAGGGTGTAAATCGCCTTCAACCAAATGCCTGTTGAAGTAATTTGAGAACCCACCTAATATAACGAATGTATAGAAAAAAATAATCGAGTATATAATGTAATATTGAGCGATCTGTTCTTTTTCAAAAACAGATGTTATTACACGAAGAGTTGCAATTGAAAGTATAGCTTGAGCAAAACGACCAACTACTATAAATAGAAGATCATCTTCCTTTAATTTTCTAAAGATTTGAGCGCTTTTACTCTTAATTTTAATTCGAAACATTTTTTGGATGAAATTGTACTTTAAAAATTTTTAGTTTACTTCTTATTGGTACCTCAGGAGAGTGCTAATAATGGAATCCTTAAATGATTTAATTAAATTATGCTTAAAATAAAAGCATAACAAATATGAGCTAAATAATATTTTTAAACCAAGTACTTGCTTTGCTTAGATGATTTCCAATGAATGTTTTAGTTTAAATTAAAATTCAATCCAATCATCTAGAGCCCATTTACATCCAGGGCGCCGTCTTGCCATCCATTTTTTTGGAGCGATAACAATTTTATTCGGGTTTTTATTTAGCCAAGCAGCCCACCAACTAAACGAACTATTAGCTATTATGTTATGGTCACATTCTTGCATCAGTTGAAAATCATCAATCTCGTTTTCAGTTTGGTCAACGAATACTGAGTTTTCAATAAATGCTAAATTTGTTCTGCACCAGTCGATATCATCCGAGAATATATAAAAAGTTGGGGTTTGGATTTGATTGTTAATATATTTAACTGCCCTCACATAGTACGATAGCTCAAGTAATCCAATATCAGGATGACTAAGATAATCACCTCGTCTTACGTGTATTCCAACCGATTGATTAGCACGAATGGCTTGCATAAGTTTTAAACATAGAGAACTTAAATCTTTTTTTAACTTTAAATCTAATAGAATAAGATCTCTAATGTCTTTAAAATACCGTTCATTTTGCCAGTAACCATCTAGATATAATTGACCTGAATTAAAAACAGATTCTTGGAAAATATTATTTTGGACCTCTCTAACATATGTTTTTTTTAATCCTAGTTTTCGTGTCATCTTACCCAAAAAGCCACTACCACCTTTTAAAAGTTTTACCTCAGCTTCAGAGGCTATTTGAAATTCAATGGAAAATTGATCTAAACGAAAACCACTATGCAGGAGATATGTATCATAATCAAAGATATCTAATTTTAATGGCACGTTTTGATGAATAGAAGCTGCTTTCCCAACCGCATACTGAAATAGTTGATTTCCCAATCCACCAATAATTCTCATTATAATCATATTAGCTCTAACTTTGTTTCAAAATCTCGTTAATCATCCTTTAGCTCCCTGACCACGAGAATAGATATCTTCATATCTAATTATATCGTCTTCTCCAAGATATGTTCCCGTCTGTACTTCAATTAAAACCATAGGTAACTTGCCAGTATTTTCCATTCTGTGAATAGCGTTAAGTGGCACATAGACAGACTGTCCTTCAGATAAAAATTTCACTTTATCGTTTATTGTAACCTTTACCGTACCTTCGACAACCACCCAATGCTCTGAACGATATTTGTGGCTTTGAAGGCTAAGTGAAGCACCTGGCTTGACACATATCCGTTTGACCTGGAATTGATTTCCCATTGCTAAGCTTTCAAACCAACCCCAAGGTCGATGATCTTTCGGAAAAATATCTGCCTGAGGTATTTTATTAAGTTTGAGCAAATCGACTGCTTTTTTTACATTCTGTGCCTCATTTTTATTAGCTACTAGCACTGCATCAGCCATGGCAATTGCCATAATATTTTCTAAACCCAATCCTACAACTTGCTGACCCTCAGTTTCAGATCGGAGTAAAGTGTTTTTACAATCTACTACATAAGCTCTTTCAGAGGTTACGTTACCGGTTGCATCTTTCGCACTTTCTGACCAAACTGCATCCCAACCACCGAGGTCAGACCACTTTGATGAGTAGGGAACTGATACTAAATTTTGTGCTTTTTCCATAATAGCATAATCTATACTGATGTCTTCAAGTTGAGACCATGATTCAGAGTCCAATCTTAAAAATCCCAAATCGACCGTAGCACTATTTATCGCATTCGAAACTAGTTTAAAAGTTTTTGGAGCATATATTTGGAAAGCTTTAATCATATCTATCGCTTTAAACAAAAATATCCCTGCGTTCCAAAGATAATCTCCGGTTTTAAGCATTTCCTCTGCGCGTTCGCGATTAGGCTTCTCGATAAATGTTAAAACTCTTGATATTCCATATTTCTCAATATCATCACTTGATATTTGTAAATAACCGAAACCAGTTTCTGGATGTGTTGGTCTAATACCAAAGGTTATTAATTTCCCCTTATTTACTTGAGCAAGTCCGATATTAATTACATCGTGGAAATTTTCTTTGTCTGGCATTTGATGATCAGATGGAGACACCAGCAAAATTGCATTTTCTTCTTTTGAGTAAGAATATATGCTAGCAGCTAAGATTGCTGAGGCTGTATTTTTTGCTTCTGGCTCGATGAGAATGTGTCCAGGATCAATGCCAACTTCTTGTAATTGTTCGCCCACAATGAATCGAAAATCCGAATTGGTAACAGTAATCTGAGAAGAAAATTTAACCCTATCTGAAGTTATCATTCTTAATGCAGATTGCTGAAATAAGGTTTTGTTGCCAATAAAATTTGAAAACTGTTTTGGATAAGATTTTCTAGACAAAGGCCAAAGACGAGTGCCAGACCCACCTGCTAATAAAACAGGATATATTGATGCCATGCTAATCCTGTCCTCGTGCTCGTGCGTTGTATTCATGAGCGGAAGCCTTCATGAAACCCTCCACCGAGCCACAATCAAAACGCTGACCATTCAATGGAACGATTTCCGCTAAGCCATTTTTTGCTTGGACATTAATCGCATCTGCTAACTGAATTTCATTATCTAATCCAGCTGACAATCTGCGTAATATTCCAAAAATGTCTGGTGTTAATACGTATCGACCGATAGATGCTAACTTTGAAGGAGCGTCTAGCAACTTGGGCTTTTCAATTAGCCCCCTTATTGATAAACCATTTTCGTTTGGGATTACAACACCGTATTTTGAAATATCAGGTCCATTAACTTCCATAACTGAAAGTTGTGATTTCCCGGTTTCTTCAAATCTCGCCACAAGATCAGCAGTAACCCCTGGTGGATATCCTGTCAGAAAATCATCTGCTAATAAAACTGCGAATGGATCGCCGCTGACTGCACGTTCAGCACACAGTACAGCATGGCCAAGCCCCAGCTGCTCTGCCTGACGAACAAAAATACATTCAACACCCTCTGGTATAATGTTTCTAACCATATCTGCTTGCACTAATTTTCCCTGTGAACGTAACATAGCTTCTAGCTCATGGTTAGAGTCAAAGTGGTCTTCAATTGCGCGTTTATTTCGGCCAGTTATAAAAATTAGAGTGTCTATACCAGCTAAAATAGCCTCATCCGCTGCATATTGGATCAATGGCTTGTCGACAATTGGCAACAACTCTTTTGGCATTGCTTTGGTCACAGGCAGAAAGCGCGTTCCAAACCCTGCAACGGGAAATACTGCTTTTTTAACCTTTGTCATAAAAAAGTCTCGAATTAAACGTCATAGTAATTTCTGTACCATTTTACAAAATTTGTCACTCCATCTACTAAATTCGTTTTCGGTTGGTACCCCGTTAATCTTTTAAGTAAAGAAGTATCTGCCCACGTAACAGAGACCTCCCCTGGCTGAATAGGCATTAAATTCTTTATAGCATCTACACCAATTGCTTTTTCAATAGCCGTTATGAAATCCGTCAACTTTTCCGGTTTAGAGTTACCAATATTTACAACGCGAAAGGGAGCAGTTTTCAACTCGTCATCATTAGAAGTGTCACTCTTATCGAGCACAGCAGAAAAATCTGGAACAGCATTAATTAATAAACATATTCCATTTACAAGATCATCTATGTAGGTAAAGTCACGTTTCATTTCACCATAATTATATACATCGATTGGTTCGCCATTCAAAATAGCTTTTGTGAATTTAAATAGAGCCATGTCTGGCCGACCCCATGGACCGTAGACAGTAAAAAACCTCAGAACGGTAATTGGTAAATCAAATAAATGTGCATAACTGTGCGCCATATTTTCAGTTGACTTTTTTGTTGCGGCATAAAATGACATTTGATGATCTGTCTTCATCGTTTCTTTGTACGGCATGTTTTTATTTGCTCCATAAGCAGAGGAGGTGGACGCCAGAAGTATATGTTTTGGTGGATTAGCACGCGCTGCTTCTAGAAGTTCAAAAGTACCAACAATATTGCTCTCAAGATAGGCTCTAGGTTTCTTTAACGAATGCCTTACGCCTGCCTGCGCAGCCAAATGAACTACAATATCTGGTTGTTCTTCCGAAAATATTCGTAGAAGGACATTCTCATTTTCAATTTTTTCGTGAATTGAACGGTAAGAAGCGTTTTGTAAAAGGATACTTTCACGTTTACTCTTTAGCGATACCTCATAATATGAAGACATACAATCTATTCCGATTACTCTCCATCCCTCGTCTAATAGTCTTTTACTTACATAGAAACCAATGAACCCCGCAGCTCCTGTTACGAGGGCCGTTTTTTTTTCTTTAATACTCAAAACTAGTCAGCTCCAAATAAGTCACGAGTAAAAACCTTTTCTTTTATTTTTTTTAGTTCGGGGGTCATCCGATTAGCTAATATTATATCAGATTTTTCCATAAAAGCATGAAAATCAGTTTCGACCCTTGAATTGAAAAAAGTGGTTTCTTTTAATTTTGGTTCATAAACAATAACATCAATTCCCTTAGCTTTGATACGTTTCATAATACCCTGAACTGAGCTCTCCCTAAAATTATCGCTTGATGTCTTCATTACCAACCGATGAATTCCAACAATTTTAGGTTGTCTTTTTATTATAACATCTGCAAGGAAATCTTTTCTAGTTGAATTAGCGTCAACAATTGCACGTATAATATTTTGAGGTACCATATCATAATTTGCAAGAAGCTGTTTAGTATCTTTAGGAAGACAATAACCGCCATATCCAAAAGAAGGGTTGTTGTAGTGATTTCCAATACGGGGATCAAGTGATACCCCTTCAATGATTTCTCGGCTATTCATGATACCGGCTAATGCATAACTATCCAATTCATTAAAAAACGCGACACGCATCGCGAGAAATGTATTCGAGAATAGCTTTATCGCTTCCGCTTCGCGTGACCCGGTGAACAGTAAATCTATATCACTTTTTAAGGCACTTTGAGCCAGCAATTTTGCAAATACTTTAGCTCTCTTCGATTTTTCACCAACAATTATTCGGCTCGGATACAAATTATCGTAAAGTGCTTTACCTTCTCGTAAAAACTCTGGAGAAAATATTACCGAGTTTGTTGCGAGACGTTTGCTAACATCATCAATAAATCCAACTGGAACAGTTGATTTTACCACAATGCAAGCATGAGGCTCATTACTAATAACCTCTGAAATAACAGCTTCAACTGATGTGGTATCAAAAAAATTTGTTTTTTCATCATAATTTGTTGGTGTTGATACAATCACATAATCTGCTCCAAAAAGTGATGATTTTAGATCGGTGCTTGCAGATAAATTCAAATCTTTTTTAGCTAAATATTTAGAAATGTCTGAGTCAATAATGGGGGTTTGTCTCGCATTCAACATATCAACGCGCGTTTGAGATATATCAATACCAATTACTTCGTTTTGTTGAGCCAACAGAACTGCATTCGAAAGCCCTACATATCCCAGACCTACAACAATAATCTTCATAATTTTTACTTTCTAACCTATTTAACTAGACCTAAAACTGAACTTACATTCCCAGCACAATTAAAGGGTGAATTATATTCGTTCACCACCCAGCAAATCTGCTATAGCATTTACCTTTTGATCCAAAATGTCCCTTCCACGCCTACTCTCAATGTTTAGTCTTACAAACGACTCTGTGTTCGAACGACGTAAGTTAAACCGCCAATCAGTAAAAGATAGGCTCACGCCATCGGTCTCATCCAATGACTCAGCTTTATCTTGATAGGCCTCCAATACTCGCTTGATTGAAGCATTTACATCCTTAACTAAAAAGTTTGTTTCGCCAGAACTCGGAAATGCATTAAATCGATCATGAACCCAATCTCCTAGTGATCGCTTGGAACGGGACACCAGCTCAGCAACCATAAGCCAAGGAATCATGCCACTGTCACAATAGGCAAAGTCACGGAAATAGTGGTGTGCCGACATTTCACCCCCGTATATTGCTTTATGTGCACGCATTGCTTGCTTAACAAAGGTATGGCCTGTTTTTGATTGAACTGCGATGCCACCTTTGTTAACAACTACATCTTTAGTATTCCAAATAACACGAGGATCATGTACGATCCTAGAGCCAGCCTCTCTGTCTAAAAATATACCAGCTAGAAGGCCGACTATATATTCACCAGGCACAAAAGCCCCATTCTCATCAAAGAAAAAACAACGGTCAAAATCCCCATCAAATGCAATTCCAAAATCAGCACTTACCTCTCTAACTACGTTTGCAGTAGCACTATGGTTCTCAGGTAAGAGCGGGTTAGGAATACCATTCGGAAACGTGTGATCTGGGGTATGATTTATTTTTATAAATTCGAGTGGGGTATTTGCTTTAGATAACTTTTTCGCAATAGCGTCGAATGTCGGTCCAGCAGCGCCATTCCCCGAGTTTACTACAATCTTAAGAGGTCTAAATACGCTAATGTCTGCAAAGCTCAATACTTTCCTTACATAAGCCTCTCTTGCCCTAACTGAGCAATCAAGTTTTTCACCGCGCTTTCTTTCTGATACGTATTTTTCTGTTTCTGCTATTTTTTTGATAATCTTGAAATCGGACTTTTCATCTATTGGTTGAGACTCTGACTTCACGATTTTCATACCACTGTAGTTAATAGGGTTATGAGATGCGGTAACTTGAATACCCGCACATGAGCCGAACTCACTAACAGCCCAATACATCTCTTCAGTACCTGCCAAACCAATATTAATGACATCAGCTCCTGAGTCTTGTATTCCTGCTGCCACAGCAGAAGCAAAAGTTGGACTGGTTTCACGAGCATCAAAGCCAATCACAATAGATTTTGCATTGAAATGTTGGCTTACAGCACGACCTATTCTATAAGAAATTGCTGAATCGATGTTGACATCTATCTCGCCTCGGATGTCATACGCTTTGAAACATGAAAGTTTCATCATTTTCTCAAATTTAATAAGAAGATCATCAACAGATATGAGGAGCTGCAAGCTATGTTTCGTATTTGGTGCTCCAAATACGACTTCAAACTTTTGACTTTAAACAATTGAATTTTTTGAACCTCTAATAATTGTAGCTAGAAAAAAATTACATCAGTTTAATTATAAGTTAAACCTTAAAAAAAAATTTTTAGTTAACGTATATCTCAACTTATTTGTTATTTCATCCTCAAAAAGGTATATTTTGCATTGCAGGGAATTAATTTGAACTGATCTATCATGCACACAGTGGGTTTCCATAAAATAAAATTAATTTTGTTAATCTGACTAAAATCAGCCTTCATTATTATTTTTAGGTTTTGACTCAGAAGTTAATTTGTCTATTAATCCAGCTTCTTCTTCAAGGGCTGCTATCTCATTTTTTAACTCTTTATATTCTTGTCTCTTGCGCTCAATGAAGTTGTGGGTCAATATAGACTTTTCACGAATGCCTTTAGGTGTCAAGAGATAAGCATAGCGACCCTTTCTCGGGTTTTTCTTAAAGTTTTCAAGCTTTACTAATCCCTTCTCAACAAGGGCAGTTAAAACATAATATGCAGAGCCATTTGATATACCGACGGCATCTGCCACTTGGCGAGAAGACATTTCAGGTATTTCTGAAATTAGACGCATTACTTTTAATTTTATTTCAGACTGCTGTTCTTGTCGACGACTAGCCATTATTCATCTCCACTATAGCTACCGCACTGGGCTCTGATACTAAATACCAACCCGAACCAAAAGATCTAAAAAAAAAGTAATCACACAACATAACTGTTCAAAATTGATTGATACCACAAAAAACGTAATTTGCAATTTAAAATATTCCTTACTTATTTAGCTTGAAACAGTGCATAACACTGTGTATTCAAGTCTAAGTTTTAGAATTATTTTTCTTTATATTAATGCTGAAGATCAATAGACACCTTATACTATGAGCGAAGAAAATCTTTACGCCATAATCCATTTTTGATATTCTGCTCAAATATGAGCGATAATTTTTTAAAAGGGTAGATACATGTTTAATTGGTACTTAGTCCAATTTAAACCAAACCACCACCGTGTTGCTGAACGAAATTTAAACCAGCAGGGCTTTAAAACTTTTTTGCCACTGCAAGAGACTACAAGTAGGGGTGTATCTAAATTTACTACGTGCTTAAAGCCTCTATTCCCGGGATATATGTTCGTAAGTATCGAACTAGACAGGTCCCCATGGCGCAAAATCAATAGTACGCTTGGAGTAGTCCGTTTGATCTGTCAAGATGGTCTACCCAAAAGATTACCTTTTGAGATAGTGTCTGGTTTGATGTCTAGGTGTGATAGGATTGGTAAGCTACTCCCAACAAAATCACTGGAGACCGGAGACCCTGTAACTGTTGTTTCAGGTGCCCTAACAAATTTTGTTGCCACTGTGGAGACTATTGATAGTAAGCGCCGAATTTGGATTTTAATGGACATATTGGGGCATCGTACAAAAGTCCAAGTCGGCTTTGAACAACTAAAACTTTTAAGTTAATTGCATTTGACAGCCTTTATAAAAAAATATCTCGATATTAAGTCACGTAAGAAATTTTTAGAGCGACCGAAACTTGACTATTAAATAGTTCAGCTTTATGAGATCTAAAAATAATTTATGGTGTACTAATGGACAAGCTGAATTCTCGAAAAAAATATATGAGAGATGTATATTCTAAATATTGGACTAATGTAAGAAAAAGATACGGTATAATCCAATATGACAAAGATTTAATCAGTAAATTAGTTCAGATAACAAAGAGTGGAAAGGTTTTAGAGGTTGCCATCGGTGATGGGTATCCATATTCCCACGCTTTGACCGAAAAGGAATATGATTTGTATGGGATTGATATTTCACCTCAACACGTTGAAATGGTCAGAAAAGCGCTTCCGAGTATCAATGTGAGCGTTGGAGATGCTGAAAATATAAAATTCAGAGATCATTTTTTTGACCTTGTATTCTGCTTTCGTTCGACGTGGTATTTTTCTAATATAACGAAAGCGGTAAGTGAAATGTTAAGAGTGGTAAAAAAGGGTGGTTTAGTTATGTTTGACGTGCAAAATATAAATCACCCTATTCATCTTAAATTTATTAAGGAGCAAATTA
Organism: uncultured Alphaproteobacteria bacterium; assembly: GCA_902537215.1. GTDB lineage: Bacteria > Pseudomonadota > Alphaproteobacteria > Rhodobacterales > Rhodobacteraceae > CACIJG01. Next base: position 163,060 of record CACBAM010000002.1, read on the forward strand.
AGAGAGAAAAATCTTACACGTATGAGATAACAACTCGTTTTATTAAAAATTTTATCAAATTAATAATCCGCCCTATCAGATTTTATCCCATTCATTGGTCTTTAGAAAAACATATAATACTTGAAACTCCTACTGACCCCAACTTACTGAAGCAATTTTTCAAAGAAAATATGATTGTTTTCCAAGTTTATGGTGTTGAATGGAATAATAACAAATATGCTCTCAGAAAACTTGAAACTGGTAAAGATTTTGATAAGTATGACAGACTGGTTTATAAAGCCACAAAACCTTGAAGTAATAAAAATTGTTTACGATAAAACAAATCTAGTTCTAAGGAACAATGATTTAATTCAATTGAGAATCTATTTCTGTGGCAAGTAATTATGAAACAGAAAAGTTAAGCATGAATCCAGAAGAAAACAACTGACATTCACCGATGTCTCAAAAACTTTCCAAACTTAAAAAAGGCATACAATTTAATTTTTTCTCCAGTTCTCCCAAACAAACGTATAGCACCAAGTTCTCCGGTGTGTTTTTGATAATTCGACTATTATTTTTTTTCGTAGTGCCTCAGCATCATTGATAAAATTATGAAACTGAATCTGATACTGTCTTATCAAATCAATTTTATTCATCGATGCCATATGCAGGAGTAAAGGATACTCCCCGCCCTCAATGTTAATTTTCATCAAATCAATACTTGGAATATTAAGTTCATTTAAAACGCTTACAATTTCTCTAACTTGACAACAAACTCGTGGTTTGTTTTCTTGATTTGGATTTAAAAAAGATGACCCATCAACACTATCAGAGAGTGTAAAAACACCTTCCGCGTTTGACAAACCATAATTAAGGGGGATTACTTTTTTATTTTCAGAAAATCTATCTCTACAGATTTTATAGAACTTCGGATGTGGTTCAAATAAATAAACTTTACAATTATATTTTTCGTTTATTGCTGAGGCAAAATCACCCAGATATCCTCCTAAATCAAAAACCACTGAGCTTTCATTCAGCTCTGGGTAGTCCAGTCTACGCGTTTCATCACCTTTGTCTTTAAACCACCTTGTTACCTCTATTGTGAATTTATCTCGTAAGATATACAGTTTAAACAACTGAGATGCCCGATTATATGATTTTTTCATAAATAAAAGTGGATCGGATAATAACAGTTTTATAGCTTTCATATCTTTCTCCTACTTCTTTCCATTGGTCCCGCTAAGTTCTTCATGTTGAGATTTAAAATTATCTACATTCATTCTCATTCTCCCATTAGGTTAAAATTCAAGCAGATACTCTGGGAAAGATTACTAATATTTTTTTTGAAATAATATACAAAAAATAAACTATCTGGTTATTGTTATTTTGTTTAGTTACAAATAATAATTTCGTAAAAAATGCTTTTTGAAATAAAGAAAGTGTTTTACTTTCAGATAGTAGTATCTGTATTAATTGTCACTTAGCATTTCTTAATTCTCTGAAATTAGTAGTTGGTAGCGGAGGAGGGACTTGAACCCCCGACACAAGGATTATGATTCCTCTGCTCTAACCGCCTGAGCTACTCCGCCGAATAATCATGCCACTGTGTTTTAAACTTAACAGAAAAAAGTGCAAGCTATTTTTGTTGTGTAAATTCATCACAAATCTGCACACCTAGCTACTATCCGCCCGTTAGGCTCATATGCCTATTAATTTGTCCTTCAATAGCTTCTTTTGAGAAATCATATGCAAAAGAATGTTTTTCTGGTTTTTGCTTTATCGAACGACCGATCTTTTCTAGTAGATCTACGTTCGTAAAATTGGGGTCTCTAAGTATTTTTCTGAAATCTACACTTTCACTTTGCCCAAGACACTGATGCAGAATGCCAGTTGCATCCATCCTTACACGATTACAGCTCGAGCAAAAGTTATGAGATAGCGGAGTGATGAACCCCAATTTAATATCTGCACCTCTAAATTTGCAGTATCTTGCGGGTCCTCCTGAGGAAAATGAAATATCTTCCAGTTCAAATTTTGATGAAATATTTTTTTTTAGTTCTTCTAAGGATAGAAAATGGTTCAGCCGGTTTTCATTTCCAATATCTCCCATTGGCATAGTTTCGATGAAAGTAAGATCGTAACCCTTTTGAATACACCAAGTTATAAAGTCATCTACTTCATCTTCGTTGATATTTTTCAGTGCGACACAATTAATTTTTATTTTTAAATTAGCGTCCCTTGCTGCTTCAATTCCTAATAACACATCTTGTAGCTTTCCGACTCTTGTAATACGTTTGAATTTTTCTGGGTCTAGAGTATCCAACGATATATTTATTCTTCTAACGCCATTAGCATAAAGTTGCCCAGCGTACTTTTGTAATTGTGTGCCGTTTGTAGTTAGTGTGAGTTCCTCTAGATCAGAAGCTAAATGTGGTTTTAGCATTTCGAAGAAATCAATTATTCCCTTTCGAACCAAGGGTTCTCCACCTGTTATTCTTATTTTTTTAATACCTAACTGAATAAATCCAGTGCATAGTTTGTACATCTCCTCAAAAGTGAGGACTTCTTTTTTACTTAAAAAAGTCATCTTTTCAGACATACAGTAGGTGCATCTTAAGTCACAGCGATCCGTAACAGATAACCTCAAATAAGTTATATGTCTGTTAAAAGGATCTATAAGTCTAATTTTGTTTAATGATTTATCCACTTGACTAGTCATTTTCTAATTTTATAAGATATTTTTTGTAGTTTAAGCATAATTCTTTTGCCTAAGCCAATTTTATTTTGCTGTATTGGTCTTGCTATCGCTAAGCTTTCAGATGGCACATCTCTAGTTATTACTGACCCAGCAGCCACTATTGATGCATTACCAATTATTAATGGGGCTACAATAGAGGTATTTGACCCGACAAAAACATTATCACCAACAACAGTATGATTTTTATTTTTCCCATCATAATTGCAAAATATAGTTCCAGCCCCGATATTTGAGTTCGCACCAATTTTTGCGTCTCCTACGTATGATAAATGGTTAGCTTTAGTTAGAGAAGCCAAAGTAGCGTTTTTAACCTCCACAAAATTTCCAATTTTTACTTCTTCTGAAAGATTGGTGCCTGGTCGAAGCCTTGCAAAAGGACCAATTTGGCAATGCTTCCCAATATGAGCCCCTTCTATGTAGCTATACGACTTTATGATAGTGGAGCTTTGAATTTTTACGCCTTTACCAAAAAAGACATTAGGCTCTATAATGCATCCAGCTTTGATAATTGTATCATATGAAAAGAAACATGTTTCAGGTGCTCGCATAGATACACCGGACGCCATTAGTCTTTCCCTAAATTTATCTTGAAATTTCTTCTCAGCAATCGATAATTCAAGTTGAGAATTTACGCCAATACATTCATCTTCCTTGCACTCCACATAGGTTGAAGGGTGTCCATGTTTAGATGCTAATTTTACGACATCGGTTAGATAATACTCTCTCTTAGCATTATTGTCTTTAATTTTTTGTATTAGATCAGCGAGTGTAGGTGAACGAGCCAAAAGTACACCAGAGTTTGATAGACTATTGGTAGAATTATACTCAGGCTCGTTTTTTTCTATGATATCAATTAGTTTTCCATCCGACCCAAGTTTGAATTTTCCGTAGCTATTTTTTTTTCTTGCATCAAAACCAAGGAAAATGAATTCAAAACCCCTATCTGCTTTTGATATCATTTTCTTTATTGTTTTATTTTTAATGAACGGAGTGTCACCATACAGTATAAGGGTGTACTTAGCTTTTATTTTAATACCATCCAACGCTATTTTGACAGCATTTCCCGTACCAAGTTGACTTTTTTGAGTGCAAAATTTTACCTTTTCACCTGCGAGAGCCACTTTTGTAGCATGTTCGTTTTCGTTGCCAACAACTACGATGGTTTCTTTGGATTTAATGGCTTTTGCCAAATCTACACCGAATGCTATAAGGTGCTTACCAGCAATTGTATGAAGGATCTTTGGATTAGGGCTTCTCATCCTTGTACCCTTTCCAGCCGCCAATATTATAGTTGAAACAGTCATCAACACCTTTATTCTTTAAATATCACCTTAATTTATTTCATTTAATCTGATTATGTAAGGAAAAGTTATGAAGGCGCTGGTATTTGACCTAGATGGGACACTTGTGGACACAAAATATGATATGCTTGAAGCTGGAAATTTAGTCTTTGAAGGTCAGGGATGGGCAACAAGGCTTGAGGGTTTTAGTGGCCTGCAAATTGCAATTCAAGGAGGAAGAGCAATACTGCGTTATGGACTAAAAGAAGAGGGTATTAGTTTTAACGATAAGTTGTTAACGGATTATTATCAATTATATCTAAACAAATATGATACAGTATTAGACAATAAGTCTGTCAATTATGATGGAGTAGTTGCCACTCTCGAGAAACTTCAATTAATGGGTGTGAAACTAGGGCTTTGCACAAATAAACCTGAAAAACACGCGCGGGAACTGTCGAAAAGGTTAGGATTAATTGATTTTTTTAAAGATTCTTTTATTGGCTCGGATACCGTTGGGATTGCTAAACCTGATGCTAAGCCTCTTTTAGAAGCGATATCTAGACTGGATAAAAAACCTGAAGATGTTTTCTTTGTAGGTGATACAAATACAGACGCTGAAGCTGCTAAAAATGCTCGGGTGAATTTTATTTTTTGTAAATATGGTCATGGGAGTACTTATAAGTTAGCGAAGGGCGAGAATGCTACTATCAAAATTGAGACCTTTTCAGATTTAATCAGTATCTATGAAGATAAACCTTGAAGTTACACTGTAATTTTAATATGACTAAAGAGAAATTTGCGGAGCTCGTTATGAAAAAATTAAACCCATTAATAATCTTGGTTGCATTTTTATTTAGTACGGTGACAGCCTTCTCACAAGCTAGTATTAGCTCAGGAATATCTTATGGTTCCTTTAGTTATGATAACTCAGGAACTAAATATAATGGTGATGGAGCTGTGATACATCTAGATGGCCAATTGGCAACTTCTATAACTTTTAGTGCAAGTATAAGCGACGGAAAATTTGATAATCAGGTATTAAGTAATAATGAAGGTACAATTACATATAATGTGCATCCAAATATTGGTGTGTACGTTATGTCATCTCAGATAAAGGTTGCAACTGTTAACGAGGCCACCACTTCTCTAGGTTTCTCATACAACATTAACTCGTCCTCGTTGGGACTTAAGGCATTTGTTGGAAGCTTCACAGATGATTACGGCAAGTTTTATACTTACGGAACAAATATAAATTTAGGCGTGACCCAGGGCACTAGTTTAATCCTAAGCTACAAGACGGAAGATAGAAAACAAAAAGCTACTACGATGGACGCCAGATTTGTATATGATCTATCATCGAACTTTGGATTGAACCTCGGTTATAAGTCAAGTGAAACTAAAGATGCAAACGGTTCGGCTGTCGTTCTAAAGGGCAACACAACATACGCCGGTATCGTGTACAGGTTTTAACTTATGCGGGTGTAGCTCAATGGTAGAGCAGCAGCCTTCCAAGCTGAATACGTGGGTTCGATTCCCATCACCCGCTCCAATTTTTACTGCGTTAGAAAATTGAGCAAAGTTGAATTAGAAATAGATGGCAAGATAGCCCGTATCTTTCTGAACAGGCCTAAGGTCTTGAATGCAATTGATACTGAACTTCCCTGTCTTTTATCCAAAGCTGTTAAAGAAGCAAGTGATAATGACGAGGTCCACGTAATAATTCTCGCCGGAAGGGGAGAGGCCTTCTGTGCAGGTTATGACCTAAACTCTTTTGCTCAAGAGAAAGATAATCCCCTAACACAAAAAATGCCCTGGGATTCCATAAAGGACTACAGGTTCATGTGGGAAAATAACAAACATTTCATGTCATTATTTCATTGCCTAAAGCCGGTTATATGCAAAATTCATGGAATAGGTGCCTTGGCAGGAGGAACTGATATTGCGCTTTGTAGTGATTTTATTTTTATAGAAAATGATGCCCAAGTTGGTTATATGCCTTCACGCGTATGGGGCACGCCAACCACTGCAATGTGGATGTATCGACTTGGTCCTGAAAAAGCTAAGAGAATGCTTTTCACGGGAGATAAAATTTCGGGTTTGGAAGCAGAAAAACTTGGTTTAGTCCTCAAAGCCATTTCCAAGGAAAAGCTTGACGATGAAGTTGATAGCTTTGCAATGCGTATGACTACCGTTCCTATCAACCAGTTAGCAATGCAGAAAATATTGATAAATCAAGCAGTTGAGTCATCCGGATTATTGAACAGTCAAAAATTTGCTACTATTTTCGATGGAATATCAAGGCACTCTAATGAAGGATTAAATTTTAAAAAAATGTCTGAAGAATATGGTTGGAAAAAAGCAGTCAAAGAAAGAGATAATGGAACTTACGATTGGACTAAAGATAGATCGTCTAACCAATAGTTTTTTTTCTCTCTCTGTAGAGAATAAATAGAGTTGAACCAACAATTAAAAATGTACCAATCAAAAAGTTCAAGTCGATTTTTTCATCAAATACTAATAAGCCTAGAAATATCCCTAAAGGAATAGTAGTGTAATGCACAGGCGCCAGAGAAGATGCGGACGCATAAGTATGGCTTAAAGCCATAAAAATTTGCTGTGCGCTTGCCATCACTCCAATGATAATTAGCATAGTCCATATCTCAGGTGAGATATTATCGAGCGTAAGTGTGGAAATACAATATAAGCTAAAGACAAATGAGCCAAATAAGTTGTACCAAAATGCAGTTGCGACAGCATTTTCAGTCATTCCCAGCCGTCTTAGTGCAACAAACATTATTGAGGCAAAAAGGGTCCCAAGAAATATATACAATATACCAATATTATACCAGTTTTTTGAGTCTGGATTGATTATAATTACAGCACCTGTTAAGCCTACGAGTATTGCAGACCATCTAAAGATGCCCACTTTTTCGCCAAGAAAAAGAATTGAAAGGATACAAATAAAAATTGGCATAACTTGTGATAAAGCCAATGCTTTGCTAATATCAAAATGAATTACAGATAGATACCAAAAGGATAAGCCTAATAAACCGGCAACACTACGAAGAGACATTACTTTTTTATTTTTTATTATAAAGTAACTTGTTCCACCAATCTGTAGACCTACTACCACTAATACCGGTAAGCAAAATAAGTACCGAAACATTAACACGATAGATAAAGAAACATCACTTGAGAAGTATTTAATGATTGCAGCAATGAAAGTGCCCACTACTATTTCAAAAAATAAAAAAAGAGCACCTAGGAAATAAGAGTCGCGTGAATATTTTAACGATCCATTCAATTTTTTACCATTCGCATTCAAGAGACTTTATGCCTCTGAAAGCCCAGCCATCAAACTCGTACTCTTTTTTGTCAACCAATTTCAAGTTAGGAAATGCTGAGAATAGTTTTGGTAACGCAACTAAGCTTATCATAGTACTCGCTATAGATGCTCCAGCGCAATAATGCGGTCCTGCACCAAAATGAATTGATTTAGAGCAATCTCTTTCTAACAGAAACTTTTGAGGATTTGTGAAAACTTTTTCGTCTCGGTTAGCGGAGGAAAACATAAGGAACACTCTTTCTCCTTTTTTAAAATAAACATTTTTATATAAAAAATCTTTCGCTATTTCTCTTGGAGACATACCAATAGGAGACATCCAACGACAAAATTCATTTAATAATTGATCCCAATTATTCTTGGTAAGTAATAGCTCTTTTAACCCAAAATTTAAAGCTGCCCATATACATCCGGCTATCGCGTCGCGAGGTTCATTTTGCCCTCCAGAAATTGCTAGCTTGATGTTCGCACTAATTTGATCTGTGCTAAGATTGCCTTCTAGCATCGTACTAATCATTGAAAAATCATAGTCTCTGCTTTTTGTCCTGACTATTTCATTAATATGTGCATCAATACTTTCTGTACAGTTATTGCAGTACTCTTCAATATTTTTATCTCCAGTGTAATTAGAACATCCATCGATCATACCCTGGCTCACTCTGTCCATTTCATCTGCCGTCATGTTAGTAAGCCCAGTAACTATTTTAAGACATTCGGCTGAAAACTCTTTGGCATATAACGTGAGAAGGTCTCCAGATTTTAGCATCTTAATTTTATCAACTATCTTATCGGCGATAGTCTCAAATCTATATTTCCAATGGTCCCTAGATGTTTTAGGAGAAATTGTCTTAAATATGGTTTTTCTTTCGTCCATATGGTCTTTTCCATCTTTCCTCATCATGTTCTGCCCCATTAAAAGTGTCATAAGTCCTTCAGGCTGAACGGATGAAAATACATCTGTATTCTTTTCACACTCATAGATTGACTCTCTATCACAAATCATTGTTGCTTTTACTTGGGGAACAAAACAAATAGGATTAAGCGTTCGCATTTCCTTTAGAACTGGATACGGATTACCGGTAAAACTGGAAATATCTATATTAAAGACTGGCTTTTCTTTCGTAATCATTCTAGCAAACCATTAGTTTCAAACATGTATAATTAAAATCAGCAAAAAAATTTTGTCTTGGATTCAAAAAATATTTCACTATTTCTCATTCAGCACCTACGAATATTATAATTATATATCTTTTTCGAAATGAGACCAACTCACTCGTAACCTGTAAACTATACAATTTCAAAACTTATGGAAAAATGAAATCAAAAACGATGGATAATAAGCGCGGCAATCCTCAGAGTCCAAAAGGCTATCAGGTGAATCAGTTTTTTAAAAAAATTTTTATGCCACACTTATTTTGGGCATTGGGAGCCTTTATATTCCTTCTTGTTACAGTTCTTATAACTCTATCACTACCCATAATGGTTCGCTATATTGTTGATGGGTATGTATTTAATATTGAAACCGGTCAAAAATACCTTTTTATAAGTTGTGTCTTAGTAACTGTTGCGGCTTTTGGCACCGCTATTCGCTTTTATTTAGTAACATTACTTGGAGAACGATTAGTTTCTGATCTGAGGCAAGAGTTATTCGAAAAGATAATTAATTTGAGCCCAAATTTTTTTGAGAAAAATTTAACCGGTGATTTAGTGTCTAGAATAAATGCAGATACAACTCTTGTGCAAAGCGTTGCAGGATCCACTTTATCTCTTGCTATCAGAAATACATTGCTGTTTTTAGGGGGAATTATGTTAATGTTCTCTACATCGATCAAATTAGCGTCATTTTCTCTTCTAATTATCCCGTTGATAGTGTTTCCCCTACTGTACTTTGGAAGATTTTTACGTAAGCTAACCCGTCAAACACAGGATAAATTGGCCGATAGCGCTGGACTTGCATCCGAATATATTTTCGCTGCAACAACAATTCAAACAAATAGCTATCAAGACCATTCGGTAGCAGAATATAAAGAATTAATAGAGGATAGTTACTTCAAATCTAAAACGCGTGTTGTTGCCAGATCAATTATGGTTTTTTTAATAATTATATTAGTATTTTTAGCTATTTCTTTTGTTGTTTGGGCAGGCCTTAAGGATGTTGAGAGTGGTAGTTTTTCAATAGGTGAATTGCTTCAATTTTGTCTTTACTCGTTGGTTGTTGGAGTAAGTGTCGGAGCCATAACGGAGACTTATGGAGAGATAAGTAAATTTTTAGGTGCTTTGGATAGAATAGGAGAAATTTTTAATACGTTGGATCCGGTAGAGGAACCCAATGATCCAATCCTGATGAAAACGCCAATAAACGGATCTATCACTTTTAAAAAAGTAAAATTTTCTTACCCAATGAGAGAAGAATTCTCAGCTTTAGATATTCCCAAACTTACCATAAACAAGAACGAAAAAGTCGCATTGGTAGGTCTTTCAGGAGCAGGGAAGACTACTTTCTTCCAACTAATACAAAGATTATATGATACTGATAAAGGCTCTATTCTAATTGATACTTATCCTATTACCAAGGTGTCTAAATCTCATTTACGGCAACAGATAGCGTATGTTCCTCAGGAACCAGTTATTTTTTCAAAATCAGTGGTAGATAATATTCGCGTTGGAAGGGTTAATGCAACATTAGCTGAAGTTGAAAGGGCTGCAAAGCTAGCTTGTGCAGAGGAATTCATAAAAGATTTACCACATGGCTATAACACTCTTTTGGGTGAGAGAGGATTATTGATCTCGGTTGGACAAAAGCAGAGGATAGCTATAGCAAGAGCGATATTAAGAGACTCTCCAATTCTTCTTCTGGACGAAGCAACTTCTTCTCTGGATGCAATATCAGAAAACGCGATAAAGATGGCGATCGATAATATATCAGGTGATAAGACTATTATTGTTATTGCTCATCGACTTGCGACTGTAAAAAACGCTGACCGGATATTATTTCTTGAGAAAGGCAAGATAGAGAATGAGGGTTCCCACAAAGAATTAATGCGTATTAGTAATAAGTATAAAAAATTGGCCGAGCTACAATTTTTGTGATACCCAAACTTTATTCTTGAAACTGTCACAGATTGCTGTTTATTCTATATGTAAGGGGGACTGTATAATGAAATGGGAAACACTTGCCAGCACAAAAGCTATAGAGAACGAAATGCCTTTCGAGAAGCGTCTCGAAGCGAAAACCATATACTCATTACTGTCTCGGACTGCAATGAAGTACTCTGGAAGACCTGCTGTATCTTTTCAGCTTGATTCTGACCCAAAGGCATCTGCTGAAACACTCAATTGGGGACAACTGCAGTCCAAAGTAACACAGGCAGCCAATGGCTTTAAATCCCTTGGGGTATCTGAAAATGCCACGATAGCTTACATTTTGCCCATATGCACTGAGGCAATAATTTCTTTTATAGCTGGAACAACAGCTGGTGTTGTTGTACCCATTAGCCCACTGTTAGAGCCCAAGCAGATGGCAGGAATCCTCAAGCTAGCAGGGGTAAAAGTAGTCGTAAGCATGAAAGCTCTTCCAAAAACTGATGTTGCACAAAAAGTTGCTAAGGCTCTAGAAGATTGCCCCGATGTATCTCACCTAGTTGAAGTTGATTTGGTTAGATATTTAAGCTTTCCAAAAAGTTGGATAGCACCTTTGATTAGACCAAAAGTAAAGACCAAGCACTCCGCTGAAATAATATCATTTGATGATATGTTGAAATCGCAATCAGGTTCCTCATTGACGTTTAAGGATGATGTCAAAGATCGAACAGCTGCAATGTTTCATACCGGTGGTACAACAGGAGTTCCAAAACTTGCGCAACACTCTTTTATGGGTATGCTATACCAAGGTTGGGCTATACCTGCGATCTTACCAGAGTGGAGTGATAAAGACACAATACTTTGCCCACTTCCCCTGTTCCATGTTTTTGCCGTCTATCCTAATTTAATGACCTGTATTACATCAGGAGCACACATAGTCTTTTTGACACCGCAAGGTTATAGAGGAGATGGTGTTTTTGACAATTTTTGGAGATTGGTTGAAAGATGGAAACCAGCGTTCATTACTCTGGTGCCTACTGCGGCAGCAGAACTAATGCAAAGACCTGTGAATGCAGATGTTTCGTCTCTTCGCTTTGCTCTGTGTGGTTCAGCGCCAATGCCAAGTGAGTTGTTTAAAAAGTTTGAAAGTGCAACGGGTATAACGATTATGGAGGGTTATGGAATGACTGAAGCTCATTGTAATATATCTTGTAATCCTATCGAGGGAGAACGAAAGATTGGTACAGTAGGGATTCCAGTTCCCTACACAAAAGTAAAGTTGGTAAAGCACGATGGTAACAAAAAAAATTTGGCAGAGTGTAAAACAGGTGAGGTAGGTGAAATTTGTGTTTCAGGCCCCGGCGTTTTAGCAGGCAAAACGTACACTGATCCAGAAAAAAATAAAGAATTATATTTTGAAGATGAGTTCTTAAGAACAGGTGATTTAGGCTTTCTGGATAAAGACGGTTATTTGAAGATAACTGGGAGAGCAAAAGATTTGATTATTAGAGGTGGTCATAATATTGATCCCGCTATAGCCGAGGAGGCACTAGCATCTCATCCGTCTGTAGCGATGGTAGGTGTTATAGGCCAACCGGACGCGAGAGCCGGTGAAATGCCATGTGCTTATGTTGAACTAATTAAAGGGTCTGAAGTTGCTACCGGAGAATTGATTAAGCATGTAGAAAAGAATATTGGTGAAAAAGCGGCAATTCCTAAGCATTTTGATATTGTTGATGAAATGCCTAAAACGCCTATAGGTAAGATTTTTAAACCAGAATTAAGGAAGAGGGCGATAAAGAGAGTTTATAATGAGGCATTAGAAAAATATGGAATCAATGCAAGGGTGCAAGAGGTTATTGATCATCCAATTAAAGGATTGACGGCTGTTATAGCCAAAAATGGTGTTAATGACGCAAAACAGATTGGTAAAGTATTGGACAAGTTTATTTTTTCTTGGGAGTGAAGTTAAGACCCAATACCAAGTATTTCAAATATTGCTCTTATGTCCTCTACTTGTCGTAACTTTTGAGCTGAAGACAATGCGCTACTGAAGACAAAAGGTTCGTTCATCTCTTTATTTTCTTGATCTGATACACCAGAGTTATTTGCTGCTGAAATTAATTGTACAGAGCCCTCATCCGACGGATCGTCACCCAACTCAGTGAGCATTCTGGTAATAGTTTCATTTATTACATTATTAGTGGCTTCTGTTGTTTCAGCTACCAATTGAAGTTCTTGGTTAGTTATAATTGGAGCTTCTACTAATATGGGTAATGACGATTGTGGTACTAAAGCTTCATTTTGCTCTTGAAATTCAAAGTCAAAGCTCTTCAGCCTGTTGCTTTGGGTTCGTGATTGAAAGCTTTTGTTAACGCTTTTGTCTCCAGCAAGCTTTTCTTTCAGAGCATCTTTTATACTTTCGCCAATACCAACATTTACCTCGATAGCTGGAATTGCTTTATTAAGAGAGTTTTCACCTGCAGGTATAACACTAGGTATACTATTTATAAGATCAATTACTTCTGAAAAGCTTTTTATTTGATTAAATACTTTCTGGTTTAGGCTAGATTCAAAAAGAGCCTTGGAGGAATCTATATTTTTTTGGAGAGGTTCATTAAGAAGGCCCGCCAATGTTTGGCTATCAGTTTTTGCGCCTAGTAAAGACAGGATTGGCATTAAATCGTTCTGCAGTTTAACTTGCTCCAGAATTTGATTAGCCTTATTTATGTTAGCAGAAAAATCAACTCTTTGGTTTCTCAAGGTATCATAACCTAAGTCAATCAAATCTGAGGAGAATTTATAAATGATAAGGTTATAGATTTTTGTTAAATCTTTCTGGGGTATATCCTTTCCTAGTAATAAATTTAATTGTGTTAGATCACTTAGTTTTGCAAACTCGTTATCCAGAAACTCTTTTGGATCTCCTATCAAAGCAAATTTTTCGTTAGAATTTGCGGTATCTATAATTAGATCTATTAATTGATCTGAAATATTTGGATATTCTTTCTGAATGTTTCTTTTTGTTTCCAATAATAACTCGTTTGGGCCCTTTTGAACATCAGTTAAAATATTATTTAACTTTATTATTGCCTCTATTCCCGGGTCCAAAGCCGGAGGTTCGTCTTCGTCATGTTTTGGATTGGCTGGCGCCTCTTTTGCTTTTTTTAATTCTTGTACTTTTTCAGATAAAACTGCTGCTTCTTCCTCCGGTATTGCAACAACCTGCATATTATCAGAGAATGTTTCTGCTTTAGCTGGTTCTATTTCATAGTTATAAACGCCATCGGCCAATACAGGCATGACTATTTGGTTTGGCTCAAACCGTGATGCCGGAGCAGGGACATATACAGTTGTAACATAAACTTTTACTTCACCACTTGGTAAGGTGATAAGCTCTTCTCCTGGGGCTAAGATGGTAGTTATTATATCTTCATTAGACGATGAAAGGGGTTCATAGTCTGCTTCCTCGCTATCTACCTTCCTCACAACTGGATTGTCAGGGATTGGTCTATCTATAAAAAATAAGTTCTTTTCATTATGCTGGTTTAAATATCCATTGGATGGTTCAACAAAAAACTCGATAATTTCTCCATCAGAAAGATTTTCCATATCAGAAGTGGTAGCATCATCTATAAGCTTTACGAATCCCATTTCGGGAGTGATTGCTTCACTACTCTCTGTGTCATATAAGTCTTTAAAGTCTATATTCAGTTTTTGTATTCCATCCCTTATCACTGGAAAGAATTCATCTGATGGGTCTAATGCTAAATCTTTAATTACGAATGCAGGTATTTCTATTGAAAGAGTTGTGCCTAACTCATTTTCAAGAAAAAACTCACTACCATAGTCTGTTCGACCAAATATAGATGGGTTTCCCGCAGGTTTTTCCACGATGTCTCCATTTGAGTTCAAAATATTGTTAATTGAAAATCTAAATACATCCAGGTCACCCTCACTATATGAGTCTAAAATTTTTTGCGCCTCTACCGAATATGATCCCTCCTGAGCATAGACTGGAATCAGAGAAGAAAGAGAAATAATACAAAAACATAATCTTGCTAGAAGAAAGTTGTGTAAATAGCAGTCTGTACTTTTCATTAAGATATCTTTTTATTTTTACTACATCAGTCTAAATATATTTCGACTGAAATAGTGAAAATAATAGTAAAAACTTAACTTTTCTTTTTATAAACTCTTTGCTTTTAGCCAATAGGAACTAACACAACTTTCAATTCTTAGTTGGTCACCATTTACTATCTTTCTTTGACACTCTGAATAGTGGTATTTTTCTTGCGTTTCTTTCGTCGTTGTTCTGTAAAATAATTTTGATCCAGGTGTGCCAAGGTAATAATCCTCTAACATCAATCGATTGAGGTCATCGTCAAGGTTATTGCCGGAACACGAAGTGATAAAAAATAACGAAATGCCTATAAGTACTTTCTTCATAAAAGGGAAAATGCACATTTCGTGCCACGATTACAGTGGTGCTGCCGGAGAGATTTGAACTCTCGGCCTCTCCCTTACCAAGGGAGTGCTCTACCCCTGAGCTACGGCAGCAAGTAAGCCTTTAGTTTTTTTTAGTTGTATTATATACATATATCATTGGTGTAAAGTAAAAGGTTTCAATTGATGATTGTTTCAAGCGCAAAGAATAGAAAAGAAAAAAATGAGAAGAAAATCAGAAAATTAACAAGAGAAGAAAAGTTAGCTAACGCTCTGAAAAAAAACATTAAATTGAGAAAAAAGTCCAAAAAACTCTGCTCATAGGAGCGCAAGTGAAAGAAAAAATTTTTATTAAAGGTGGAAAAAGACTGGTAGGTTCTATACCGATTTCTGGTGCCAAAAACTCATGTCTAACTCTAATGCCTGTGGCACTATTGAGTGAAAATAGTTTGGTTTTACATAATGTACCTTTTCTATCTGATGTTGATACGATGAAGACACTTCTTGAAAGTCTTGGCTGTAGCGTAGTTTATGGTGGATCTGGAAAATGTATAAGTTTGAAAATGGGCAATGAGGTTTCCTTTTTAGCAGACTATGAAATAGTAAAAAAAATGAGAGCTTCTATATTGGTTTTAGGCCCTTTATTAGCTAGGTTCGGACAAGCAATAGTTGCTCTCCCGGGGGGTTGTGCGATAGGCGCAAGGCCAGTTAATCTACACCTTATGGGCTTAGAAGCTCTTGGTGCGCGATTTACAATAGAAAATGGTTATGTAAAAGGTAAAGTTTCTGGTTCATTAAAAGGGTGTAAAATAATATTTCCGTTTGTTTCAGTGGGTGCAACAGCAAACACTATAATGGCAGCGGTGCTTGCGAAAGGAACTACTGAATTGATTAATGTAGCTAAAGAACCGGAGATTATAGACTTATGTCAATGCTTGAAATCAATGGGTTGTAACATTGAAGGTGCTGGAGAAAATAGAATCGTAATTGAAGGGATAAAAAATCTTGAGAA
This sequence comes from uncultured Alphaproteobacteria bacterium, assembly GCA_902537215.1. Taxonomy (GTDB): domain Bacteria; phylum Pseudomonadota; class Alphaproteobacteria; order Rhodobacterales; family Rhodobacteraceae; genus CACIJG01. The sequence continues at coordinate 178,962 of CACBAM010000002.1, forward strand.
AACAACACATAAAGTTGTAATGGATAGAATTGAACTAGGTACCTATATAATCGCAGGGGCGATCTCTAATGGAGATATCAAACTCACAGGAGGCAACATTGCCTTGCTAGAGAATTTCATTGAAAAGCTTAATGAGGTAGGTGTAGAGGTTAGCCAATTCGAAGACCATTTAAGAGTTCGACGAATAAATAGCTCTTCAATAAATTGTACTAATATCTATACGGAACCTTTTCCTGGTTTTCCAACTGATTTACAAGCCCAGATGATGGCCCTTTTGTCTATCGCTGATGGGGTTTCTAATATTGAGGAACAAATTTTTGAAAACCGATTTATGCATGTTCCAGAACTTGTTCGAATGGGAGCTAATATTGAGATAGAAGGTCGTAAAGCTAAAATCTCAGGTGTTGATCAATTAAGAGGAGCACCAGTCAAAGCTACTGACCTTCGAGCGTCTGTGTCGCTTGTATTGGCGGGTTTAGTTGCAGAGGGGGATACTGTAATTGATAAAATACACCATATTGACAGAGGGTATGAAGCTATTATCCAGAAGCTTTCCTCTTGTGGTGCAATGATAGAAAGGCTTTGAAATTGAGAAATATTTTTTTTTATGCTGATAAGGACTTTAACTATAACTTTACAAGTTTTTTAAAATGTAGGGAAAAAGAGAGTACGAAGATTGCGGAATCTGTAAAAAAAATAATTGAAGAAGTAAAGATCAATAAAGACGAAGCCGTCATTAAATACACAAAGAATTTTGACAGAATAGATTTAAGTGATGTTGGATTTTTTTTACAAACACATGAAATCAAAGAAAGTGTAGGTAAAGTTACTTTTGAGGATCGACAAGCAATAGATTTAGCTATCTCTCGAATTATGGATTTTCATGAAAAACAAATGCCCGCAAATTTAAATTGGGAAGATGAGCTAGGGGTCCAGCTTGGATGGATATGGAGGCCAATGGATAGTATCGGGGTTTATGTGCCGGGTGGAAAAGCCTCATATCCATCTTCAGCTATCATGAATATTGCCCCAGCAAAGATAGCCGGAGTAAAAAACATAGTCCTGGCTTCACCCAGTCCAGATGGGATTTACAATCCTCTTATGATTTATGCATCATATGCAATGGATATTTCAAAGATATTGCGCGTTGGGGGTGCTCAGGCTATAGCTGCTATGGCGTTTGGAACTGAAACAATTAAAGGGGTCAACAAGATTACAGGACCAGGAAATGAATATGTTGCAGAGGCGAAAAGACAAGTTTTTGGTAAAGTTGGTATAGACTCTGTAGCAGGACCATCAGAAGTCTTACTGATTTGTGATAAAAGTATGCCAGAAAAAATTGCTGCTATAGATCTATTAGCACAAGCTGAACACGATGAAAATGCCCAATCGATATTAATAACAAATGATAAAGAATATGCCCTAAGGGTTGAAGGAGAAATTGAGAGTTATTTAAAAAATATTGATAGAAAAGAAGTTGCAAGACGTAGCTGGAAAAATTTTGGGGCAATTGTAATCGTCCCTGATTTTAAAAAATCGATAGAGGTGTCAAATTTAATAGCACCAGAACATTTGCAACTTTGTTTTAAAAATTCTGAAAAATATCTGGACTCCATAAAAAACGCCGGCTCAGTCTTCATAGGTTATTGGTCTCCGGAAGCGTTGGGTGATTATATTACTGGTTCAAACCATGTTTTACCTACCAATGGAACTGCAAAATTTTCTTCATCTCTTTCAGTTTTTGATTTTATGAAAAGAGTGTCTGTTACTAAAGTTAGCAAAAAGGGTTTTACAAAACTAGGGCCTGAAGTGATCAGATTAGCCAACTCTGAGGGTCTTCAAGCGCACGCTCTTTCTGTATCTGAAAGACTTAAGAATCTTTAGTACAAAATTGGAATGTCAAAACTAATCTCGATAAATATCAAGCAAGATGACTTCAATCTGCCCACTCCTGAAGTTCTGCAGGAACAAAATCTCGCTATATATGATTTACAGCAAAGTAATTTGTTTCAGCTAATCGGCTTTGAGGATTATAATGAAATTAAATTAAATATCTCACTTTCCGGCAACTCCCTTGTTTTTGAAATAAATTCTAAAGTTGATGAAAAATTAAAAACTTTTTTTCTTTCTTTAACTCCTTTAAAGCAAATTATTAACGACTATTACACAATTTGTGAAAGCTATTTCAATGCGGTAAAAAATCTTCCGATAGATAGGATTGAATCGATAGACATGGGGCGCAAGGGAATTCACAACGAGGGAGCTCGTATTATACTAGAAAGACTGGAAGGTAGAGTTAAAACAAACTTGGAAACTTCACGCCGAATTTTTACTCTGGTTTATGCTCTTACTTACGAAAGGTGAAAGTTGAAAAATAGTATTATCCAATCTGTACTTTTTTGTTGCAATTACAACTCAGTTAGATCTCCAATGGCTGAAGGTATATTTAAAAATCTTTTTGGAAGAAAAATATTCGTCCAATCTGCAGGAGTTTTTGATACTCTTGAAATTGATGGATTTACCATCAAAGTTTGTGATGAGATCAACGTTAAATTAAGCGAACATCGAGTGCGGTCACTTAGAGAAATGGAAAAGGAGGGCGGCTTTATAGGAAGCTTTGATCTTATAATTCCGTTAACAAAGGAGTCCTCAAGAGAAGCGTGCAAATATTCAACTTATTCTAGTGTAATGATCGAAGACTGGTTCGTAGATGAGCCAGTAAAAATTGAAAATGATATTGAACAAACCCTCTGTTCTTACAGAAAGACACGAGATATTATATTCGATAAGATACGTAATCGCTTTCAAGACTGCTTTTAATGAGAAAAAATGGTTTATTTTTTTTGTAAAAAGACATATAAAGGCAAAAAGTATCGGAGTTTAGATGGCAAAAGAGGAAATGCTGGAGTTTCCAGGTTTAGTTAAGGAACTACTTCCAAATGCAACCTTTAGGGTGGAACTCGAGAATGGGCACGAGATCATTGCTCATACAGCTGGTAAGATGAGAAAAAACAGAATAAGAGTTCTTGCTGGTGATAAGGTTCAAGTTGAAATGACGCCCTATGACCTCACAAAAGGAAGAATCAACTACCGATACAAGTGAATTGCTTATTTTAGGCTCAGGAAGTAGCGCTAGAAAAGAGTTGTTGAACTCGGTAGGTCTTTGTCCCGATAAAGTGGAAAAACCTAGTATTGATGAAAGTCCTAGACGGGACGAAAGTCCTAAGCAATACGTCAAAAGAATGGCAATCCAAAAAGCAAATGCTATTCCCTGTAAAAAGCAATCGTTCTTAATTACCGCTGATACAGTAGTCATTGTCGGTAGAAGGTTTTTAATGAAGACTTCTAACGAAACAATAGCTGAGGAATATTTGAGATTGCTCTCTGGTCGGAGACACAACGTTTTAACCGCATTTTGTGTTAAGCATAACGGGTTAGTTAATTTGAAATTAGTTAAGACGATTTTAAAAATGAGATTACTAACTGAGGTAGAGATAAGGACATATCTTACTTCAAGAGAGTGGGTAGGTTGTGCAGGAGGTTACAGTATTCAAGGTAAAGCAAAGTGTTTTTTCCCATTCATATCTGGTTGTTATTCAAATGTTATTGGCTTACCTTTGCCAAGTGTAATAAATGTTTTGAATATAAATGGATATTTTAAAAAAAAATAAAATGGGAAGGAAATTAATAATTGAAACGTATGGGCAAGGCAATGCAATTATAGTTCTTAAAGGCGGAAAAATTATTGATTTGTTCATTGATCCTCCCGCTAATTCAAAATTTTATCCCCCAAATACCTTTGTTGAAGCAAAAATACAAAGGAGAATATCTAAAAGAGGGGGCTATTTCGTAAAGTTACCTAATGGATGCCAGGGTTTTCTCAAATCAAAAACCAACTATTCAGAAGGATCCTTAGTGGTTTTGCTTTCAAAGGTTTTTTTTGATGAGTATAAGCCCCAGACTTTTACAGATAAACTGAAAATTATCTCCAAATATTTTATATTAAAGTTAGGCAAAAGCGGCTTTTCATTTTCAAGAAAAAACTCTAAGAATTTGAATAAAGAGGCTCTCTCACCAATTCTTGAAGCAAAGGTGAATGATCACAATGGAATTTTTATTATTTGCAGATCGCGAATAGCTGAAATTTGCACTAAACAGTTTGATAATGAGCTTGAAAAAATCCTAATACATCACAATTCAATAACGAAGAAATTATCCTTAAATAAAATATATTGTGATGGCCTAGCAAAACGAATGGCATTAGACAGATACGATATTGGAGAGAAGAACATTGTTGAGGAAGAAGGGGTTTTTGAACGATTTGGTTTTTGGAATAAAATAGATGAGCTTTGTCAAAAAAAATATTTTATTGGAAATGGTTCATATCTGATTCTAGAGCAAACCAGCTCGTTTTTTGCCATTGACGTAAATTCGGGGCATGATCTAAAAATAAGCACTAGAGACCTAAATTTATTAGCCAGTGCTGAGATCTGTTGGATTATTAAAGTCTTAGGATTAGGGGGTAAGATCATAATTGATTTTATACCATGTTCTAAATCAGAAAAAAGTGAAATATTTGAGTTTATCGCGAACTTTTTTTTTGATGACTTTATAAGAAATAAAATCTGGGGTTGGACAAATGGAGGTGCATTTGAATTAGAACGGGAGAGAGACAAAAGCCCATTGAAACTATTAGTTCAGCATAATTAGGATTGGACAATTAATATAAGTTAAGGTATCCAAGTTATGTGCCCGGGTAGCTCAGGGGTAGAGCAGCGGACTGAAAATCCGCGTGTCGGTAGTTCAAATCTACCCCCGGGCACCATCTCTTTTGTTTCGTGGGCCATCGTTAAGACTTTTTACCCTATGTTTTTATAACACGTGGTTTATTTTTCCAATAGTGATGTTCAATACTGGGGACAAACTTGATTAGGCGAGATCAAATCAATCTGGTTGTTTCTTTCTTTTAGGTTAACAAAAGCCTTTGTCAATTTGTCTTTACCAAACTGTCCCATTGTCCCACAAAATTAAAACCGAATACTGCTTTGAAGTTCAGGAATTATTTCGTCAAGTGGAAGCATAAAGCGTCACAAATGTGGGTGACTTAAATTATCGTAAGCAGGGAGATATTGATGTAATCTCTGAATACAGTGCGTAAATTTTCGACCAAAGGCAAATTTTGCAGTTTTATCTTGTTTTGAGTAGAAATTTCAAATTGCTATTTACTTTGACTTCGATATCCTTCATTGTTCGATTGTGTGTGAATGGTTCTTCGCTCGCTGAATAAATTGAAAAAATTAATCAATTAAGATCATAGATTGATATGACCCAAAACCAAAATGTATATCAAAATATAGAGCAAGAATTATATGACAATGAAATTGATTTAGGTCAATTGATACGGATCATGTGGGTAAACAAATATATAATTTTGTTCTTTTTTATAATCTCCATACCAATTTCTATAATATATGCTAATGCCATAATTCCGAACTTCGTCGGTGAAGTTGTGATAGAGAAGCCAGTTGAAGACTCACAGGGGTATAATCAACCTGCCAATCGGCCAGGGGGAGCTATTTTCTCTATATTTAATTCCGAGGATGCGGCTATGGGTAGTGCTAGCCATATATCTCTGATGAGGAGTGACTCTTTCCTGAAAACTGTGATTATGGATAATAATGCAATCGATCCAATAAGATTGAAAAGGGTTTGCCCGACATACGGACCCCCGGCTCCATATTCGCTTGGCTCTTTATTGGTGATGCTTGGAATATCAGAAATAAGAACGCCAAATGAGGAGCAGAAGCTTGAATATTTAATAGATTGTCTCAAAGATAAATTTTCTGTAGGTGCAGATAAACACGGGAAAGTCGAAACTTCAGCTGTAAAAATTAAAGTAAATAGTCCTGATCCTATTTTTTCTGCCAATTTTGCTAATGAACTTGCTAACAAGTATTTTGATTGGGAAGAAAAAAATAGTGAAACGGTGTTTGAAGATACTAAGTCTTTCTTTTTGGATACTATTTCTGAGGCTCAGAGTGAGCTTGTTGAAGCAAATAATGAGATGCAGAATTTTATTGTTCAGCACGCTCTTTTAGGAAATATAGCGCCAAATATAGATTCGTCTCAGAGAAGATCTTTAGGACCACAAGAAAGTCCTTTTCGATTGGAAATGAAAAATGAACTTGCTAAATTAGGTAAGATAGAAAAGAACCGAAAAGATTTCATACAAATTCGATCAAGATTGGAAGCTCTCAGGAATAAAAATCAAGATGAAGTAACCATTTTTATTTCTTCAATCGAGACCCCGGCGATTATCTCAAGAAGTTTCATCTCATCGATTTTAGCTCTTAGTGAAAAGTCTAATTTTGCTGATACAAAACAAGCAGATTTAAGAAAAATAGTTGAGGAAGAATTAAGTAGGCTTCAAAACAAAATTACAGGGCTTGATAGAAAAATTATGGAAAGAGAAAGTAAAACTCTAGAGCTGATAAAAATAGAAAATAAGTTTCAAGAACTTTCCATGGAAGTTGAAAAGAAGTTAATCGTATTCGAAGGTCTAAAAACTCAGCTTGACAGAAAAATTTTAGAGGCAGGATTAGAAAAAATAAATCAGCCAGTCTTGCTGGAAGAAGCCGTTCCCCCAATATTTCCCTCAACTCCTAATAAAAAAATTATTCTTGTTTTTGGAGTTCTTATTTTTTCAACGGCAGGGATCTTGTATATCTTCATTCGACAAAGATTTTTAAGGAAAATATACACAATTTCTCAAATTAAACGCATTAGTAAAACATTAAATGCTTATCAAATTAACTTAAATCATTTAAAGAAAGAAAATAGAAAAATTGATAATCCAATTTTTAGCCAACCTTTTTTTGGCAAGTTGTCAACATGTGGACAAGTGGGTTGTGTTATTGATATTTCAACGGAAAAATTTTCTATTAATTCAGCTTCTACACTAGTATCTGTCTGCTTAGGTAATATGCTATCTGAAAAAAGTCTAAATGTTATTTGCTTGAAGCCGGCTCTGAAGGCTCAAACCTCAATTCCATTTAGTCAAATTGCTAGATCTTCCAATCTAAACCAAACTTTGGGAGAGAGTAGACCGACTATATTAGAAGATAAAAATGGTTTTATTGAATCTGCTAATTTCCCGGGATTAAAAAAAGAATTTTCATCATTTGATAAGATTGTGTGTTCCTTGGGAAGTAATGTAACTTCAATAAAAATTTTTGAAATGCTGGATAAATGTGATTTTTACGTTTTGATAGGTAAAGTTGCTCAAATTGATGAGCATACCTTAAAAAACTTTTCTAACGAGACACTAGAAAGAGAAAAAAAATGCCTTGGCTTATTCCTGATAAACTGATAGCGACTCCAAGTAGCTTAATTAGTAAAAACGGTAGAGCTTTTTCCTCATTTTTAATTCTAATTTGTTTGATTTTCAGCTCTTGTGGAAGGGTATATTTTCCTATTGAGCTTAACACGAGTTCAAGATCGGATAGATCAGAAAAACAGGAAAATAGTGTCGTAAAGGTAATTCCAATGACCTCTAAGTCTATAAAACTGGCCAATGCAACCCCTTATAAGAGACAAATAACGGAAGCTGGCAATTTAAACGAGCCTGCGAAGCTGGTTTCTGCAAGCTCCGCTTTATTAGAAAATTTTCCTAAGACAAATGATCCTGGTCCATATTTAATTGGGGTAGGAGATGTAATTGGCTATGAAGAGGTAATAGCTGCCCCCGGCTCGCTCTCAACTAGCATAACAAGATCTTTAATTGTAAATGAGCAGGGTTTAATTAACTTCTTCCAGCTGGGAAGGATAAGAGCTAACAACAAAACCCTTTCTGAATTGGAGGACTCGATATTAACTAAAGTGCTGGAAACAGGCGGAAATCAAAATTTCAATTTATTTATTCGAGAGTTCCGAAGTAAAGAAGTCTTGATATCTTCAGATGGTGTAAATATTGTGTCAATTCCCTATTCCTCTAATCCAATGTATATCGAGCAAGTGTTGAAAGATGTAAAAGTCTCTAAAAATTTAGATGCAAAGATTTCTATTTTTCGTGGTGGTGACGAGTATGTGTTTTCATATAAGAAACTCATAATGAGTACTGGAAATAGGGTCAGACTTTTTCCTGGAGATAAGATTTTTGTTAACATATTGAATTATAGACCTGAAAAGGTCTTGCTGGTTGGAGAAACTGGGGCACAAAGAGCGATAAGCATAAATTCAATTGTGCGACCTTCCCTTTCAGATGCAATTTTTTCTGGAAACATTTTAAATTCTATAACATCAGACTTTAGCCAGATTTATGTTCTAAGAAAAAAGCCAAAGATGTTTCATGCTTATCATTTAGACATCACGAATCCCACGAGGGTAAGCTTAGCAAGTGAATTTGAGATGAGACCAGATGATATCGTGTTTGTTGCTACACAACCGCTTTCTCTTTATAGCCGTACTCTATCACAAATACTGGGCTCTACAGGATTGACACTCCAAGCAAGAGATACTATCAGAACCGAAATTGGAAATTGACTTTTTGTGTGAGAAACGTCAGATTATAGTCAAAAAAGGGGTGTGGCTATATTGCACTGTTTATTTAATTTTTTTTATATATTTATTAGTTGTTTCGATATATAAATAGTTGTGACAATTTTTTAGGGGGCTCTCTTGACTGGGTATCTAGAGGAATATTTTCCATTGGTCGTTTTTTTCGGTCTATCACTGGCCTTCGGTTTAATTCTGATGCTTGCGCCGCTTGTGACTGCTGTATCCAATCCTGATAATGAAAAAAACTCCGCATATGAGTGCGGTTTTGAGCCTTTTGAAAGCGCAAGATTAAAGTTTGACATAAGGTTTTATTTGGTCGCAATTCTTTTTGTTATATTCGATTTGGAGGTTGCTTTTTTATTTCCATGGGCGGTTGGTTTTCAGCATATAGGATCTTTAGGTTTTTGGTCAATGATGCTGTTTCTATTGATTTTGACTATAGGCTTTCTATATGAATGGAAGAAAGGGGCATTGGAGTGGGAATAGGGATCTCAAAAGGTGTTCTGGAAGATAACCTCGACAACGACCAAGAAGTATCACTAAACGGAATTAATAACAAAGGGTACATTCTTACAACGGTAAACGATGTAATCAACTGGTCTAGAACCGGTAGCTTATACTGGATGACCTTTGGTTTAGCGTGTTGTGCGGTTGAGATGATGCACACCTCTATCCCTCGGTATGATTTGGAACGTTTTGGTGCAATACCTAGAGGAAGTCCAAGGCAGTCCGATCTAATGATTGTAGCAGGTACTCTGACTAATAAAATGGCTCCGGCTCTTAGAAAAGTTTATGACCAAATGCCAGAGCCAAGATACGTAATTTCGATGGGAAGTTGTGCTAATGGAGGCGGATATTACCACTATTCTTACTCTGTAGTAAGAGGGTGTGATCGGATTGTGCCTGTCGATATATATGTCCCGGGCTGTCCACCGAGTGCGGAAGCACTTCTTTATGGCATTATGCAATTACAAAAGAAGATAAGAAGAACTGGTACTGTGAAGCGTTGAAATGGTTGATCTCTCTAGTTTTCAAAACAACCTAAATGACACTCTACGGGACTCCGTACTGAGCATCAAAGAAGAACATGGTCACATCATTTTTGATATTCTCCCCAGTGCAATTCTAGAAGTGGTAACATATTTAAGATCAAAAAAGGGATTTTCATTTACCACTTTAATAGATATAACGGCCATAGATTTTCCAGCTAAAGAAAAAAGATTTCAGTTAATTTATCATTTTTTATCTATGACTGAAAATAAAAGATGTAAAATAACCACTGCTATATCTGACCGGGAAGCAGTTAGTAGTATAACGGCTATATTTGAGTGTGCTAATTGGTTTGAGCGTGAAATATTCGATCTATTCGGAATAAAATTCTCATCTCACCCAGACTTGAGACGAATTCTAACAGACTATGGCTTTGAAGGACATCCATTGAGGAAGGATTTCCCCACAACTGGGTTTTTAGAAGTGAGGTATGATGAGGTGGAAAAAAGGGTGATCTATGAACCAACCGCCCTCACTCAAGGTTACAGAGACTTTGATTTTTTAAGCCCTTGGGATAATCCCGACGTTTACACAGATTCTGGTAGAAGTAAAAAGAATTGAAAAATGCTAGATAAGAAAAGATCAGATAAAAATACTCTAACGATGAATTTTGGACCACAGCATCCTGCAGCCCATGGCGTTCTTCGAATGGTTCTCGAGCTTGATGGCGAAATTGTGGAAAGGGTTGATCCACATATTGGATTACTCCATAGAGGCACGGAGAAGCTTATGGAGTCTAGAACGTATCTTCAAAATCTTCCTTATTTAGATAGATTAGATTACGTCGCTCCGATGAACCAAGAACATGCATGGTGTATTGCTCTGGAAACACTATGTAATATCAAAATATCTAAAAGATCTTCAGATATCCGGGTTCTATTTTGTGAAATAGGGAGAGTGCTTAATCATTTACTGAACATTACAACCCAAGGTATGGATGTGGGGGCGCTTACTCCAATTTTTTGGGGATTTGAAGAGCGTGAAAAGCTTATGGAGTTCTATGAAAGAGCGAGTGGCGCGCGGCTTCACGCGGCCTATTTTCGACCGGGGGGTGTGCATCAAGATCTTCCACCAAAATTATTGGAAGACATTTTTGAATGGGCTGAAAGCTTTCCAGAGAAGCTTGATGATCTTGAAGGTCTTCTAACAGAAAACAGAATATTCAAGCAACGTAATGTTGATATAGGGGTGGTTTCAAAAAATGAGGCCATTGAGCTTGGTTTTTCAGGGGTTATGCTTAGGGGGTCTGGTATCCCATGGGATTTGAGGAGGTCTCAACCATATGAGACATATAGTGAATACAAGTTTTCTATTCCAATTGGAAAAAATGGCGATTGCTATGATAGATATTTGTTAAGAATTCAAGAGATGAGAGAGAGTGTAAATATAATCGAGCAAGCGATCAAAAAACTAGAGTTTACCATCGGAGACGATGTTTTGGTCAGAGGCAAATTCACGCCGCCCAAACGTGATGATATGAAAAATTCTATGGAGGCTTTAATTCATCATTTTAAGCTATATACCGAAGGGTTTCGGGTCCCTAAAGGGAGCATCTATTCGTGCGTCGAGGCACCAAAAGGTGAATTCGGAGTATTCATCATGTCTGACGGCACAAATCAGCCATATAGGGTCAAGCTCAGAGCCCCCGGTTTCGTACACCTTTCAGCTATGGAACGAATAACAAGAGGCCATCAGCTAGCTGACGTTTCAGCCATTTTGGGTTCATTGGATATTGTTTTTGGGGAGATTGATAGGTAATGCTCAGAAGACTTTCAGAAGATCAACCGGAAGAATTCTCTTTCTCAAATAGAAACCTAAAATGGGCAAAAGCGCAGTTGAAAAAGTACCCTAAAGGTAGGCAAGCCAGCGCTGTAATACCATTACTATGGCGAGCACAAGAACAAGAGGGATGGCTGTCAAAACCAGCAATAGAGTTTGTTGCTAACTTTTTAGATATGCCTTATATCAGGGTTCTGGAAGTGGCTACCTTTTATTTTATGTTTCATCTTAAGCCTGTGGGATCTAAGGCTCACTTTCAAGTCTGTGGTACGACTCCGTGTATGCTTAGGGGGTCTGAAGCTTTAATAGATGTTTGCAAATCTAGAATAAATGGAAAACAGCATTCACTTTCTGCTGATGGAACTATGAGTTGGGAAGAAGTTGAGTGTTTAGGAGGTTGTGCAAACTCTCCACTTGTACAAGTCGGATCCGATTATTTCGAAGATCTTGACAAAGACTCATTTGAAAAACTTATCTCTGATATTGAGGGAGATAAATCACCAGTTCCCGGCTCAAGAATAGGGAGGTTTTCATCAGAACCTTCAAACACGACAGAAAAATATGGTAGAAGAAAATTATCAAATGAGAACGCTTCTATTGAAAGATATAGGGACTGAATTTTGCTTAAAGAGAAAGACAAAATATTTCCAAATATTTACGGTTTTCACGATCGTTCTTTGAAGGGAGTGATGTCTCGTGGTGTCTGGGTTGATACAAAAGCTATGATATCAAGAGGTTCCGACGACATAATAAAAACGATAAAAGACTCAGGCTTGAGAGGCAGGGGAGGGGCCGGATTTCCTACAGGTTTAAAATGGTCATTTATGCCGAAGGGTACAGAAAAGCCTAAGTATCTGGTTATAAATGCAGACGAGTCTGAGCCTGGTACCTGCAAGGACAGAGAAATACTCAGACATGAGCCACATAGCCTCTTGGAAGGCTGTCTGTTAGCAGGGATAGCAATGGGCTGTTCAGCAGCTTACATTTATATTAGAGGTGAGTATGTAAGAGAGAGAGAGCAACTTGAGATTGCCATTGCGGAGGCATATGAAAAAGGTTTTATTGGAAAAAATGCTTGTAAATCTGGGATATCATTTGATGTATACAGTCATCATGGTGCAGGAGCGTATATATGTGGTGAAGAGACCGCTCTGTTGGAGTCGTTGGAGGGAAGGAAAGGTATGCCTAGAATGAAACCCCCATTTCCAGCTGGAGCAGGTCTTTATGGGTGTCCCACAACGGTAAACAATGTTGAATCGATTGCTGTTGTTCCAACTATATTAAAAAGAGGAAGTAACTGGTTCTCTAGCTTAGGTAGAAAAAATAATCATGGAACTAAGCTTTTTGCAATATCTGGACATGTCAATAGTCCTTGCGTTGTGGAAGAAGAAATGTCCATCTCTTTACGAGATTTAATTGATAAGCATTGTGGAGGCGTTACAGGTGGTTGGAATAATTTAAAAGCTGTCATTCCTGGTGGTGCTTCGGTTCCACTAATTCCTAAATCAGTTTGTGATAATGCTCTAATGGACTTCGATTGGCTTAAAGAACAGAGCTCAGGGCTTGGTACAGCTGCTGTTATTGTTATGGACCAAAGCACTGACATTATTAAGGCAATTTGGAGATTATCAAAATTTTATAAACACGAAAGCTGTGGCCAATGTACACCTTGCAGAGAGGGCACAGGATGGATGATGAGAATTATGGAAAGACTTGTGAAGGGCGATGCATCTGTTGACGAGATAGATATGTTGATAGAGATTACTAAACAAGTAGAGGGTCACACCATTTGTGCGCTCGGTGACGCGGCAGCTTGGCCAATACAGGGATTAATAAGGCATTTTAGAAATGAGGTTGAGGATAGAATAATGAACTATTCAACAAGAAAAACTGTTCAAGCTGCAGAGTAGAATAAAGATGGCCACAAAAACAATTAAGATAAACGATACAATTTTAGATTTCGATGAAAACTTAACCATTATTCAAGCTTGTGAACTAGCAGGAATACAAATACCTCGTTTTTGTTATCATGAAAGACTTTCGATAGCAGGCAACTGTAGAATGTGCTTAGTTGAGGTTGTCGGTGGACCACCTAAGCCCACAGCGTCTTGTGCAATGCAGCTTAAAGATTTGAGGCCGGGAACAAATGGAGAGCCACCTCAAGTTTTAACAAATTCTGAAATGGTAGAAAACGCTCGAAAAGGAGTGATGGAATTTCTGTTAATAAATCATCCGTTGGATTGCCCTATCTGTGATCAGGGCGGTGAGTGTGATCTGCAGGACCAAGCGATGTCCTTTGGATTGGGTGAAACTAGATATACTGAGGATAAAAGAACAGTAGAAGATTATGACCTTGGCCCTCTAGTAGAGACACATATGACTCGATGTATTTCTTGTACACGTTGTGTGAGATTTACTACCGAAGTAGCTGGAATTGACCAAATGGGGCAGACAGGTAGGGGAGAAGACTCGGAAATAGTAACCTATCTTAGTCATACCTTAGATAGTGAATTACAAGGAAATATTATCGATCTTTGTCCGGTTGGTGCGTTAACATCTAAACCATATGCTTTCACAGCGCGGCCTTGGGAATTACAGAAGACCGATACTATAGATGTAATGGACGGTATTGGATGTAATATCAGAGTAGACTCAAAAGGGAATCGGGTTATGAGGATAACACCGCGAGAAAATCATCTTGTTAATGAAGAGTGGATATCAGATAAAAGTAGATTTGTCTGGGATGGTGTAAGGGTCCAGCGATTAGATACTCCATTAAAAAAAGTTGATGGTAATTTTATGCCAACAAGTTGGGAAGATGCATTATCAATAGCATCAAAGAGAATGGAAAATGGAAATACAACATTTGTGGCTGGAGACCTAGTTAATGTGGAAGCTCTATATACAGCCAGTAAATTAAGTGAGTATCTAGGAAGTGCAAAAATCCTCGGAGATTTAGATACCAGCTGTCATTTAAATGAAAGATCTGTTTACGTTGGCAATGGAAAAATTGAAGATTTAGATAATATGAAGAACATTTTTCTTCTTGGTACTAATCCTAGAAAAGAGGCGTCTGTTGTAAATGCAAGAATTCGGAAGGCTTGGATTAACGGTGCAGATGTATATCGGTTGGGCATTCAAGAAAATTTAACCTATGATGTTAAAGAGCTCGGAGTCTCTCTTTTCGATCTACAATTCTTTTTAGATAAAATGGGTTCAAAGAAATCTTTTTGGACTAATGCGATTTTTTTAGTTGGGTATAGTTTTTTGAGCTCAAAAGCAGCAGATACTGCTTTAAATACTATAAGATCATATGCAGAAAAGTTTAATGCCAAGTTTCTTGTTCTGCACCAAAACGCAAGTGCGGTGGGATCATTAGATTTGGGTTTCGAAACCGATGTAAAAGTTAAACAAGAGTTGATAAAAGAAACAAAGACAATTTATAACTTAGGCTGTGATACATTAGAGGTTGATCAAGGAACCTTCGTAATTTACCAAGGCAGTCATGGAGATAAAGGCGCAGGCTCGGCTGACCTTATTTTTCCTTCTGCATGTTATCTAGAAGAAGATGGCATTTTTGTGAATATGGAGGGAAGAATGCAATATGCAAGAAAAGCAATTCAACCCCCAGGAAAAGCTAAGGAAAATTGGAAAATACTGCGAGCACTCACAGAAAAGTTAGGTTTTGTTCAGAATTGGCTAGATCTCAATGGATTAAGAAATGCTTTATTTGATGAGTTTCCATTAATTTCAAAGCCTGGTGAAATAATCGAGGTGCCTTGGAAAGCTGTCAAGAAGCAAAAGAAATTAAATTCAAAAACATCGTTACCAATATATGTCAAGAATTACTATCTCTCTAATAGCATTTGTAGAGCCAGTAAAACGATGGGTAGTCTAGCGAGAGCAAGAAATTCTCTTAATCTTAAAAAGGCAAGTTAAATGTCTTTTTTTGAAACAAATATTGGTATTTTAGCCATAGTGATAGGGCAATGTTTTTTAGTGATGTTGTGTGTACTGGCTAGTTTAGCTTTCATAATGTATGGGGAAAGAAAAGTTTGGGGTCTTTTACAGCTAAGAAGAGGGCCAAATGTCGTTGGGCCTTTTGGAATATTACAGAGTTTTGCTGACTTATTGAAACACGTGTTTAAAGAAATAATTGTTCCCACTGAATCTGACAAAGTGGTTTTTTTCTTAGCTCCTCTTATAAGTTTTGTGTTAGCGCTCATAGCATGGGTAGTGGTCCCGTTTGATGATGGTTGGGTAGTTTCAAATATTAATATCGGCATATTATATTTGTTTGCAGTCTCTAGTTTAGAAGTCTATGGAGTTATTATGGGGGGCTGGGCATCAAATTCCAAGTATCCGTTTTTAGGAAGCCTTAGGTCAGCATCTCAAATGATATCATATGAAGTCTCTATTGGTTTTATAATTATTGGGGTTATTATTTCTGCTGGATCTCTTAATTTGAGTGAAATTGTTCTGGCTCAGAAAAGTGATTATGGATTGTTGAGTTGGTTTTGGCTACCACATTTGCCAATGGTCTTCTTTTTTCTTGTGTCAGCTTTAGCTGAAACAAACCGGCCCCCCTTTGATTTGCCGGAAGCTGAAGCAGAGCTTGTCGCAGGATATCAAGTTGAATATACTTCAACCCCATACCTACTTTTTATGATTGGTGAACTAAGCGCAGTATTATTGATGACAGCCTTGATTACGATCCTTTTCTTTGGAGGGTGGTTATCTCCTGTACCCTCTTTACCCGATGGTTTTTTCTGGATGTTTAGCAAAATGTTGTTGTTTTTTTTCGTGTTTTCCTTGATTAAGGGTCTCGTGCCAAGATACAGGTATGATCAATTAATGAGGCTAGGTTGGAAAGTAATGCTCCCAGTTTCATTAGGATGGGTAGTGTTCGTATCATTTATGGCCCATTTTAAACTTTTGAATTACGCAAGGTGGTAATTATATGGGGTATAAATTAAAATATTTTTTGAAATACTTACTTTGGTTGGACTTTTTTAAAGCATCAGGTCTTGCGTTTAAGTATTTTTTCAAGAAAAAAGCCACTATAAATTACCCATACGAAAAAGGACGCATTTCACCGAGGTTTCGAGGTGAGCATGCTCTCCGAAGGTATGCTAATGGAGAAGAAAGGTGCATAGCTTGCAAATTATGCGAGGCTATATGTCCAGCGCAAGCAATTGTGATTGACGCCGAAGTAAGAGAAGACGGATCAAGAAAAACTACTAGATACGACATTGATATGACGAAATGTATTTATTGTGGTTTTTGCCAAGAGGCATGCCCTGTTGACGCAATAGTAGAGGGCCCAAACTTTGAATTCGCTACTGAGACAAGAGAAGAGCTTTTTTATACTAAAGAAAAATTGTTAGAGAATGGAGATAAATGGGAAAATGCAATTTCCGAGAACATTAAGCTCGATGCTCCTTACAAATAAGCAAGGTAAGTAATTGATGGCTTTATATTTCTTCTATTTTTTTGCTTCTACCGCTATTTTGTCATCCTTTTTTGTGATTTTCGCTAATAATCCTGTTCATTCAGTACTTTGGCTTATTGTGACTTTTTTCTCGGTTGCAGGTTTTTTTATTCTTGTAGGGGCAGAATTTTTAGCTCTACTTCTAATGATAGTTTATGTGGGAGCGCTAGCGGTCTTATTTCTATTCGTAGTTATGATGCTAAATATTAATTTTGCCGGGTTAAGAAGTGGTGTGGCACAATATCTTCCTTTTGGGATTTTAATTGGATTAGTTATATTTATTGAATTAATCCTGGCATTTGTTCCTTGGGATTTTAAGGAACAATCTTTTAACAATCTAAGTTCCCCAATTAATCTATCTGAAACAAACACAGTAGCATTAGGGAAGGTCGTCTATACAGATTATTTTCTACTTTTCCAATGTGCAGGTATTATTTTGTTGATAGCGATGATTGGCTCTATAGTGCTCACATTGCGGTCGAGACCCGACGTCAAAAGACAAAATATTACAGAGCAAATATTTAGGGATCCTAATTCCTCAATCGAGGTTAAAGACATTAATCCAGGTGAGGGTATCTGATGATTCCAATTGAACATTTTCTGATTGTTTCAGCTTCGCTTTTTGTGATCGGTGTTTTTGGAATTTTTCTCAATAGAAAAAATATAATTATTATCCTAATGTCTATCGAGCTAATTTTGGCATCTGTGAACATTAATTTTGTTGTTTTTTCATCATATCTTGGAGACTTGGTGGGACAAGTTTTTGCAATGTTCATTTTGACCGTTGCTGCTGCAGAAGCAGCAATTGGTCTCGCAATAATTGTTTGTTTTTATAGGCTTCGGAATTCTATTTTTATTGAAGATGCGAATACAATGAAGGGTTAAACATTGATTGAAATCATAATTTTTGGACCTTTGCTAGGATCTTTGATTGCAGGATTTATGTATCGTTCCATAGGTGAAAATGTAGCAACAATTTTAGCTACATCTATTGTAATACTTGGAGCTATTATTAGTTGGTTTGTTTTCCTTGATATAGTGTCAGTGGATAATGGTTCTGTTGTAGTCTTCGATTGGATAATATCTGGGTCATTAAACTCCCAATGGGCTGTAAAGGTCGACAGTTTAGTCAAAGTGATGTTGGTAGTAGTATTAAGTATTTCTTCTTTAGTACATTTGTATTCATTGGGATACATGCGCCACGACCATAATTGGAATTTAGGAGAAAAGTACAAAGCTAGATTTTTCTCTTATTTATCATTTTTTACTTTTGCTATGTTGGTTCTTGTTAGTGCAGACAATTTATTACAATTGTTTTTTGGATGGGAAGGGGTTGGGGTAGCATCATATCTGTTAATTGGCTTTTATTTTAAAAAACCAACGGCAAATAACGCGGCGATGAAAGCATTTATAGTTAATAGAGTTGGAGATTTCGGTTTTTTAATAGGTATATTCCTTTTATTTTACTATTCTGGTTCTATCAATTTTTTAGAGATTTTCAGCTTTTTTTCTGACAATAATCAAATTAAATTACAGGGTTTTAAGATCGAAGAGGTAATATGCTTTTTCCTTTTTATTGGCGCAATGGGAAAGTCGGCTCAAATTTTTTTGCATACATGGTTGCCCGATGCAATGGAAGGCCCTACACCAGTTTCAGCGCTTATCCATGCAGCTACGATGGTTACTGCGGGTGTGTTTTTAACCTGTAGATTTTCTCCTCTGTTCGAAGCTGCACCTCAAGTATCGACTTTAGTTCTACTGGTGGGAGTCTCAACTGCTTTTTTTGCTGCCACAACAGCTTTAGTTCAAAATGACATAAAAAGAATAATTGCATATTCAACTTGTTCTCAGCTTGGTTACATGTTTGCCGCCGTCGGGGCTGGCTTTTACCAAGCAGCAATGTTTCATCTTTTCACCCATGCATTTTTCAAGGCTTTACTGTTTCTTGGAGCTGGCTCTGTGATACATGCTATGCACCATGAGCAAGATATAAGACGGTTAGGAGGATTGCGTGCAAAATTACCAATTACATTTTTTACAATGACCATTGGTACCTTAGCTATTACGGGTGTTGGCATTCCTCTAAGTTACTACGTTTTAGGCTTTAACTTTGGACTGTCTGGATTTATTTCCAAAGATATCATTATAGAAGGCGTATTTGCTTCAAAAAATAGCTATTCTTTTCATGCTTTTGTATTCCTAACATTTTCTGCTCTTTTAACCAGTTTCTATAGCTGGAGGTTGGTATTTCTAACTTTTTTTGGCTCATTTAGAGGAAAGATAGATGACTTTAATCGTTGTCATGAACCCGAAAAGACAATGATTATACCTTTGGTCCTCTTGTCCTTAGGCGCAGTTTTTTTTGGATCATTTTTTGAATTTGACTTTACAAGCGCAAATTACCAAATTTTTTCAGATTCTATCCTTTTGTCAAAAGAAAACACTATCCTAAAAGACTTTCACTATGTTCCGGTAATGGTAAAATTAGCACCTTTTTTTGCGATGCTTATTGGTCTTTCAATAGCCATCTATTTCTATTTAATAAACCCCAGAGCTCCGAGTGTTTTGGCAAATCAACAGCCCATATTATATAAGTTTTTCCTAAATAAATGGTATTTTGATGAACTATATAACGTTATATTTGTTACCTCTGCCAAGAATATAGGCAATTTTTTCTGGAAAATAGGAGATGTTAAAGTCATTAACGGTTCGATACATGGGATAGGCTTGGCCGTTATACCGTACTTAGTAACCTTAGCAAGCAGGCTACAGTCTGGCTTTGTATTCCACTATGCGCTTGTCATGATTATCGGCTTCACTGCAATAATGTCATTTTTTATAATCTCTTTTTACGGTTTGTAAATGGACTATATTTTAACCCTTATTACTTTCTTGCCATTAATTGGAGCACTCATAATCGGCCTATTTGTTCAAGGTTCAGGTTCTCAGTCGTCTGAAAATGCAAAAAGGGTTAGCCTTGTGACTTCTATTATTGTTTTTCTGTTAAGTTTAGTAATGTTTAGCGAGTTTGATAAAAATTCTTCAGATTTTCAGTTTGTTGAAGAATTTCTATGGCTTGGCTTTTTTAATTATAAACTTGGTGTGGATGGAATTTCAGTAATATTAATTCTGTTAACAACTGGTATGATGCCGTTGGTATTTCTATCTAGTTGGACGATTGATAAAAGAGTTAAAGAATATTTAATTTCTTTTTTGATCTTGGAAACGTTGATGGTCGGTGTATTCGTTTCTTTAGATATGTTCTTATTTTATGTTTTTTTTGAAGCCGGATTAATACCTATGTTTCTTATAATCGGAATATGGGGTGGTAAGGAACGAGTTTTCGCATCATTTAAATTTTTTCTTTACACTCTTTTAGGATCAATTTTGATGCTTATCGCAATGATTATTATGTGGGATATTTCCGGAACAACTGACATTACAAAGCTTTCAAACTATGAATTTGCAAGCGAACCATTTTACATTTTAGGGTTTTATATTCCCTCAGGAACACAAACTCTTTTATGGTTGGGGTTTTTTGCTTCTTTTGCGGTAAAGCTTCCTATGTTCCCAGTGCACACGTGGCTACCTGATGCACATGTGCAGGCTCCAACTAGTGGGTCAGTACTCTTAGCCGCTATATTGCTTAAAATGGGCGGGTATGGCTTTATCAGGTTTAGTATTCCGATGTTTTATGATGCATCACTATATTTTCAGAGCTTTATTTTTATTCTCTCTGTAATTGCTATAATTTATACATCTCTAGTGGCATTGGTACAAACGGATATGAAAAAATTGATTGCTTATTCTTCAATAGCTCATATGGGTTTTGTAACCATGGGGCTGTTCTCATTTAACCAACAGGGCATCGATGGAGCTATATTCCAAATGATTAGTCACGGCTTTATTTCTGCAGCTTTGTTTCTTGCAGTAGGAGTGGTCTATGAAAGAACTCATACAAGGGAAATTCTAGCATTTGGTGGTCTCGTTAACAGAATGCCCAATTATGCAATGGTTCTTATGGTTTTGACTTTAGCTAATGTTGGACTGCCAGGTACATCAGGGTTTATAGGCGAATTTCTTTCGCTTGTTGGTGTTTTTCAGATCGAGCCCATTTATGCAATCTTTGGTGCTGTTGGAGTAATACTTTCAGCCTGCTATGGTCTTTTGTTGTATAAAAAGGTTATCTTGGGAGAACTCATAAAAGAAAACTTAAAGAGAATAAACGATCTTTCTTTAAGAGAAAAATTTTGCCTTTACCCTCTAGTTTTGTTAATCATAACTTTTGGGATTTATCCAAAACCTATTATTGAAACCTACAGTGTGTCTGTTGCTAACTACTTACAAATCTTGAATTAACCCTTAATGTCTGAGAACTTAAAATATCTAACCCCCGAGTTATTTCTGGTAATATTCAACTTGAGTTTTTTGTGTGTGATGCTTTTTGTCAAATCGTCTTCTATTTTGCTAAACTGTAACAAAATAGCGGCTTTAGCATTAATAATAACCGCTGTGCTTGTTTATTTTAATCATGTTGACGCTAATCCCATTATTAATGGGTTTTATACAAGCAATGAATTCACGGCTTTTTTCAAGATGTTGATACTTTTTCTATCATCTGTAATTCTATATTTAAGTGATGCTTATTTAAAAAAAAATGACTTATTAAAATATGAGTTTCCAATTCTAATCAATTTTTCTGTTTTTGGAATGTTAGTTGTTATTTCATCAAATGATTTAATGACATTATATTTAGGTATAGAGATCCAATCTCTTTCATTATATATAATAGCAGCCTATCGTAGAGATAATTTGAAATCGACAGAAGCTGGCCTGAAATACTTTATTCTAGGGGCCCTATCATCGGGATTACTTTTGTATGGTATATCTCTAGTATACGGCGCCACTGGGTCAACACAATTTCATACAATTTATTCAGCAATAATGTACACAGATAGAACGCTTGGCATGCAAATAGGTATGGTATTTTTATTATCGGCAATTGCATTTAAATTCGCTGCTTTCCCTTTTCATATGTGGACACCTGACGTTTATGATGGATCGCCGACTCCCGTCACCGCATTTATGGCAATTGTTCCAAAGCTAGCTATTGGGGCTATCTTAGCTAAAGTTTTATTTGATGTTTTTGGTGGCATATCAGATAAGTGGCAGTTGGTTCTTGTCTTTCTTTCAGGAGGTTCAATGATCATTGGTTCTTTTGGAGCTATCGCTCAGAGTAATATTAAAAGAATATTAGGATATTCCTCAATAGGTCATGTTGGGTTTGCATTAATGGGTTTGGCGGCGGTATCGCCAGAGGGATTAAGTGGATTTATAATTTATTTGTTTCTCTATTCAATAATGATGCTAGGAATTTTTGCTTTTATATTGAATATGGAAAAAGATGGGGTACTAGTCACCGATATATATTTGTTGGCGAAGTATTCCGAAACTAATCCTGCTACTTCATTTGCGTTTTCTTTAATTCTGTTTTCTCTCGCCGGTATCCCGCCCTTGGCTGGATTTATTTGTAAACTTTATGTAATGATGGCAATAATTAATTCTGGTCTTGTGTATCTAGCATTAGTTGGGGCTATTGTGTCAGTGATAGGAGCGTTTTATTATTTAAGAATCGTTTACATTGTTTATTTTTCTGAGTCTAACGATAAGTTAGATGCAAACATACCCGCCGGTCATTTACTCGTTCTTTTCCTTTCCTCAACTGCTATTGTTGTTGGGACTTATAATTTGTTAGGTATTGAGCCATTAACGCGTGCAGCCGCAGAAAGCTTACTTTATTAAGATGTATTATGAACCATTTTTTAAATAGTGATGTCATCTGGTTGGAGTCAGTTGATAGTACAAATGAAGAGATTAAAAGAAGAATCAAAGGGTTCACCAAACCTACCTGGATAATTGCTAGAAAGCAAAGTAAAGGTAGGGGAAGAAATGGGAATACCTGGTTCAGCAGTAATGGCAACTTTTCTGGATCAATAATTTTTTTTCCAACTGTTGAACATACTTTTTTACACCTCTATGGTTTTTTTGTAGGGGTCGCTCTTTACAATACCATAAAAGAGATTGTTCCAAATGATATTGATATCCGATTGAAGTGGCCAAACGATCTAATGATCGAAAATTGTAAGGTTGCAGGTATTTTACTTGAAAGTGTCCAAGAGTCCATTTGCCACAAAAGTGGGTTGATAGTTGGTATAGGTGTAAATATAAATTCATCTCCGAAATTAAAAACTAATTCGGAAAAACGGTATAAGACCGAATGTCTTGAAAGCTTTATTGATTATAAAATTAATCGATCAATTTTTTTTGGAAAATTTAATGATCAATTAGTTAAGTTAGGATCGAAAATTCCGGAAAAAAATTTATGCTCAATTTTAGATATTTGGCAAGCTAGGAGCTACGACAAGGGATCCAGGGTTCAGATTTCCGATAATAAAGGGGAAATAAATAGCGGAACGTTTCTTGGATTAGATGAAATTGGAGGACTAATACTTGGTGAAAATACTGGTGTTAAAAAAATATATTCTGGAGATGTTTACTTTGGGGGTTGAGTTATGCTTTTGGCAGTAGATGTTGGAAATACTAACTCTGTATTTTCAGTTTCAAAAGAGAAAAAAATATTATCTGAGTGGAGGTGCTCTACTGATGGAAATATGACTGCAGATCAGTACTTTACATGGTTGCAGCAATTATTTAACATCTCCAATATAAATTATAAAGATATAAATAAAGTAATAGTATCCTCCGTAGTCCCTGACTCCATCTTCAATTTAAAAGTATTGGCTAAAACGTACTTTAACTGCGTGCCACTAATTGTTGGGTCAGATAATTGTATAGTTCCAATATCTGTAGATGTTGAAAATGGTGTGAATGTTGGCGCTGATAGATTGGTCAATTCCATAGCGGCTTATAAAGTTATAGGTGGTGATACTATTATTGTTGATTTTGGAACTGCAACCACATTTGATGTGATTAATGGTTTAGGAAGCTATATAGGTGGAGTGATTGCTCCCGGAGTTGCACTATCTACCAAAGCTCTACATGAAGCTGCCGCTGCCCTGCCACATGTAGAAGTTAAACGTCCGCCTAATGTTGTAGGAAGAAATACAATTAATTGTATGCAATCAGGGATCTATTGGGGATATCTGAGTTTGGTTGAGGGTATAATTTTAAAAATTAAACAAGAAAAAAAAATTAGTAATGTTATTGCGACAGGAGGCCTAGCTAATGTTTTTTCCCGCGATACAAGTATATTTGACAAAATTGACTTAAGACTTACCATCAAGGGCTTAATATATATCTCTAGTTTCAATGAGGATAAATAATTTTGAAAGATCATAGCTTAATTTACTCACCTATTGGGGGTGCTGGAGAAATTGGCATGAATATGTACGCTTATGGTTTCAAGAAGAAAAATAAGGTAAGTTATATCCTAGTGGATGCCGGTGTTTCTTTTCCTAAACCGGATACTGAACCAGGTGTGGATTTAATATTCCCTAACCCAAAACTGATACTTAATAACTTGAGAGATTTAGAAGGAATTTTTATTACTCATGCTCATGAGGATCATTTGGGTGCCATCGGATTTATCGCTTCAAAAATAGATTGCAAAATATTTTGCAGAAAGTTCACTGCTGAAATTGTAAAGGATAAATTAAAGAAATTAAATGTAACCAATAAGCGAGTTGTAACAGTTAAGGAGTGGCCATATGAAGTTAAGCTTAAAAATGCTTCAGTAACTTTTTTTCCCACAACGCATTCTGTCCCAGAAGCTTCATTTCTGATAATAAAAAGCAGTTTTGGCGTTGTTCTTCATACTGGTGATTTTAAAATAGACAAAAAGCCGCTATTAGAAAACCCTCTAGATTATAGCAAGCTAGAAAATGCACTTGGGAGCAGACCTTCCCTGTGTGTGGTAGATTCAACAAATATGCTTAATAAAATTAAAGGAAAATCCGAGTCTTCACTTAGAGAACCAATTACTAAAATTATTGAAGAGAGTAAAGGCAGAGTGATATTTACATCTTTTGCATCGAATCTTGGTAGATTAAAAATAATAGCTGAAGCAGGCGAAAAATCAGGAAGGTCAATTGCAGTTTTTGGACGTGCTATGAATAATATGCTCAGCAAAGCAATTGAGACGAGCGTATTTACCGATTTTCCAACATTGATTGACTCTAGAAAGGCTTACATGGTTCCTAGGGAAAATTTATTAGTTATTGCAACAGGGTCTCAGGGTGAAATTAGAGCGGCCTCCGCACAATTATCCCGCGGCAAATATATGGGCTTGGAATTAGAGGATGGTGATACCTTCGTATTCTCTTCCAAAACTATTCCCGGAAATGAAATTTCAGTTAATAAGGTAATTAACAACCTTTCCGACAAAGGGGTAGTGGTAAAGTATAGCGATGATAGGGAATTCCATGTAAGCGGGCACACAAACATACCAGAAATGATGGATTTCTATAAAAAAATCAAACCGCCGCTTGTAATTCCAATGCATGGAGAGATAAGGCATTTGATCGGCCATAAGAGAGTCCTAGCAGAAAAAAATATCAGAGCTGAAATAGTCAGAAATGGTGAGATTATTGAAATTGATAAAGATTTGAAAATAAAAAAAGATTCTACAAACAGTCCTGAGAGATTATTTGTAGATGGTAAAATAATTGCAAAGTCTGATAACATTGCGTTTAAAGAAAGAAGTAGAATGTCTACACAAGGATTACTTGTTTTGCAAATAGGATCTGAAACATCTAAGAAAGAACTGAAAGTTCAGTTTTCTTCTTTTGGCCTTCCAAGGTTTGAAGATTATTTAAATGAATTGAAAACAAATGCCGAAAGATTTCTAAATAATATGGCAAAGAAAAAAAGCAAATATGACTTGGATGAATTTGAGCGTTTTGTAAAAGAAGATGTATATTCAATAAGCGGAAAAAAACCAATAATTAAGATAACTGAAATGGAATAAAAAAATCCACTTGCTGAAAAAAAAGGAATGAGATTTTTTAATATAGTATATTAAAGGACTTAGTTAATTATGGGAATTTAAATTGCAAAAAGAAAACAACGGATTTAACCAACTGGAAGTTTCTAAAGTACATCACTGGACACCTTCAACATTCTCCTTTTCTTGTGTAAGGCCAGACAATTTTAGGTTTAGATCGGGTGAATTTGTCATGATTGGATTGAATATAGATGGTAAACCTGTTCTAAGAGCATACTCAATCGCGTCTCCTAACTGGCACGAAGAGTTTGAATTTTACTCAATAAAAGTTAAGGATGGGCCCCTGACGTCTAAACTGCAACAGCTGAAGGAAGGAGATCATATAATCTTTAGAGGTAAACCGGTTGGAACTCTTGTCAATGATGCTTTATTGGAAGGAAAGCGACTTCTTCTCTTTTCCACTGGAACAGGCATTGCACCCTTCACAAGCATTATTCGAGATCCCGAAACATACGAAAAGTTTAGTGAAGTTATACTGTTTCAAACTTGCCGCCAAATCAACGAACTTGACTTTGGCAAGCGAATTGTTGAATCAATCTTTAAGGACGATCTTTTGTCTGAAATAGTATCAGATAAGTTGAAATTTTTTCCAACCACTACAAGAGAGCCTAGTCAATATTTTGGTAGAATAACCGACTGGCTTAAATCAAAAAAATTTTTAGAAAAAACCGGAAGTGATTTAAATCCGTCTGAGGATAGGGTTATGATATGTGGTAGCATTGCTATGCTTAATGAATTTAAAGACATTTGTTTGGAAAAAGGTTTTAAAGAGGGATCTAATTCTTCTCCTGGTCAGTTCGTAATTGAAAAAGCTTTCGTTGACTAGATAATAATTAGGAAGTATTCGGTCTAAGTTATTATCAAGATAATTTTTTTAAGGAGAGTAAGTATCAAGGAAGACAACCAAATTCTGAAGCTTGAGTCAATTTATAAATCATTCCATAGGCAAAAGGTTTTGGATAATTTTAGCCTTACGATAGAGAAGGGTGAGCGGATGTGCCTCCTGGGGCCATCTGGGTGTGGGAAAACAACTGCTTTAAGACTGATAGCAGGCTTGGAGGCTCCTGATAAGGGCAAAATTATTATAAATAACTGTTTGGTTTCGAGTGACAAAAATATTCTTACAGAAACGCCTGAAAGAGGTATTGGAATCGTATTCCAAGATCTTTCACTTTTTCCGCATTTAAATATATTTGAAAATGTAAGTTATGCTTTGCATGAATTTGGTAATGAAAAAATGAAGGAGAGAGCTAATTACCTTCTTGATTGCGTAGGAATGCTTCCTTTCAAAGAAAAATACCCTCATATGATCTCTGGTGGAGAACAACAGAGAGTTGCTATAGCCCGAGCATTGGCACCAAATCCAAAACTAATGCTAATGGATGAGCCTTTTACTAGTTTGGATAATAGGTTAAGAGATGAAATAAGGGATCTTACCTTATCTTTGCTTAGTGAAGAGGGTACATCGGTTATTATAGTCACCCATGACCCTGAGGAAGCTATGAAAGTCTCAGACAGTATCGCCTTGATGCGGGAGGGCTCTATAGTTCAGAAGGGAGCTCCTTATAATGTTTATAATAAACCAGTAGACAGCAAGGCAGCAAAATTTCTATCAAATTACAATAAAATTCAAGGCAAAGTAAGTAATTCACAGACCGAAACTCCCTTCGGGTTGTTCATGACTCCTGGATTGCAAAATGGTCTGACCGCTGAGATAATTATACGCCCTCAACATCTTAAAATTGACTTTGATAGAAATGGGAAAGGCCCATATCCCACCAGTGAACATGGAGTTGCAGCCAGAGGCGAAGTAGTTCGGTCAAGATTTCTTGGGAAGGAAAGTTTGGTGGAGTTAAAAATGGAATTTGATCAATCCATACTAAAAGCTTCTGTCCCAGGTGTTTTCCTGCCGCCTTCTGGCATTAATTTGTGGATTTCAGTTAGAAGAGATCGCTGTTTTGTTTTTGTGAAAGATTAAAAATTTAAGTGATAAATTTTATTTTTCTGTTAATTTATTTTATGAAACCTTGAAGATAAAAAATATTCGGAGATAATAAATGTTTAATCAAATTGGATTGCCAGGCATCATTTTAATTGCTGTTGTCGTTCTTATCTTATTCGGGAGAGGTAAGATTTCGTCACTTATGGGTGAAGTTGGAAAAGGTATAACTAGTTTTAAAAAGGGTATAAGTGAGGGTAAACAGGAATTAGACAAGGCTCAGGAAGAAGTTTCAGAAAAAGTAAAAGATGTAACTCCTGAAAAAGATAAGGGATAAAAAAATTATGTTTGATTTGGGTTGGCAAGAGCTTTTTATTATTGGAACAGTTACATTAATAGTCGTTGGGCCAAAGGACTTGCCAAAGTTACTAAACAAAGTAGGAAAAGTTTTTGGAAAAATAAAGCAAGTATCAAGAGAATTTTATGATCAGATAAATGAAACGGCTGAAATTGAAGAGCTTAATAAATTGAAAAATAATTTTGATAAGCATATTGATTTAGAAAGTTACGTTAAAGATTCTGACATAAGTGTTGGAGTTAAAAAGGATAGTAAGGTTAAATTAAAAAAAAGGTAACCATTTTTTTCAAAAAACCAGATGGTTGCTTGAATATCTATAATAATTAATGAAAAAAGAGCAAAAAAAACAGGATGAAATAGAGTCATCCAACGCTCCTCTGATAGAGCACCTTACGGAGTTGAGATCTCGTCTCATTTTATCTGTACTCGCATTCCTCATTTGCATGGTTTGCGTGTTCCCATTTTCGAAATATATTTTCAATTTTTTAGCGATGCCGATAACAGAGCTACTGGCAGTACAAAATGAAGCTAACGACTTAATCTTTACAGGTCTTCAACAGGGTTTTATGGTTAGTGTAAAAATATCTTTTTTTGGAGGTTTTATCGTTTCGTTTCCTTTTATTGGATTTCAAATTTGGCGGTTTATTGCACCAGGCTTATACAAAAAAGAAAAATTGGCTTTTTTCCCCTTTTTAATTGCCTCTCCTTTATTATTCATCATTGGGGCTGCTTTTGCCTATTTTGTTGTTCTTCCACTCGCATTTAACTTCTTCTTGAGTTTTCAAAACACATCTGATTTAAACAATCTAGTAGGCATCAAGTATCTCGGTACGATAAATGAATATCTTAGTCTCACTATGAGATTCATATTAGCATTTGGCATATGTTTCCAGTTGCCGGTGTTGTTAACTTTAATGGGAAAAGTAGGTTTAGTATCCTCTACCTCACTAATTAGAATTAGAAAATACGCAATTGTTTCTATATTAGTTATTGCTGCTATTGTAACGCCTCCAGATGTTATAACACAAATAATTTTATTTTCTGTCATGTATTCTTTGTATGAGGTATCCATATTGTTGGTAAAGTTAGTAGAAAAGAAAAAAGAGGAAGCTCTTCAACAACTGGATGAAAATATATAAGAACTTATATATGGAAGAATACCTTAAAAGAATAGCAGATGCTCTGGAAAGAGCATTTCCTTCAGATCCTGATACAGCATTTTTTGAAAAAGCAGATGCATTCATATGGGAACCAGACCGCAATCATTTTTCAGAGGTAAGTAGTATATCGACCATAGATATTTCTTTACTAAGAGGAATGGATAAAGAAATTGAGCAGCTAAGAATCAATACCAAAGCATTCGCCGATGGAAACTTAGCTAATAATGTTTTAGTATGGGGAGCTAGGGGAATGGGTAAATCAACTTTAATAAAGTCCGTTGTTAAAGCGACTAGCTCTAAAAATAAAAGTTTAAAGATTGTTGAAGTTGCTAGGGATGATATAGGTCAAATGAATAGTTTATTAAAAACTATTAAAAACCTTGATAAAAAATTTATTGTTTTTTGTGATGATATTTCATTTGATGATAATGAAACAAGTTATAAGTCACTAAAATCTTTACTAGATGGTGGATTGATTGGTGGAGCTCAGAATGTCTTGGTATATGCCACATCTAACAGAAGGCATCTATTAAGTAGGAAAGCAGGAAATGCCGATAATTTTATGAGATGGGAAGAAGAGCTTGACGAACGACTTTCCATATCCGACAGGTTTGGTATTTCAATAGGCTTTTATGAGTGTGATCAAAATCTTTACCTGGAAATAGTAAGGTCTTATGCCAAATCGTTTGGTATCAATATCGAAACAGAAGAATTAGATAAAAGAGCATTACAATGGCAAATGCAAAGAGGTGGTCGGTCGGGTCGAGTTGCAAAACAGTTTGTAGTATCTTTGTTGAGCAGTTATCAGTAGTCTTTTTACTCAAAGTAATTTTCTGGGTTTACACTTTGTGTTCCTCTCCTGAGCTCAAAATGAAGTATAGTCTGATCTTTTCCATCATTTGCTTTTTCTGCCATTAATCCAATTTTTTGGCCTTTAGTAACAACTTCATTTTTTTTTACAAGTACTTTTGCAACCCTACCGTATATGCTAATTAAGTTATTTTTATGCCTTATCAATACAATTTTCCCAAAGTTTTCAGTGTTATCTGTTATTAAAGCAACATTGCCTGAAGCAGCAGCGAAAACAGGAGATCCTATAGAAACTTGGAAATCAATACCTTGATTTTTTTGTTTCTCATTGTTGGGATTATATTTGCTTATTATTTTTCCTTTTACTGGCATAAGAAAAGTATTTCTTGTGCTAAACTCATTCTGTTTCTCTGATAAGGTTACAGAAGTATTTTTTTGATCATCTACTAATCTTTTGCTGGATGACGTTATCTTTTTCTTTGGAGGACTTATTTCGTTTTGCGTAATTGGAATAATAATATTTTGTCCCAAATAAATAGTAAATTCTGCATCTAACTTGTTCAATTTAGCTAAAGACGTTACTGAAACATTATATAGTCGGGCTATGGAATAAATTGTTTCTCCTGTTTCAACCGTATGCTTAGCAAAGCCTCTTTTTGGCACAGAGACCTGTTTTGTTTCCGACACTCTCTCCAGTACGTTTTTAGTATTTTTTTGAGACCAAACAGTCTTATTCGTATTCTCTATTGAATCAATTTTTTTATTTAAGGCTAGCAATTCCCCTTGTCTGGGACGATATGACTCGACTAACCCATTAAATAGAGAAAATTTTCTTGGATCTAAGTCTAGCCTCTTAGCAATATCTGAAACCGTTTCATTACCATTTGCTACCACAACTTGATATTTGTCATAAGATATAATACCTCTAATATCCGGTCGCATCTTTGTATCAAAAGAAAATGGCTTAACGTCTAAGTTAGAACTAAGCGTATGCTCTTGGGTTTGGCAATTAACCAAAATTGGTAAAACTAAGAGTAAAACGATTACTATCTTTTTTTTCATAAAAACTGAACCCAGATTTTAAATATTTACTAATCCTTCTTTCATTTGTACGAACCTTACACTCATTAGCTCTATAATGTCCAAGCCTTTTTCAGTTTTAATAACTTTCAAAAGTGATTGTTTCTGGTTTGGTAGCCCAACGGGGACAATCATAATACCTCCAATCTTTAGTTGATTCACAACTAAGCTAGGGATCTCCTCAACAGCGGCAGTTATGATAATCCTATCAAAGGGTGCTTGATGAGAATAACCAAAAAAGCCATCTCTTAGAAGAATTATCACATTTGATATATTGAGGTCTTCAAGTCGCCTCTTGGCTTTATCTACTAGTTTTTGATATCTCTCGATTGAATAGACTCTAGATGACAGTCTTGCAAGTATTGCTGTTTGGTAACCAGATCCAGTGCCTATTTCTAAAACTTTGCTTCTTCTCGGAATTTCTAGTTGTTGGGTCATAAAACCTACAAGCGAAGGCTGGCTTATTGTCTGGCCGCAATCAATAGGGAGTGCAACATCTTCCATAAATCGATCTAAAAAACTCTTTGATACGAAATGGCTCCTATCTATTGACTCAATGCAGTCTAAAACCTCTGGGTTAGAAACCCCAATTTGTCTTAATTTTAAAATAAGAAGGGCTTTTGACTCATCCATGTCAAAATTGTACTTTCTTTAGTTCCTTAAAGCTTCTCTCCTTGACAAAATTCATAGAAATGGGCGAAACGGTTATATATCCAGCTAAACAGCTATTATAGTCATCCTCAGGGGTTGAAGATGAGTTCTTATTAATACTATCTATCTTACCCATATACGAATTTTCAGATTTGGCGTAGAGGTTAATAGCAAAATTAGAGGCGTATCTTTGCCCTATAGGCGCAATTTTTACGCAGTCAGGATAGCGCTTTTTAGGGTGTGCAGGAAAGTTCACGTTGAATGCTATCTTCTTAAGTGAAAGTGAGAAGTTTTTATAAATAGACGAGCATAACTTTGAGCTACATTTTTCGGCGAAAAGGAAAGGGTTCAATCCTTTCTCAGCACCTGAATACGCTTGACTTAGTGCTATTGAAAGAACTCCCCTGTCGGCGCCCTCCATAGCTGCAGCTACTGTACCGGAATAAAAAACGTCCTCAGCTAGATTATAACCCCAATTTATACCTGAAAGAATGAGGTCTGGTTTTTTATCCTTCATAAGATGATCGAGAGCAAATATTATGCAATCGGTGGGTGTTCCATCAACAGAATATTGATTGTCACTTTTTTTTGTAATATGAAACTCTGTTTTATATGATATTGATCTACTCTTTGCAGATTGATTAGCTGAGGGAGCAACAACGAAGATGCTCTCTTCAGTCGACATTTCAAGGGCTACTTTTTTCAGGGACTTGATCCCGTTAGCATTAAATCCATCGTCGTTAGTTATTAAGATACGCATGCTATTTAAGGTTTCCATTATTATCAATTTTTTTAAAATTGAACATATATGGTCTTAGTGCTTCCGGAATTTCTACCGACCCATCTTCTAGTTGGTTATTTTCAATAACTGCAATTAAGCAACGTCCAACAGCAAGTCCCGAACCGTTTAAAGTAGATATGAATTGAGGTTTGGATTCTCGATCATTCTTATATCTAATATTTATTCTTCTAGATTGGAAGTCTCCGCATATTGAGCAACTGGAAATTTCACGATATCTATTTTGGCCTGGAAGCCAAACTTCTAAGTCATATGTTTTCTTTGATCCAAAACCGATATCCCCAGAGCATAGAAGTATTTTTCTGAAAGGTATGCACAAATTCTTTAAAATTTTCTCGGCACAATCGGTCATTCTTTCGAGCTCAAAATTTTCAAACTCTGGTTTGCAGAAAGTAACCATCTCCACCTTTTCGAATTGATGTTGTCTGATCATTCCTGTTGTATCTTTCCCAGCACTTCCGGCCTCTGAACGAAAACACTGCGTGGCAGCAGTCATTCTGATTGGTAATTCCTCCATTGCATAAATTTTATCTTTTCCAATGTTTGTAAGCGGAACTTCTGCGGTCGGAATAAGCCAAAGTCCCTCATTTGTATGGTAACTATCTTCCCTGAACTTTGGCAATTGACCAGTTCCTAACATTGATTTTTCATTTACGAGAACTGGTGTCCAAAATTCTGTTAGTTCACTGTCTATTATGTTGGTGTTAAGCATGTACTGTGTTAGCGCTCGGTGTAATAACGCTACGGACTTAGAAAGAAAAACAAATCGCGACCCAGTAACCTTTGAAGCGGTTTCAAAATTTATATCGTTTTTGGTTGCGCTAACTTCAAAGTGCTCCTTAGGCTGAAAATTAAAAGATTTTATTTCCCCCCATCTATAAACCTCTACATTATCAGTCTCACTTTGCCCTATTGGAACATCATCACTTAGCAAATTGGGAATAGACAACAGTAAAGCCTCTAAATCTTGTTCTATATCTCTAAGAGATGTCTCTAGTCGGGCTATCTCATGCTTCATTTTTTTAATAGTGTCACGGATACTAATTATTGAATTACCGTTATTCCTCTCAGTGGCACCAATTTCTTTTGACAAAGCTTTTCTTTCAGAGAGCAATTTTTCCAGTTTCTCGATAGTTTTTCTTCTTTGAGTATCTAATGCAATAACTTTTGAACTTTTAGAACCTTCACCTCTATTTTCTAAAGTTTTATCAAAAATCTCGGGACATTCTCTAATAAGTTTTATATCATGCATTTTTTAACTCAGTTGATTTATTGTTATGGTTTCAGAGCTATAACGCGGTTTACGTCTTGTTATATTAGCCTTTCACAAAATTGTTTTATCCTTTTACAGCCAGTTCGTAAATCTTTTTCACTTAAGGCATAACTTATTCTTATACTATCTTTGCTTCCAAAACTTGAACCTGGTACCGTTGCTACATGTTCTGAAGATAATAATTGCATGCAAAAGCTTGTATCATTCAATATTACTTCTTTACTATTTAACCGCTTGCCAAGAAATCTTTTTATCGAAGGGAATAAATAAAATGCCCCTTCGCTAAAATTAGAGTCAAAGCCATCCAAATCAGATAGAGCAGAAATCACAATTGCTTTCCTTTTCAAGAGTGATGCTTTAATGGCTTTAAAATGATTATCGTCTAATTCCAAAGCTTTAATTGCTGCATTTTGAGCAATAGTATTGGCAGCAGATGTAGATTGAGATTGTATTTTTTTCATAGCCTCAATAAGTATTTTCGGGCCGGCGCCATATCCTAATCTCCATCCAGTCATACAATAACCTTTAGAAAATCCATTCACTATAAGTGATCTCCCTTTAAGTTCCTCATCAATGTGCAGAATGCTTAGATTTGTTTCCTTTGAAAAGTTAAGTTTTTCGTAAATATCATCTGAAAGTATCCAAATATTTGGGTATTTTCTTAATACTATTACAAGTTTTTTTATAGTTTCAGGAGAGTAAACAACACCGGTTGGATTATTTGGCGAGTTTAGAATAATCCATTTAGTTTTCGGTGTAATTAGCTTCTCCAATTTTTCTGTATTTATTGAAAATCCTTCTCTCCTTGTTGTGTTTAAGACTTTTGGTCTCCCACCACATAATTTTATTATTTCAGGATATGACACCCAATAGGGAGAAATAATAATTACTTCATCACCTCTGTTTATAGTGCTTTGCAGTGCGTTATAAATAACTTGCTTCCCTCCATTAGAAATAATTATCTCGTCACATTCATACTCTATTTTAAGATCTTTTTTTAGTTTTACGCTTATAAGATCCCTCAATTCTTTTCGACCTGCAACTTGTGTATAAAGAGTTTCTCCTTTATTTATCGTCCTACATGCTTCTTTTCTTATCGATAAAGCTGGCTTAAACGATAGTTCTCCAGTTGCCATATTGACTATTTTGTGACCTTGTTCCTTTAGAGACAATGCCAGGTCAGAGACCTCAGCCGTTTTTGACATACTAATATTTTCCATATTTTTTGAAAAACGCATATATTTTAATTAAACCAAAATCTTTAATTGTAATAGGCAAAAAATAAATTATTTTCAGAGCATGAATATAAAAGTAGTTCGGAAAAGATTGTCAATAAGAAGCTGGAGAAGAGGCACTAAAGAATTAGACTTAATTC